>CAXTDB010000015.1:0-21977 GCA_964242045.1 uncultured Leptolyngbya sp. | reverse complement strand
CCCAGTCGGACTTATGCCCCACCTGGAGGCGGATACTATCCCGGTGGTGGCGGTGGATTCTTCCCGTTTGTCTACTTCCCGTTCTTTGGAACAGGCGGCGGATTTGGTGGACTATTTTCGATCTTGATTTTGATCTCGCTGGCGAGTTTCTTAGTCAATACCTTCCGACGCGCAAACGATGACGGGGGTGAACTTGGTTACAGTACTCCGACTGTTTCTGTTGCTAAGGTGCAAGTCGGACTGTTGGCGCAAGCGCGAGAACTGAAAGCGGATCTCGATCGTATCGGTCAGCGTGCGGATACAGAAACTTCGGAAGGCTTGGCGCAAGTGCTACAAGAAGCTTCGCTCGCTCTGTTACGCAATCCTCAGTATTGGGTGTATGGGACTGCCGAATCGCATCAAGCGCGATTAGAAGCAGCCGGAGCCGAATTTAATCGTTTAGCGCTAAGCGAACGCAGTAAATTCAATGCGGAAACCTTCTCGAATGTGAATAGCCAATTGAAGCAAGCTTCGTCGAGCGCGATGACGATTGCCGAAAAAGGTGGAGCGTTGGCAGAAGCTTCGGGCGAGTATATTGTCGTGACGCTGCTGGTGGGAACTCAAGGTAAGTTACAGCTTCCGACGATTAACACCGCTGAAGATTTGCGTCGATCGCTGAGTCAGTTAGGCAGTGTTTCGAGCGATCAGCTTTTGGCGCTAGAAGTGCTGTGGACTCCTCAAGCAGAAGGGGATGTGCTGACCCGCGATGATTTGTTAGCTGAATATCCAAGCTTGAAGATGGTTTAATCGATTGATTGAAAGCAGAGGCGGATTAACCCGCCTCTTTTTTTGTGGCTGTAAACTCTGACGTGCATCATAGGCGGATTTCGCTAGGGAGTTGAGCGCAAATCTGTTTTATTGGGCTGGGAAACGATCGCATCGACTCTCAACTTTAGAGAGATCCTAAACTGTTAAGTCACATATAGAATTGCAGACATACTCATCACCAAATTAAGGACACCTTTACAAAGTCCAGGTCATCGGAAATCAGACTGATAATAGAAGTACTTTCAGATAAATGATGCCTAATACGCTGCGGTAAAGTTGATTGCTTCATTCTACGTTCGCCTGCTTCCCCGGATATGCCTAGCTTCCAGACTGATCACTTGCATCAAACTTCTTCCTGGGCGGTGTTTAACCAAGTCGGAAGCTTGCTTCAACAAATGGTTAGCTCGGATGCGATCGCGTATACAGAAGCCGAGTTTCCTCAATGTTCTGGACGATTTGTGCTTGTGGCATCGCCCGACTTCAGCGCGCTGATACAGGCAACACCGATTGATAATGGACAGTGTCAGTTAGAGCTAACGTTTTCGCCAATCGCGATCGCTGAATTTCTCAGCCGACTCAGCCATTCGTCGAAACTACCCTTTTCGCTGAAGGAAAACAAGAGCGATCGTCAAAGTGAATTTACGCTGAAATTAATCGAAATCTTATCGCAGTCAGATTCTGCTCATCAAGTCGAGCAAGAACGCCTGCTAAATCAAGTGACCACGCTGATTCGACACAGCTTAAATCTGCCTGTGATTCTTGAAACCGCAGTGCATCAAGTGCGAGACTTTCTCGAAGCCGATCGATTAATCATTTATCAATTCAACTTTCCGGCTCCTTCTTGTGTAATCGACCTTGATAGCATCACGATCGCTGAAGCGATTACGCCGAATCTCGACGGCATTACCTACGAATCGCGCAGTAGCGATGCGATTCCCTCGATTTTGAATGTAATGAATGAGTACAGTGCTGCTAGCCTGAAACGTCTGCAGAAAAAACAGCGCGAATCAAGCAGTTGGACAAACAACGGACAAACATCCTCTTCGACCGTAGCTTCATTGTTACAGCAGTCCTCAGCGGTCGACATTCAAGCCGAACTCGTTACGCCGATCGTTGTGCAAGAGGAACTTTGGGGGCTGCTGATTGTGCATCAGTGCCGATATCCGCGCCAGTGGAGCGATCGAGAAAGAATCTTACTTCGGCGGATTGCAGAACATTTAGCGATCGCGATTTATCAAGCGAAACTCTACATCGAACTGCAACAGCAAAAAAGCACGCTAGAGCAACGCATTATCGATCGTACTCAAGAACTCCGCGATACTCTGATTGCTGCTCAATCTGCCAGCCGAGCAAAATCAGAATTTCTGGCAACGATGAGCCATGAACTACGATCGCCTTTAACCACGATCATTGGCATGGCTTCGACCCTTCTACGCTATCAAATTCAAGAAACTCACCATACACTCACGCCTCAAAAGCAGCAGGAGTATCTGCAAACGATTCAAGACCGAGGCGAACACTTGCTGGCGTTGATTAATGACATTCTGGATTTATCAGAAGTCGAAGCTGGAAGAACGATTCTGCAAATTCAAACGTTTTCCCTTGCCGAACTCGCTCAGCGCTTGATTCAACAGCTTCAGGAAAAAGCAGACAACAAACAAGTTGAACTCGTATTAGAACTGTTGCCGGATCGATCGCAGAATTTTCTCTTTCAAGCCGATCCGCAGCGGGTTCAGCAGATTTGCCTCAATCTTCTGAGCAATGCGATCAAATTCACTCCAGCCCAAGGGCGCGTCACAATGCGAGTCCGAGTCAGTAGCGAAACAGCGATTCTACAAGTCGAAGATACAGGCATCGGAATTCCGAGCCATCAGCGATCGTTTTTGTTTCAAAAGTTTCAGCAGTTGGATGCCTCGTACCATCGTCAATATGAAGGTACAGGGTTAGGACTGGCATTGACGAAGCAGCTTGTTGAATTACACGGGGGATCGATCGGGGTTGATTCGATCGTCGGAGTTGGCTCGACATTTACGGTATTCTTGCCAATGCAGGTCATTTCTGCGATCAAACAGGCGCGTCGAGAGTGGAATGCTTGAAGTTTTCGTTTTGGGGCTAGAATTTGGAAATGTCCACCCCAAGTTAAATTCTCGTGGCAATTGAGTGCCGCGATCGCAAAGTTAGAGTCCCTAGAACAAATTAGCGCCGCGATCGCCGCGCTTCAGATTGATCACGATCGTCCGGTTCTGGTGTTAGTTGGCGGTGCAAGCAAGTTAAGCGCCACCGATTACGCGCGAGTGACACAAGTGTTTGAAGCGGTATTAGCTCCGATCGCGCAACAGTGGCAAGCAGCAGTGATTGATGGCGGAACAGATACTGGAGTTATGCAGTTGATGGGACAAGCCAAACAGCGGATGAAGGGCACATTTCCGCTGATTGGTGTAACTCCGATCGGACTAGCAATCTTACCTGATCAAAGCGCGTCTTCTGAATCGGCTGCACCATTAGAGCCGCATCATTCGCATTTTTTCCTTGTCCCCGGCTCAGACTGGGGGGCTGAATCTCAGTGGATGGCAGCGATCGCGACTGAGATCGCAAAAACTGCGCCTTCGGTGACGGTTTTAATCAATGGGGGAGAGGTGACCTGGGAAGATGCACTGCAAAACGTGGCGGCATTGCGTCCGTTAATTACGATCGATCACACTGGGCGGACAGCAAATTTATTAGCGGCAGGCTTGCGTGGAGAACCGACCGACGATCGAGCGATTCCACTGATCGAATCGGGGCTGGTGCAATCGATCGAGCTAACCGATTTGGACGGATTGAGAAGGGCGATCGAAACCATCTTTCAGCGACGTTATTGACTCAACCAGGCGATCGCTTGTCGAATCCAAGCTTCTGCATCTCCAGATTTTGATAACGCAGTATTTTGTCCGACTGCCTGAAGTGCTTGGGTAATCTCCTGATCGGTATAGCCCAGAGCCAACAGCGTCATTTCCACATCTTCGAGAATGTTCGACGCTGGACCCGCACCTGGAGTCACCACAATTCCTGACTGTTGCCGCCATTCGGAAAGCTTGGTTTTCAGTTCTAAAGCGATTCGCTCTGCGGTTTTTGCTCCTACTCCTGGCGTTCGAGATAATAATCGCGTGTTGCCAGACACGATCGCTTGCACCAAATCTTGTAGCCCTAAAGTATCGAGCAATGCCACCGCCAACTGCGGACCAATTCCGCTCACACTTACCAATTGTCGAAATAAATCTCGTTCCGCTGCCGATCCAAATCCGAACAAGGTCACTTGGTCTTCACGCACATTCAAATGAGTAAAGATCTGTGCGTCTTCCCCTTCAGACGGAAGCGATTGCAGCAAGCGCGGCACGATCTGCAAGTCATAGCCAATCTGATTCACTTCTAGCGTGAGAGTGACGCGATTGCTCGTCGTTTTTTGAATTGCCGCGATCGTGCCTTTGAGATAACCAATCATGAATTCATTCTAGCGAAAGCCGAAGTATTGTAGCCCTTCTAGAATGCCAGCAGCACAGTGAGATTTTGCGAGATAGTGAGTTGGAGTCGGATGATCGCGATGCCAAGACAGCAATTCCGGTTGTGCATTGCCGACAATGATGCCGCGTTCTGATCCAGCCGCGAAGAGTGCAATATCATTTCCAGAATCGCCACAAACGATCGTGCGTTCTGGCGCAAATCCCAAAGTTTGTCGCACAAAGGTTAAGGCTGATCCTTTATTCGCATGACGCGGTAATACATCTAAATCGCGTCCACTGCTATAAATGAGTTGCACATCTAACCCTTGCTGTTTGAACAAATGATCTAACTGAGGAAGAAGTTCGATCGCCGCTTCTTCAGTCAGAAAAAAGCTTACTTTGAATGCACTTTGTTCGGTTTCAGCTTGAAGCACTAAGTCTGCGAAATGCGCCGTAATTGCGGTGACGCGATCGCGATCCCATCCAGCGGTTAATTTTTGCTGCCATGCCGAATCGGGCGTACTATCAAGCCGCGAATAAATCGCAGTGCCGACCGAGGCAATCAGTAAATCTGGCTCAAACAATGGAGCTTCGGTCGCGAGTTCCTGGTATCGAATCAGCGATCGACCTGTTGAATAAACAATTTTGCTACCTATCGATCGAGCTTTTAATAACCATTCATTCAGTTCCTCGTGTGCAAAGTCATCACCGACCAAAGTGTGGTCTAAATCCGTGACAAAAAGGATGGGTGTCACATTTCATCTCCAAACGTCATGTCTGAGTTTAGATCTCAATCGAAAAAATTACCTAATTCTCAAGATTGACCCTGATCCCGACTTGAAATCCGAATTTCTTATAGTAAAAGCTGATCCCTTTCGATTCGGTCTTCTAGAATCATGAGGCTGGCTGGATTATTTTTATGGTGATTGATTTTGGACGGGAAATTTGTGGCATCTTGCCAACATCCGAAACGCGAGAATGGCTGGTCACAAATGGAATCGGCGGATTCGCTTCGGGTACGATCGCTGGATTGCTCACCCGTCGCTATCACGGTTTGCTGATCGCAGCGTTGAACCCGCCGCTCGATCGAACTCTCCTCACAACAAAGCTCGATGAATCGGTTCGCTACGGTGAAGATGTTTACCCGCTCAGCACAAATCGTTGGGCAGACGGCATTGTTGAACCCCAGGGTTATCGTCATATCGAGCGCTTCTTTCTCGAAGGAACCGTTCCAGTTTGGCGCTATGCTTGCAGCGATGCGATCTTAGAAAAACGAATTTGGATGCAGCAGGGAGAAAATACAACTTATGTGCATTACCAATTACATCGTTCAACACAGCCGTTAACGCTATCGTGCAAAGCTCTCGTTAACTATCGGGATTATCACGGAAGTACATCGAGTAACGATTGGCAAATGGAAACTAAATCGATCGAGAACGGTTTACAGATTTCTGCCTATTCCGAAGCGACTCCTTTTTATCTTTTTTGTCGGGGTGCAACCGTTACCACAAGGCACGATTGGTATTACGGATTTGATCTCGCGCTTGAACGCGATCGAGGACTGAGCGATCGAGAAGATCACTTGCATATTGCTACGTTCCAAGCCACGCTGTATCCAGGTCAATCGCTTACTTTTGTCACCAGCACCGAAGCGACTCCGAATCTCGACGGTGAAACGGCACTGCGATCGCAGCGCAATCATGAGCAACGATTATTCGACTGTTGGCGACTCGATCGCGTTAAACAAGTCGAAACTTCTCCGGCTTGGATTCGCCAACTCGTTCTCGCAGCCGATCAATTTATCGTTAATCGTCCTCCGAATGGTAAAACGATTATCGCGGGCTATCCCTGGTTTAGCGATTGGGGGCGCGATACGATGATTAGCTTATCTGGGTTAACCCTTGCCACCGGACGAGTCGAAATTGCTCGATCGATTCTCTATACGTTTGCTCAATATCTCGATCGAGGAATGCTTCCGAATCGCTTTCCTGATGCCGGAGCGATTCCTGAATATAATACCGTTGATGCGACCTTATGGTATTTCATTGCGATTTTCGATTATTACAACGCCACTGATGATCATGATGTGATCGACGATTTGTTTCCGATGTTGTCAGAGATTATCGATTGGCATTGTCGCGGCACTCGCTACAACATTCATTTAGATTCTGCGGACGGATTACTCTACGCAGGAGAACCGGGAACGCAACTGACTTGGATGGATGCCAAGATCGGCGATTGGGTCGTAACTCCTCGGATTGGTAAACCGATCGAAGTCAACGCCCTCTGGTACAACGCCTTACGCATCATCGCAAAATTCGCCCGTTTAACCGGAAAGCCCTATCGCGAATATGATGCGATGGCAGAACGAGTTCTCGCTCGCTTCGAGCGCTTTTGGAACGCCGATGCAGGCTATTGTTACGACGTTCTCGATACCCCCAACGGCAACGATGCTGCTCTGCGTCCAAATCAAATTTTTACCGTCTCGCTTCTAGAAAGTCCGTTAACTCAGAATCAGCAAAAAGGAGTGGTCGATGCGTGTTCGCGATCGCTGCTCACGTCTTACGGGTTACGATCGCTCGATCCGCACGATTCAAAATATCACGGACGCTATGAAGGCAATCCCCTTCAGCGCGACGCAGCTTATCATCAAGGCACCGTTTGGGGCTGGCTGATTGGCGCTTATGCGATCGCGCATTATCGGGTGTACGGCGACTCAGCGAGAGCGAGAGAATTTCTCGAACCGATGGCAAATCATCTCCGCACTCAAGGACTCGGCAGCCTCAGCGAAATCTTTGATGGCGATGCTCCGATGATGCCGCATGGATGTGTGGCGCAAGCTTGGACAGTTGCGGAAGTATTGCGGGCTTGGGTGTCGATCGGGTGAACTCTACCAAGGATTACCAATCAGCGTAAAGGCTGCCCAGTGAAAGGGATGCGCTAAATTCTCATTGGCTAACTCTGAGGCAAGCCGACGATCGCGTAGTTGCGATCGAATACGATCAGCATGACGAATCATCTTGATTTGAGCATCCCGAAGCGCGTCTGCTTTCACCGGAGCAATTTTCAACTCTCGATAAAACTCCTGCATCAGCAGCAACGTACTCGAATCACTCACCGACCACAACGACGCGATCGCGGCTTTACTCCCAGACTGTACAGCCAGTCCAGCAAAGCCCATTTCTGCTCGACGATCGCCGAGCGCGGTTTGACAAGCACTTAATACCAATAGCTGCACAGGTGGATTCTGCAACTCTAGCGTTTGAAGCTGATTGAGCCGCAGTCGCTGATCCCAAAACTGAATGTAAGACTGGTTAACATCGCCTGGTGCAAACTCTGCATGCGTTGCTAAATGTACGATGCCATACGGAAACTTCTCCCGTTGCGCTTTAAGGTTTGCAAGCGTAAACGATTGATTCAGCAGTGCAGTTCCTCGCCACGGCGGTTGGGTAATCGTAGAAAGTTCGATCGGGACTCCAGGCAGCGGTGGCTGATTGTTAAACGTTGATGCCCCCATCGCCAAAATTCTCGTTTGGGGAGAAGTTCGCGCTTGTCGATCGAGCAAATTAAAAGCTGGAATCAAGGATAGATTATACTTCTCAATCAAAAACTGCTTACCATCGTGTAAAGCAGCCATTGGAACACTACGTAACCCGCTTCCTAAGCAGAAAATCAATTGGTTCACGCGCTCTGCTTGTAGCTGTGGCTCTAGAGGCGCAATGATCCATTGATAAAGCTGTTGACCGGGTTTGAGATAGTCATCGGGGTCTGAATCTTCCCGAACAACCCCCATGCGAAAGGCTTGCATCATTTTAGTTAATGCTGCTCGATTTGCTGCGGGAATGCGGCGATGAAGCAGCTTGCCGCTGGCGGTCACTAGCATCAGATCTAAATGGTTATCGCTGGGAATCGCATACAGCAAAGCGGATTTGCGCCCGGTACGACGGTTAATTTGATCGAGCGATCGCGCAATTTCCACAGCAGGAAGCACTTGAGTTGTAAACTTACCTTGGAAGTAGTCCTCGAATTGTTTTTTCCATCGACGTTCAATTTGTAGAACCGCTTCAGCGACATCACCTCGATCGAGGGCTTGAGCGACTAGATCAGGAGTCGGGGACGGGGCTGGAGATTGGGCAAGCGATTGAGCGTCTACTGCCACTAGATTCATTTTGAGGGTTGGAATCAGTTCACACCCTGCAAGCATGGTACACAGCACAATCGATCCAAACAATAGATGCTTGTTCATAAGTCTCCACGGAAACATGGTTTGGATAGAGCGAACTAAATTAAACTTCGAGCTTGAATGCAGCGTCTTTTAGTCTATGCGGATTCGATCGAGCCGCAAATGACTTGTATTATGTCTTCAAATGGTCTTGCTTAAATAAGCGAATCGGCTTTTGTTGAAGCAATGTCGCATCTGCATCTCCTGGAAAAATCGATCGCACTCGCTCGACTACCGAAATTAAGTATTGATAATCTGGTACTGCCGCATTGGTGACAAATCCAGCCTCCGTCGCCATCACAGAATCGACCTGGTGTAAAATTTGACGCAAACTATCTGCTCGATCGCGTGCTAAATCCGGACTTAACAACAGCGCGCCCGGTGGAACAGAATGAGGATCAACAAATAAAATGCGAAACTTTGCAGCATCTATCTGATCGCGAGCAGTATTAAATTCGGCAACAGAAATTGCTCCTGCCGCTGCTTTTCCTTGTGCGATCGCTGCTAAAATCTCTTTCGGTGTTGCAGTGATCAAGAGTTCTGCTAGCGTCAAACCGTATAAGTTAAACAAAGGTAAATAGTAATCGGTTGCTGAACCGGGTTTTCCCAATGCGAGAACCTTTCCAGCTAGAGATTGCAATGATTGAATTGGACTGTCTTCGCGCACCACGATCGCCGATCGCAAGTTCTGCACACCGCTGAGCGGAAAGAGCGGAATGTATTGATGTTGAGAAATTGCGATCGCAGCTAAACCCGGAGGTGCAAACACTAAAGACCAAGACTTTGAGCGAATGCGATCGAGGGCTTGATCTTCATTTAACACAGGCTCAATTTGAATCAACGACTGCGTTTTCTCTTTGAGATAGCTTTTGAAGCGATCGTACTGTTCGATACTTTTAGCACTTTGATCATCGTCGATCGTTCCAATGGTAAGCGTTGTTCCTGCGCTGGACATAGATTTCGCACTACAAGCGGAGAGCAGCAGTAAGGTTAGAAACCAACGACGAGAAATTTTCACAGTACCCTCTCAAGATTTTCAATGATGATCCAGATAGTAATTCGGGGCAGGCAAGAACCGACCCCCTAATCCATTAAGAAAGTTTTTCTGTGCGAGTCGGTTTTGTCATTTGCTGCGGAGCTAACAGAAGGTAGAGTACGCCCATCATCAACAAAGCAAATCCAGCACAAGCATAAAATACTCCCTGCATTCCGCCAAATCCAAAAGCAACACCAGAGAGAACCGGACCTAAGACTTGACCGATCGATTGAGACATCGCATTTGCGGACATAAAACCTGCGCGAGTTTCATCCGGCGAGATTCTAGCGAGCAGCGCTCGTGTCGGAGGAAGAGACAGGGCTTCAGCCGTACCGAGTAAAAGGCAAGGAATCAACAGCATCCAGACGTTGGTTGTGAATGGAATGATCAAGAACGCGATCGCAAACAGCAAGAAAGAAATTTTGATCATCGTCGGTTCGCTCATCTTGCGAGAGAGTTGACCAAGCTGTGAAGCAAAAATCGCTAGAAACACCTGCATACTTGCGAGCAATACTCCAATCACTTCACCTCTTGCGTGTAAGACCGTTCCTGCAAACATCGGAATATAGATATAGCAGGGACCAAATTGCAGCATGAACACACAAACTACCGCGAGCAATAACCCCAGAACTTGAAAACTGCTAATGCTGCTCCAAATATCTTTCACATAGCTTTTGAGCGAGAATTTCTGTTCGGGCTTCAGTTGAACGGGTAGCTTCAACGTGGTTAGTACCAAGATAGCAAGCGGCATAGCAACGAGCGGCAGTAGAAACACAAAGCGCCAGTTCAATTCAGCCAAAGCACCCCCCAATAGTGGAAGCACCGTGGTACTAATGCCGATCGTTCCTGCAAGAAACGCCATTGCTGGAACCACTGCTTCACCTGCATACAAATCACCGATTAGAGTCAGGGCTAATAATTCTAAACTCGCGGCTCCAATTCCTTGCAGAAAGCGCCATTCTAGCAAAGCGTGAAAGTCTTGAGCCGTCGAGCAAAGCACACCTGCGATCGCAAACAAGATCAAAGACGGAATAATTACTGCTTTTCGTCCGACTCGATCAGCCACCACGCCCAAGATTGGAACTCCGATCGTAATCGGTATGACATATATAGCGACGACTAAGCCAATTTGATCAGGCGAGATGTTGAGTGCTGCTGCAATCGTCGGTAGTGTTGGTGTAATGCTCACGATACCGAGAATTCCAGTGAGTGTAAGACCGATGATAATGTGCAAGTTTCGATCCTCAAACAGGTGGTTGGGCTTTTTGGTTCTACGGTTTGATTTGGAAGCAAGTCGTTTCATGGTGAAGTTCCTGAGTAAAGGTCTAAATGTTCTTGAAAGCTGTAGCTTGATCATTCACACGGATAAGCCATGAAACTTATGCAAGGGTGTTCGCTTAATTGCATAAAAAAATGAGCCGTTAGAAGCATCAACGACTCATTGCGATCTATTCAAAGTATTGTTAGCAAAAACGCAAACCGTTCACTGAAGAATTCCAGAAAGAATCCGCTGCTGAAACTTCTGTGCAGTTTGCGGATTGTCGCTAATTTCGGCGGAAACAATCCTAACAAACTCTAAGCGAGAAATTTGCGGATAAGATTTGATTGCTCTTTGAACAATGAAAGTCGCGATCGGCCCGACAAACTCCGCTAAATCTTGCTCACACTGCCGCACAAATTGTTCGTCACACGGCTGAGAAGCCTGCTCAAGAATGCGATCGGAGCCATTAGAAGGTCTTGTGATGGGTTTGTTGGGAACAGTATCTTGAATCGATGGAATTGCTGGAGCAATTCGGACGGGTTGATTAAACTGTTGAAGAGCATCAAGAACTTCGATCGCAGAACCATAACGATGACGATAGTTCGCTGGAACCATTCGAGCCAGAACTTCAGCAAATTCAGGACTAATCCGTACATGCTGTCGCCAGAGCACATCTCCGGTCTGTGGATTACTTTCAATCTGACTCGGATGTAGTCCGCTTAATGCTTGAATTGCCAGCATTCCTAGTGCATAAATATCGCTGCTGGCATTCGGTTGACCGAGCGACTGTTCGCGCGGAATATAGCCCATTGTTCCAACAATCACCGTTCTCGCGGGCTGTGCTTGTGGCGTTTGTAGCTGAGTTTGAATCTGCTTCACCGCGCCAAAATCAATCAGTACCAGTTTGCCATCGGGCTGTCGTCGAATTAGATTGCTCGGATTAATATCGCGGTGAATCACATTCTGCTGATGAATGAAGTCCAGAATCGGTAGAATTTCTTGCAGAAGCTGAATCACCTGAGCTTCATTCCATTGTGGAGACGCGAGAAGCTCGGTTTCCAGGGAATACCCTTCGATCAACTCTTGCACTAAAAACAAGTCTTGTTCTTCCTCAAAGTAAGCTAGAAGCTGAGGAATCTGATCGTGTTTACCGAGTTGTTCTAGAATTTCTGCCTCGCTATTAAACAACCGTTTTGCCGTACTCAAGAACTTCGGATTGTCAGTGTTGGGTTTTAGATGCTTGACCACACATTTCGGATATCCCGGACGGTGCAGATCTCGCGCTACATAGGTTTGACCGAATCCACCACTTCCCAATGCCTGAAACACTTGATATCGCCCGTGTAGTACTTTTCCCAACATCGCCCGATGCTCCTTATTCCGAAGTTAGTGTGCTGATTTACTCAGCAATCTGAAACAAAAATTGAACGAGTTGCCCTTTACCGAAACTAATGCGATCGCCTGACCGTAGCTTATACCAGTTGCCCGGCAACAGCGGATAATTGTTCAAAATTGTTCCATTGGCACTGCCCGCATCTTGCAGAAAATAGTCGTCTCCCTCAACTCGAATATCTGCATGAATCCGCGAGATTACTTGAGCATTCGGGAAGCCAGAAAGATCGATATCTGGCGGAACGCGATTGTTGGGTTTGCCTAGATGAATCACAGGCAGATAGGACGGTAATGCGATCGTGGTGTTTGTTGCAGTGCTGAATAACTGCGCTTTCTGAACCTGAAGCATGGTGTGAACTGGAACAGGCTTCTGAGGAACTGTATAGCTCGGTAAATTAGGAGCCACAGAACTTGCAGGTTGTCTTGCGGGCTGTGTTGTAGCAGTTTTAACTTGAGGTTCAGGAACAGTTTCTTCAGGTAGTAAGCCGTGAATCGCAGATTGGGGATGAATTGCAGATTGAGGATGAATTGCAGATTGAGCTTTGGGAAACGCGATCGTTTGTTTCGGAGACACTAAGTAATTGAACACTGTTGATGCGGCGAGAGCGAAACCTGCACTAGCAAAAAACACACCCTGCATTCCCCAAAGGCTAAATGCCGCTCCTGCTAAAATCGGACCTAAAGCTTGTCCAACTGCTTGAACGGTTGAGTTGAGCGCCATCACGCCGCCGCGCGCGTCTTGAGCAGCAAGCCCCGCTAGTAATGCTTGGCTCGACGGCAGAGCTAAACACTGAGCGATACCAAATAACATCGTTGGGATCGTCAGTAACCAGACATTGTGAATCGAAGGCACAATCACAAACGCGATCGCGCTCACCACAAACGAGAGTTTGATTAATGCAATCGCAGAGAATCGATTGGTTAATGCTTCTAATCGAGCCGCGATCAATGACATCGAGATGGCTTTACTCGCGAGAATGATGCCTGCGACCCATGCCGCGCTTTGAAAGGAAACGCCGACTAGAATTGGGATGTAGGTAATAATCGCGCCAAAGTCAAGCACAAACGCAGCCGCGATCGCAAGAAACAATCCTAACACTGCTCGACTACTGACACTTTGAATTGTTTTCTTACAGTAGCTACTCAAACTCACCGATTGAGCCGCCTTCGGTATTCTCGGCAGCTTTAGCACCATCAACACCAACAGCGCCACCGGAATCGCAATCACCGCCAGCAAAAACGGATAGCGCCAATTCAATGCAGCCAGCACACCGCCGATCAACGGATAAAACGTAGAGCTAATGCCGATCATTGCAGCGTTAAAAGACATGACTGCAACCATCATTCTGCCACGATACAAGTCACCAAACATCGTGAGTGCGACTAGCTCTAAGCTACCCGCGCCGACTCCTTGGACAAATCGGCACAGCAGCAGCGTATTAAAGTCTTGAGCAAAGGCAGCAAAGCCACCCGCGATCGCAAACAGCAGCAACGAAGGAACCAGAATTTGCTTGCGACCGATCCGATCGACTAACACACCGAAAATCGGAGTTGTGATCGCAGCAGGCACGAGAAAGACGGACATAACCAGCTCAATCTGATTCGGTGTGGCTTTGAAAGTCGCTGCGAGAGAAGGCAGGACAGGAGCGATCGTAATGCCTCCCATAATCGCGATTAGTGTAACCGCGTTAATGATGTAGAAGTTTTTGTCCTGAAAGAGATTGCTTGTATTGGGGGTGTTCGAGTTCATAGCGATCGAGGTTGTGTGTGAGTGGGATAGAAATTTAAGCGATCGAGTCTTACTGTTGACCTACACGGTTCAGTTTTGTGGGTTATGCAGCTTAGAGCGATGAAATTAGCTCTGTTGATTATTCAAGAATTTCATCGCTAAACCGAAGCTTGTTTTCATGCGATCGAATGCCTGCGCCAGCACTCCGATCTCATCGTTCGAGTTTTCTTTGAAATTAGCTTCCATATCTCCCAAGCTGACTTTCTGAGCGGTTCTTGCGATGTTTTTAATCCGTCGAATTACGGTTGTTTTGAGTAGAACGTTGATGATGATAAGCACCAGTGCAAACACTCCTAAAACGATGCCCATGACGATCGAGAAAATGCGTTTTCCAGTCGCAAAGACTTGTTCAGCCGGAACATAAATGACTTTGGCTCCCAAAGGCTCATTCAGCTTCCAGTTAAAACCATTCTCGCTGCCATAGTCTCTGATTTGGCTTTTGGGAGCGCGATCGGGAGTGGAGTGACATTGCAGACAAGCCTGATTTGTAATAACCAACGGTCGAGAGATATAAAACAATCGATTTTCAAATCCAGGAAGAAAGCCAGACGCTTGCTTTAAGTCCGGTTGGTTGCGGAAGTTCTGCACGAGTTGAGTTTCAAAGTCATCTGCTTTGTCTTTCAGATTGGTTGGATCGAGCATCGCATCTTTGTACGCATAGTTCTTATAGGTATCGATTTTGCGGAACTGCTCGAACATGGATTTAGCGGCAAAACTCGGAATGACCTCTGGCAGAAATCGTAGCTCAGTCTCTAATTTGGGCTTGAGAAGGGGTGTTACATGCTCTAGTGAATATCGTCTTGCAGCATCGACCATTTCCATTAAGCCTGTTGATTCGTCTACGATCGCAGCTTCAGCATTTTGGGTCAGCACCCGTTCTAGCGCCAATCCGCTCAATGAACTGCCCACCAGAAACACGAGAATCAACAACACATTAAACTTTGCGCTAATTTTTAGGTTTTTTAGTAGTGTTCCTAACATTGGTTTGCTCCTTGAGTGATGGCGATTGAAGTGAGAGAGAAATCGCCCGTTGTTTGCGAAAACGAGCGATCGTACTATTCAAAGCATTTAAGCAAGAGCCATTCCTAGCGCTTTTCCGGTTTCAGGTCCAACGACTCCATCAACTGTCAAGTTGCGCTCTTTTTGAAACTGCATGACTACAGCTTTGGTTGCTTCGTTGAATGTGCCGTCTACGGTGAGGGAATATCCCAACTTGTTTAGATCCGCTTGAAGTTGTTCGACTTCTGTACCCGTTACACCGTTTTGTAAGAGTTGTCTTGCCATGATTGGTTTCTCCTGTAAAAACTGTCAAATCGTGATGCTGTTCGCACCGAGATTATTTCACGATCTACTTCAATGAAATATGCACACAGTTTCCTTAACCTCTCAAAGAAAAATGAGACATAGCGCTGCCATGCCTCATTTAATCATTCGATTCCCAACGTTTAATGTTTTTCTTGATGAACCATCTTTACGCCACCTTTCGGAGTAATTGCAAAGCCTAATGGAGACGGAACAACAGGCTGTGAATCCGCGAGAGATAGTTTGTGTCGAGCCAGCACGGTTCCTAAAATAATCTGCATCTCATACAGTGCAAAAGCGGCTCCGATACACCGCCGAGATCCCCCACCAAACGGGAAATACTCATACGGGCTGTATTGGCGATCGAGAAATCGCTCTGGACGAAAGCTGTGTGGCTCAGGATAGATTTCAGGATCAAAGTGAGTAATTCCCGTTGCTGCACCGACTCCGACTCCAGAAGGCAGTTCTACATCGCAAAATGTCCAAGGCTGTTTGAGCAAGCGAACAGCAAACGGGACAGGCGGACACATTCGCAGTGTTTCTTGACACACTGCTTTTAAGTATGGAAGTTTGATGAGAACTTGCGGATCAGGAAGGGTTCCCAGCGGCTCTAACTCTGATTGAAGCTGTTTGTAAGCATTCGATGTGCGGTGAATCCAATAGCAAGCCCAGGCGATCGAAGATGCAGTCGTTTCATGTCCTGCGAGTAACAGCGTTTTAAGTTCATCGCGAATCTGCTCGCTGCTCATCGGTTCACCTTGCTCATCGCGCGCAGCAAGCAGCATACTTAAGATATCTTCTCCTTCAGTTTCATTGCTTCGACGAGTTTCAATCTCTTGATCGAGGAGTTGATTGAATTTTGCTAACGCTGCTTCAAACCTTGTCCAAATCCCGAATCCGTTAAAGAAATGACGCAGTGCGGGAAAGAAGATAATTACTGGCGTAAAGGCTTCGAGATATTCTGCCACAATCTCACGAAACTGCTCGACGCGATCGCCATCCCGCACCCCAAAAATCACCTGAATGATGATTTCTAGAGAAATCGCTTGGCTTTCTTGCTGCATATTCAAGGCTTGACCTGGCTGCCAGCGATCGCACTGTTCTAAGGTAATTGCCTGAATTAATCGACCATACGCGCTTAAGCGCGCGCCGTGAAATGCGGGCATCATTAGCTTGCGTTCTCGATCGTGCCGAACTCCACCGAGCACTAACAAAGAGTTTTCACCGACCGCAATCCCAACATTTGCACCTGTGACTGTATCAAACAGATTTGGATCAGCGGTAAAAATCTGCTGAATGCCTGCGGGATTGCCCGTAAAGACAACCTTAGTTCCGGTCATTGGAACCGTAAAAGGATCACCATATCGAACAGCACAATCTTGCAGAAATCGAAAGGTTTGAGTAGCGAATTGAGCGGTCTGCCAAGGTGCGGTACTAGAACCAGGGGGCAGCGTTTGGCGTTTGGGGGTCGTGAGTTGTAGCATTGATAGTTTGTGAATGAAGTGCAATAGTGTAGAGTTAATCAGCATCCCACTCTAGAATGAGGTTGGCATATCCTCGGTTTAAGGTAGTGGGAACATGGGTGAATGATTGGTCAGAGCAGAGTCGCAGATTTTTCAGTCTTGAAGCCAAAGTTTCTAAGGCGATGCGTCCTTCTCGACGGGCTAAATGAGCGCCCACACAGCGATGAATTCCGTAGCTAAATGCGAGATGATTGATGCTTTGATGCTTGAAGCGCTCCATGTTAAAGCGTTCAGCATCATCGAAGTGTGCTTCATCCCGGTTTGCAGAACCATACACTAATAAAAGTCGGGTATTTTTAGGAATAGATACGCCTGAAAACGAAACGGCTTCAGTCGTAGTACGAATCACAGCTTGAGTCGGGGCATCGAATCGAAGACCTTCTTCTAGCACAGCAGGAATAAGAGAAGCATCGTCACACAGGGCTTGCCAGCGTTTGGGATGCGCTAACAACAGTCTTAAGGTATTTCCGAGTAGATTCGCAGTGGGTTTATGCCCTGCAACAATCATTTCAATCAGAAGATGAACTAATTCAGCGATCGACAAATCACTATTCTGGACTTCACTGATCAAATCGTTACCGGGGGACATTCGTCGTTGCTCGATCAAATCTGCTAAAAACTGCTGTAAAGCAATAAAACTGCGGGCACATTCAATCTGACGATCGGGATTTAACTGTGAAGAATACAATTCGGTTAAATCGTGGCTCCATTGTTTAACCGCTGCCATTTTTTCCAGTGGAACGCTATAAATCGTAAAGATCACTTCGAGCGTTAGTGGATAAGCAAACTGAGACAGAATATCTGCGCGTCCGTCGTGAATAAAGCTATCTATCAATCGATTGGCAACGGCATGAATCGATCGCTCCATTACTTGAAGCTGATCTGGAGCAAACACTCGTGCAAACGGAGCGCGCAAACGTTTGTGCAAGTCACCATCGCTGGTAATCATAGACACGAAAGGAAATCCTTGCCGTAGGACATCAATCACTTCAGGGGTGTAGTTAATGATCGAATGAAGACTATCGGCTGAAGAAAATCGTGTCGTGTCCTTTAGAACTGTGAGAACGTCATCATAGCGAGTCAGAACATAAGCATCAAACAGCGAACTATAAAAAACAGGTTCTTCAGATCTTGCCTGTTTGTAAAATGAGAAAGGATCATCGAGTTGGGGATTTACAAAGGGTTGAAAGCTTTGTCCGAGATGATAAGGACAAGCTTTCTGTTCTGATTGTTCAATCATCGTTTCTGTACTCCATTGAATAAGCTAGACTGCGCCGAAAGTAACACCTAAACGTTTCAGCCATTTGCGATAAGTAATTGTGGTGCGATCGCTCGGTAAATGAAATTCAGCCTGCAAATCGAGCGGCAGGCGACGCGGAGTTTGAGACTCGATCGCTTCGATGTCTTGATTAATAATCGCGTGGGTCATTTCTCGAAACGCTTGCTCTGGAACGTGATGATTGAGAAACATCCATCGCCAAGCCACACTGACTTCTTCATCGATCGGTGTTACCGTAAACAGAATCACCATGTGTTCTTGAACTGTGCCGCGACGAAAGAAGACTGTGAGCGGACGCGGAATGTGATAGCTTCCTGAATCTGCGTTACCTTTTCCAGTCATTTCGTTGCTGACTTGCCAAGCAACAACATCATGAATGTGGATACCATCATCTTTTACATCAACCTCGTAGGTTCCAGCGATCGCTGCACTATTCGGATCGCTTAAAGTTCCTTGATGCACGAAGGGGAGATGATTGACATCAAGGAAATTTTCAAACGTTCGCAGTGCGCTCGATTGGTGCAGGGCATGACCAAAGAAATATTTAGTGTAGTTCGGGTCGTCCCATTCTGGAAGCGAAGGAAGATCGTGCTGTGGGGTTCCTAAACAAACCCACACCAAACCGTAGTGTTCTTGAGCGTGAAAGGTTTTGACACAGGCTTTCGATCGCGCTGGAATTGCCAGTTCTGGATGAGATGGAATTCGGACACATTGACCTTGATCATCAAACGCAAAACCGTGATAGGGACATACTAAGGTATCTTTCTCGACCCAACCGCGTGCCAGACTAGCTCCGCGATGCGGGCAGCGGTCTTGCCATGCAAGAACTTGATCACGATTGCGCCATAGAACGATATCTTCGCCTAATAAGCGCGCTTTGAATGGTTTTTCGGGTTGCAGGTCTTCTGCGGTTGCTACGACGTGCCAATCATTGTGCAGGAAATCATGGGATGCCATTTTGAGATTGCTCCGATCTGCATGAGATGTAATGTTGAGTGAGTTTGACGTTGAAACGGATTCATTGTCTTTGGGTTTTCACGTTGTAGAAGTTCAAGTTATGCACTTAGACGAGCAAGTTTGACATTAAAAATCAAGGATTAAATTTATGTTCCCAAAGTCGTCTCGCTAGCTTTCCTGCGTGTCGAAGTTCTCGCGATCGACGCGCATCATTCTCTAAAACAATCGTTTCCTCAAACGCTCTAACGCTCATCACGAGATGATTTGGATTCGACATTTGATAGTGCAGAACCTGGGGTCTATCTTCGCCTGGAATTTTGTCGGTAAAAATCAGGTTTGGCTGCTGAGAACTCACGCACCACAACATCTGATCGGCTCCCTGCTGGGTGTAATATTCCCAACTCATCCGAATGCCAAATTCCACTTGGTCGAGTTGATGAAGCTGGCAGATGGGTATAAGCTCTTTTGAGTCTAGTAGCTTGACCACAACCTTCGCGAGTTTAGAAAACCAGATGCCTTGCGATCGCAGCCAGAATTGCTGTAGTGTATCATGCTGGAATGTTGAGCCAGTCTGATCGCGGTGCTTCGGTGCAATATCTGGAATAGCTTGATGTGACAAAGCAGGAACTCGATGCGCTCTGCAAGGTTCCAAACGATCGTTGATTTTCATATCTAGTTCACTTTTTCCTGAGTGCTTGTCCGAACTTTGGCGATCGATGACTGGCTGAATAGAACGCTCGTGAATGAGCTACAGACTCGGATTGCCCTCATCCCCAACCCTTCTCCTCAGGGAGAAGGGAGCAAGAGTCTTAGTCTCTCTCTCCAGGGAGAGTTAGGGTGAGGGCAGAATTCATGCTCACAAGTTAAGTAGGATTGCCATAAGGGTCGAACGGCTTACTGTAAATACAAAATGGATTTCCTTCTGGATCAAATCCATCGGCAACCTTGAATCCATCCACACGAGTATGAATCTGACTTAGATCTGCGCCCCGTTGCGTTAAAAGTTTATGCGCGATTTCGACATCATCAACACTAAAGGCAAGCTTCGATCGACCTCTCTCTGGAATATCAGGGCGGATGTGTAAGACAAGACTACATTCACCTGTTTCAAACTCTACCCAGGGTTGATCATGATAGCTTTCCAGTCCAGCGGGAAATTGTACTTTCATCTCCAACACATCGCGGTAGAAACAAACCTGGGTCTGCATGTCCTGGATGTACAGGATCATTCTAGTTAAACCTTGTGTAATGCTCATAGAATTAAGGTGTCAAAAGTTTACTCGTAGGTGTTGAGGTCCGTGAAATACAATGTTGTCTGCCCACTTCACAGGCTCATTATTTAATTGAAGTCTAGGTAATCGATTGATCAGAACATTGAGTGCGATTTGTGCTTCGGCACGAGCTAGCGCGAACCCAAGACAATAATGAATTCCACCGCCAAAACCACAGTGTTTACAATCTTCTCGTGTGATGTCGAGTTGATCTGGATTGTCAAAGCGATCGACATCTCGATTCGCTGACCCTAACATCAATCCGACTTGATCACCGCGCCGAATCAGCTTACCGCCAATCTCGATGTCTTCATACGCCCAGCGCGTGATCATTTGCACTGGGCTATCGTAGCGAATCAGTTCTTCGATCGCGTTGGGCATCAGTTCAGGATGCGATCGCAGTTTCCGCATTGCATCTGGATTTTGCAGCAGTGCAAGGGTTCCTTTTGTAATCAGATTGATCGTGGTTTCGTGTCCTGCGGTAAGCAGATGAATGCAAGTGGCTAAAATTTCCTCATCGCTGAGCTTATCGCCTGCTTCGTGCGCCTTGGATAAAGCAGTGATCAGATCCGAGCGGGGTTCAATTTTGCGCTGTGCGATCGCGTTTCTGAAGTATTGGATAAAACCTTGAGTCGCTTGCTCTGCTTGAGCATAAATTTCAGCAGAAGGAGTCAGTCGAGAAGCACTCGCATGCTGCAATGCTAACGCCCACTCTCGAAATAAAGCGCGATCGTTTGAATCAACGCCTAAAAGATCTCCGATCACAATCACGGGCAACGGAAACGCGAACTCATCAACTAAATCCATCGCGCCATTAGCTGAAATGCGATCGAGCAAACCATCTGCAATCTCAACGATCGCAGGACGCAAATTCTCAACCACTCTTGGAGAAAAGACTTTGTTGACTAATGTTTTTAATCGGGTGTGATTGGGTGGATCACGAAACACCATCCAATTGCTGACCATTGATCGAAATCCCTGAAACGCAGCAGGAACAGGTGATCCAGCATCATCGCCTCGAACTTTCTGAGCTTCGCGCCCAAACTTAGGACTATCAAGAATTTGCATCACATCCGCATAGCGAAACACATACCAAGTCCCAGTTAAGCGCGGATTCGGTGTGATGCCCCAATGTACCGGATCGCTCTCGCGGTACTGTCGATAAACCGGATAAGGATCGGCAATGACTTCGGGAAGAAACGGGTTGAGTCGTTCGATCGTAGATATCACAACATAGACCTCAAGATAAAGGATATTGAAGCTCAGATAACATTTGCTTCATTTGGTCGTGACCTTCACGAAAAGCGCGGGCAACCGAAGGTCTAGCTTCTAATCGCTGAACATAAGCAGTGAGATTTGATAACTTGGTGTAGCTGTAGACCCACCGCAGATAAGCCAGTGTGGGAGCAGCAGTACAATCAGCTAGCGAGAAAGTTTCTCCACCTAGCCAAGGGCGAGTTTGAAGCCGATCGTTCAAAGTGATACAAGCCGTTTCAAGCAGTCGTTTTGCTTTGATCACTGCTTTGCTACCGCGCGCTTCTAATGGGCGCTGCGTGTCTGTGAATAGCACTTCACGCCCATTGTTGATATATACGTCGATCGTCCGCTCGATTATGCGAATTTCTAGCGCTTGTTCTACAGGAATTAGTCGAGGTTCAG
>CAXTDB010000014.1:0-32671 GCA_964242045.1 uncultured Leptolyngbya sp. | reverse complement strand
CCATGGACCTTCGGGTTATGAGCCCGACGAGCTACCAGACTGCTCTACCCCGCGTTGATTTCCCAACTCATCTAGTATAACCATAAGTTCCTAAAAGTTGCAATACCCAATTTAAAGCGAGAAGATAGAGAAGTTCTTTTTCAAGCGGCAATTATGGCAACCTGGCGCTGCATCAAATATTGTGGGGCGTGCTGCAACCTTGATCCAAGCGATCGACCCGGTTTAGAAGAATACCTAAATCCCCAAGATCTCCATCTCTATCTCAGCATGGTCAGCGAAGATGGCTGGTGCGTCAATTTCAACAAAATGACGCGCGAATGCAATATCTACGAAGACCGCCCCCGCTTCTGTCGCGTTACGCCTGAAACATTCGAGGAAATGTTCGGAGTTGAGCCAGAAGAACTGAATGATTTCGCGATCGACTGCTGCCGCGAACAAATCGAAGCCGTGTACGGCGATCGCAGTTTGGAACTCTTGAAGTTTGAGCGGGAAATTGGCATCTAGCAAAAATCTCGAATTCCGGGTATAGTGCTAGATAATGAAAAGAAAATGAAAGCAAATTCATGTCTTCTACAAACCTACCTGTTACCGACACGAGAGAATTGCTGATTCTCGAACAGACTCAACCCGCGAAAGCAAAGTCACACTTTCTGAGCGTGTTCGGTTCGACCTTTATCACAATTTTCCTCGCGGAACTTGGAGACAAAACGCAGGTCGCAACATTACTAATGAGTGCCCAATCTCATGCGCCCTGGGTTGTGTTTGCGGGTGCGGCTTCTGCACTGGTGGCAACCAGTTTGGTCGGCGTTCTTGTCGGACGGTGGTTGTGTCAGAACATTTCTCCGAGAACCTTGGAGAAAGCGACCGGATGTATTTTGCTTCTGGTGGCGGCGCTATTGGTTCTAGACGTGGTGAGGATGTAGAACATGGACTGGCGATTAATGGGAATCAGCTTTGTGACAGTGTTTTTGGCGGAGTTGGGAGATAAAAGCCAGCTTGCCGCGATCGCACTCAGCAGCAACTCTAATAACTCGGCGAAAGCAATTTTTCTTGGAACCGTCACTGCTCTGATTCTCGCCAGTTTTATCGGTGTGGTTTTGGGAGAAGGAACGGCGCACCTACTTCCGACCAAGTGGACAAAGATTATTGCCGCGATCGGGTTTTTGATTTTAGCGATTCGATTATTGTGGTTTAGTCGCGATGAAGAAACCGCACAATAGAAAAAAGCCTCCAGTATTGGAGGCTTTTTTAATGGAGTTCACCGCATCCAAACTTACTTAAAATTCGCGTTTGAGGAGCCAGCCGCCTGCAAGGAGTTTACCCGCTTCGAGAATCCAGTAGGTGAGATGAAGCTGATTCATCCCGGCGGGAATGTGAGCAGGTTCAAACAGATTCAGGTTCAATCCGAGCGAACTCATTTGTGGAGATAGGAAGTAAGTGCAAGCGATCGTGATCGCAAACAAAGTTCCTGCAAGCGCGAGTGAAATTGGAGTCTTTTCAAACTGTTGACGCACTAATACAGCCGTCAAGATAAAGGCAGCACAAAGCAATTCTAGCCGATTAAACACCCAGAAAATTCCGTATCCAGCCGTTGTAAAGTCAGGCTGCGTCATCATTCCAGCCGCGAAAAGGCTTGGCATGATCACAAAATCAAGCAAGACGCTACTGCTGAGCCAAAATGCAAGAACGAGAACCAAACTTTTGCGCCAATCGACAAATCTAAAATCGGCTTTTGAAGCGACAGCCATCACTAAACCTATGCTTGAAGTGTTCTAAGTTCAGACTAACAAATCTCTTTGGTAGAGGTTAGGGTGAGATAAAAAACTTTGCAAACTAGAGAATGCAAAAACAAAGGATCTAGTTTTTATAAGCTAGATCCTTTATTAATCGAAAACGAAAGTAATGTGAATCGAGGTGGACTGAAATCCTGCAACTTTTAAGAAGAGATACAATTTCCTCCTTGAAATCTAACAGTACGAACTTAATCAGCAACGTATCGAAATCGTGGGACATTGAGTTGCAGGGGCTTTGAGACGGAGACACAGTTCTCAAAGTGGTGGTGTTAGAGATTGAGGAGATATCTCTCTGTGTCTGCATTTAAATTAGCATTCCTAGCTGGAAGAACGATCGCTTTTAATGGTTCAGTACCGAAGTTAATCCAAGTTAACCTTGACTTAAACTTCAGCAAGATTTGGGTCTAAAAAGAATCGTTTACACTGAAGATACTGCTTTGAACCCCTTTTATGAAAAGCCATTTCGCTGTACGCAATCTTGTTGTGCCGCTCGGTATTGTCTTAGGCTCTGTGTTGTCCAGCGTCGCGCTTCCAGCCCAAGCCGTTCAAGTTCGCGGCACAACCTATTTCACGTCTCCGCCTCGATTAGTCGGCGCTTCTAGCACACAAAACTACGTCTACGCTTGGAGTGCGACTTATTACTTTACGCTAGATGTTCCAGAAAACTCTGGAGAACCCTTGCAGAAAGTCACGATCGCACAAGATGAAGGCATCGATCGCGTTCGGTTTAATCTCAAAGATACCGAAGCTTTCGAGGGCGATCGCAACTCACGGACTAAACTTGGATTAAGCGAAGTTACTCAGGACGCAAAGACCAAAGCGATTACGGTGAATTTCAATCCACCCGTACCGTCTGGAAAACGAGTCACGATCGCGCTTTCCCCGTATCAGAACCCATCTACAGGTGGTGTTTATCTGTTTGGAGTCACAGCGTTTCCGCAGGGTGAACCCGCGTATGGTCAGTTTCTTGGCTTTGGGCGGATTTCAATCTACCAAAGCGGCAATGATTCGGTGTTCTTTAGACCCTTTTTCCGACATTAGCCAAACGTCGCACCGTTCCAACCCCACATATACCCTTTCGCGTCGGCAAACTCAATGTAGATGCGATTGACCGGAACATGCAGCGATCGTTCAATTTGCTGACAAAAATCTTGGCTCATTGACTGGGTTTGATCCGGAGTCATTGAGCCAACGCTTTTAATTTCGATGTAGCAAGTCGGATCAGTTGTGCCACCAAAAGTCATGGGAACATCGGATTCAAAAGCAGTCATCACGTAAGTTTCTGGCTTGCGAGTGTGTTTCGCGAGCGCGGCAGAGAGATGTTTGAGCAGATTGCTCACTTGTGCAGAATCAGGATCAGCGATCGAGGTTTGAACTTTGATTAACGGCATTAATGAATGTCTCGAACTCAATGAAAGAATTGTAGTACTCGATCGCTTTCGTGCCACTTGCAGAACAGGAACAGGTTCACGGTAGGTTGCAGCATCACTGTTCATACTAGAAGTAGCGATGCTCAGTTTCCCCAGGAGTGAATATCATGCAAGCTTCTCTACGTTGGTCAATTTTGCCCACGACGATCGCAGCCGTTCTGGCGATGGCAGGTATGGCATTTAGTCAAACGGTGTCGATCGCGCCGAATGCTCAACCCGTTTCGCTAAGTGGTACTTCCGGTGGCGCGAAGAAAGATTCTGGCTGTGCAGGGTTTATTGCCGATCGTCCAAATCATACGGTACAAGTCACCGCTGATAGTAACTTGAAATTTACGCTTCAAGGCAGCGGCGAACCAACCTTGCTCATTACTGGAGCGCAAGGACAAACGTTCTGTGTCCAAGCCGATCGCTTATCAAACGGTAAGGTCGAAATTCCGGGGCGTTGGACAAAAGGAACTTACTCGGTGTTTGTGGGCGATCGCGCACAAGGCAGAAACCCTTATACGTTGTCGATCGCGCCTCAATAGCAGCTTTGAAAGACTAAAAAAGCCAGGAGCAATTCACTCCTGGCTTTTGCGTTTAAGGTAGATCGGTATCGCCCATGAGATAGCGATCGCATTCTCGCGCGGCTCCTCGTCCTTCGTTGAATGCCCACACGACTAAGCTTTGTCCACGACGGCAATCTCCCGCTGCAAACACACCCGGAATGCTAGTGGTGTATTTGCCGTATTCGGATTTGATGTTGCTGCGGGCATCTCGATCGAGTCCCATTGCATCGAGTAACGGCTGCTCAGGACCTAAAAAGCCCATTGCTAACAGAACTAATTGGGTTGGAATCACTTGCTCAGTTCCAGGAATGTGCTTTGGAATAAATTGTCCCTGCTCGTTTCGTTCCCATTGAACCTCAACCGTGTGAATGGCTTTCACGTTCCCGTTTTCATCACCTTCAAATCGAGTTGCCGTTCTCAGGTAAGCACGTGGATCAGAGCCGAATTTTGCCGCAGCTTCTTCTTGTCCATAGTCCATTTTGTAGACTTTTGGATATTCGGGCCAAGGATTGTTAGAAGCGCGTTCTGCGGGCGGTTGTGGAAGAATTTCCAGTTGCACCACGCTATTGCAACCATGCCGAAGTGAAGTTCCAACGCAATCGGTTCCCGTATCCCCACCACCGATGATCACGACATCTTTGCCTTGGGCGGAAAGGGGTGGGTCAGTGTGGTCTAACACAGCTTGAGTGTTCGCGGTGAGGAAGTCCATTGCAAAATGGATGCCGTTGAGTTGACGACCTTCGATCGACAAATCGCGCGGTTTGGTTGCGCCAGTACACAGCACCACTGCATCGAAGTTCTTTAACAAATCTTCGGTCGGCAAATCTTTACCGATTTCAGTATTGCAAACGAACTTCACGCCTTCGGTTTCGAGAACGTTTAGTCGCCGCATCACGACCTTTTCTTTGTCGAGTTTCATATTGGGAATGCCGTACATCAGCAATCCACCCGGACGATCGGCGCGCTCATACACAGTGACCCAATGCCCTGCTTTATTAAGTTGGGCAGCCGCGCATAATCCAGCAGGACCTGAACCGACGATCGCGATTTTTTTCCCGGTGCGTTTTTCTGGCGGTTCGGGGGTGATCCAACCTTCGTTCCAGCCTTTATCAACGATCGAGTATTCAATGTTCTTGATCGTCACAGGTGGATTGTGAATGCCTAACACACACGAGCCTTCACAGGGAGCAGGACAGACCCGTCCGGTGAATTCGGGGAAGTTGTTAGTTTTGTGTAAGCGATCGAGCGCTTCTTTCCACAGTCCGCGATAAATCAAATCGTTCCATTCCGGAATCAGATTGTTGATCGGACAACCGCTTGCCATGCCGCTGATCAACGTTCCAGTATGACAGAACGGGATGCCACAATCCATACAGCGCGCGCCTTGAGTGCGAAGATTCTCTTCGGGCATTGGCAGATGGAATTCATCCCAGTTGCGAGTGCGCTCGATCGGTGAAAGTTCAGACGGCAGTTCGCGCAGAAATTCGATAAATCCAGTTGGCTTTCCCATAGTTCAAAAATGATTGATAGTTGTGATTTCAAGAGCGATCAATTAACTGCCGCCGACCCGCGCTACATCTCGCGCATTTTCTTCAAACGCAGCAGAGAGCGCATCATCGCCGCTTAGACCCGCTTGTTCTGCTCGCTTCAAGGCTTGCAAAACTCGTTTATAGTCTTTTGGCATGACTTTGACAAAGCGCGATCGTACTTCTTCCCACTGTTCCAAGAGTTCTTTGGCTTTGTGGCTGTGAGTTAGTGTTGCGTGATTTTGGATGAGTTGACGCACGATCGCAATGTCTTCTGGATCATTAAACGGCTCTAGTGCAACCATTTGAGTGTTGCAACGAGTCGCAAAATCACCTGCTTCATCATAGATATAAGCGGCTCCTCCACTCATTCCCGCTGCAAAGTTACGTCCCGTTCTTCCAAGCACCACAACCGTTCCACCTGTCATGTATTCGCAGCCATGATCGCCCACTCCTTCAACCACGGTATTAACTCCAGAGTTGCGAACACAGAATCGCTCACCTGCAATTCCGCTGATATAGGCTTCTCCTTTGGTTGCACCGTAGAAAGCGACATTGCCAACGATAATATTTTCAGAAGCTTTGAAGGTGGACGCGATCGACGGATAAACAATCAGCTTTCCACCACTCAAACCTTTACCGAGATAGTCGTTGGCATCGCCTTCGAGTTCAAGTGTGACTCCCTTTGGTACGAATGCCCCGAAGCTTTGTCCAGCACTCCCTTGAAAATGCAGTTGTACCGTATCTTCAGGCAGTCCGTTCCAGTGGCGTTTGGTGATTTCGTTGCCGAGAATCGTGCCGACAACGCGATTGGTATTCTGAATCGGTAAGGTGGCTTTCACGGGTTTACCTTGCTCGATCGCATCCTTGCACAAATCCAATAGCACTGAAAGATCGAGCGATTTTTCTAATCCGTGATCTTGTGGAATCTGACAATACAAGCCGACTGATGGATCAACATCAGGCTGATAGAGAATCTTGGAGAAATCTAAGCCTTTTGCTTTCCAATGGTCGATCGCTTGTTTCGGTTCTAAAACATCGGTGCGCCCCACCATTTCGTTTAAGCTACGGAATCCAAGCTGTGCCATGAGTTCCCGCACTTCTTGAGCAATGAACTTCATAAAGTTCTCGGTGTACTGGGGATCGCCTGTAAAGCTCTCGCGCAGGTTTGGATCTTGGGTGGCAATGCCAACCGGACAAGTGTTGAGGTGGCAAACGCGCATCATAATGCAGCCGAGTGTGACCAGTGGCGCAGTTGCAAACCCGAATTCTTCTGCACCCAGCAAGGCAGCCATGACCACATCGCGTCCGGTTTTCATTTGTCCATCGGTTTCGACCACAATGCGCGATCGCAAGTTATTCAACACTAACGTCTGATGCGTCTCAGCTAAACCTAGCTCCCAAGGTAAACCTGCGTGTTTGATCGAAGTCTGCGGCGATGCTCCCGTTCCGCCATCGTAGCCAGAGATTAACACCACATCCGCATGAGCTTTCGCAACGCCAGCAGCAATGGTTCCGACTCCGACTTCTGACACGAGCTTGACGCTGATTCGTGCGGCTCGGTTGGCGTTCTTCAAATCGTGAATCAGTTCGGCAAGATCTTCGATCGAGTAAATGTCATGGTGCGGCGGTGGCGAAATTAATCCCACACCCGGAGTCGAATGGCGAACTTTCGCAATCCAAGGATAAACCTTGCGACCAGGCAACTGTCCGCCTTCTCCAGGTTTCGCGCCTTGTGCCATTTTGATTTGGATTTCTCGCGCTTGCGAAAGATACAAACTGGTGACACCAAAGCGACCGGATGCCACTTGTTTGATCGCGCTGTTCTTGGAATCACCCCGATCGTTTGTCCAAGTGTAGCGATCGGGATCTTCGCCTCCCTCTCCGGTGTTGGATTTGCCGCCGATTCGATTCATTGCGATCGCTAACGCTTCGTGCGCTTCTTTTGAAATCGATCCATAGCTCATCGCTCCGGTTTTGAATCGGCTCATGATTGATTTGATCGGTTCAACTTCGTCGATCGAAATGGGTTGACGCGCTTTGAATTGCAGCATTCCGCGCAAAGTAAAATGCTGTTGTCCCTGTTCATTCACTAATGCCGCATACTGTTTGAACAGATCATAGCTATCTTCGCGGACGGCTCTTTGCAGTGTGTGAATCGTTTGAGGGCTGAATAGGTGTGCTTCACCTTCTTTGCGCCATTGATATTCGCCACCGACATCGAGCGTGTGTCCGTTCGTTTGACGATCGGGAAACGCATGATGATGACGCAACAAAGCTTCTTTGGTGATTACTTCTAGATCGGCTCCTTCGACGCGCGAAGCAGTCCAAGTGAAATAGCGATCGATGACTGAACGATTTAGCCCGATCGCTTCAAAGATTTGTGCGCCTCGATAGCTCTGAATCGTCGAAATTCCGATCTTAGAAGCAACTTTGACCACACCTTTTGTGATCGCTTTGATGTAGTTCTTGCAAGCGGTTTTATGATCGACCCCTGTTAAAGAACCTTGAGCAATCATCGAATCCATTGTTTCAAATGCAAGATACGGATTGATTGCACCGCATCCATAGCCGATTAACATTGCAAAGTGATGTACTTCACGCGGTTCGCCAGATTCGAGAACTAAGCCAATTTTTGTTCTTGTGCCTGCTCGAATCAAATGATGATGCAATCCAGATACCGCTAGGAGTGCAGGAATCGGAGCATTCTGAGCATTCACACTCCGATCGCTCAAAATCAGAATGTTCACACCCGACTCGATCGCTTGATCCGCTTGTTTGCAGAGAGAGATAATCGATTGTTCCAACCCAGTCACACCGGATTTTGGGTCAAACACAATGGGAAGCACGATCGACTTAAAGCCTTGTTCATCCACGTGCTTTAGTTTCGCTAACTCTTCATTGCTGAGAATCGGCGTTTTTAGCTCGATCAAATGACAGCTTTCCGGTTCAGGTTTGAGCAAGTTCCGCTCTGATCCGATCGTGGTTTCTGCTGAGGTAATGATTTCTTCGCGAATTGAATCGATCGGCGGATTGGTGACTTGAGCAAACAACTGCTTGAAATAGTCGTAGAGCAACTTCGGTCGATTGGAAAGCACTGCTAACGGGGTATCGGCTCCCATTGCTCCGGTGGCTTCCACGCCGTCGCGTCCCATCGGAGTCAGCAACAATCGCAATTCCTCAAACGTATAGCCGAAAGCAAGTTGACGCTGAATTACTGTTTTCAAGTCAGACTGCGGTAGTTCTGGCGCATCTTTGAGATCGGCAAATCCAACCATGTTTTGATCAAGCCACTCTTGATAAGGCTCAGCCGTGGTGATTTCCTGCTTAATCTCTTCGTCAGAAACAATTCGCCCCTGCTCCATATCAACCAAGAACATTCGCCCTGGTTCTAAACGCCCTTTTTGCAGAACATTTTCAGGCGCAACAGGCAGTACACCTGCTTCAGATGCCATGATCACAAAATCATCTTTCGTGACGTAATAGCGCGACGGACGCAAGCCATTACGATCGAGTACCGCGCCCATCATTCTGCCATCGGTAAACGCGATCGAAGCGGGACCGTCCCACGGTTCCATCAAACAAGAATGATACTTATAAAACGCTTTGCGCTCCGGACTCATCGATTCGTGGGCTGTCCACGGTTCCGGGATCATCATCATCACGGCATGAGGCAGCGATCGACCCGATAAAGTCAATAGTTCTAAAGCATTGTCAAAAATCGTCGAATCACTGCCCTCAATATTAATCACAGGTTGGGCTTTTCTTAAATCGTCACCAAATAAATCAGATTCAAACAAGGCTTGTCGGGCATTCATCCAATTGATGTTGCCGCGTAATGTGTTGATTTCCCCGTTATGAGCAATGTAGCGGTAAGGATGCGATCGCTCCCAACTCGGAAAAGTATTCGTACTAAATCGAGAATGTACCAAGCCTAAAGCACTTTCTAAATCGGGATCGCTTAGATCCGGATAGTACTCCCCGACTTGCAGCGGCATCAACATGCCTTTGTAAACAATCGTGCGACAGGAAATGCTCGCAGGATACCAGTATTCATCGATCCCCGTTGTGCGGATGGCATTGTGCGATCGCTTGCGAATGATATAGAGCTTGCGTTCAAATGCCAAATCATCGGTTAACTCAGCCGAACGCCCGATCAACGCTTGCTGCATAAACGGTTCGCTCGACTTCGCCGTTTCGCCTAAGGTTGCGTGATTTGTTGGCACATCTCGCCAACCGAGAACCGTTTGTCCTTCTTCTGCCACAATCTTCTCGAATTCGCGCCGTCCGGCTTCACGCGCGGTGCAATCCGGCGACGCATAAATCATGCCAACCCCGTACTGTCCAGCATCGGGCAACGCAATATTCAACTCAGCTGCAACTTTTTGGAAAAACCGATGCGGAACCTGCATTAAAATGCCTGCTCCATCTCCTGTATTCGTTTCTGCACCACAAGCGCCCCGATGCTCCAAGTTTGCCAAAATGGTCAACGCTTGCTGCACGATCGCATGAGACACTTTTCCTTTCATCTGCACGATAAACCCGACCCCACAGGCATCATGCTCGAACTGCGGATCATACAAACCTTGCTTCACAGGCAGTCCGTATCTAGTCATTATCATTACCCTATTCAGTGGCAGAGAAGAGTATCCGCTAGAGTTTCGGTGAAGATATCTCTAGTTCTCTTGAAATTCTCTTATACACTTCCGAAATACCCCAAAGGTCTTAAGGAAATCGTCAGATCTGTAAAAGAGAGTGTCCAAGTCTCTTTCTTAATCGTGAGGGAGTTTCGATCGTCTGCACCTATTGTTAATTAAATTCAATATTTGATTCACGAAACTTGTGATTCTTTAGCAGGCAGCAATATTATGAAACGTGGACAACTTTACGCCTTTGTTACAGGGATTTTCTTTTTGTCCCTAGCGGTCTTAGGATTCATTCCTCAACTACAGCATCCGATTAATGCAGTAGAAGTTCACAACGGACTTGAAATTCAACTCGGATATGTCTTTGGTCTATTTCCAACCACTCCGGTGCTAAACACGGTTTATGCGATCGTTGGAATTTTGGGCTTAGTCAGCGCAATGGGATTAGGTGGCGCGCGCTTTTATGGTCGCGGATTGTTCCAGTTCTTCGCAGTACTAGCATTTCTTGGATCTTTGGAACCCACTAACACATTCTTCGGATTCATGCCGCTGTTCGGTAGCAATGCTGCGCTTTATGCGTTGATGTCATTAGTGTCGTTCTACTTCGGATTTATTGATCCGCCTGGATTGTTGGAAATCGCCGTCCAACCGCCAGAGAATGCAGTGGAAATGAACAAGTAACTTCTCTTAAATATCAAAATCAAAGTCGAGGCTGATGTCATTCGCCTCGACTTTTAGTATAAAATCAATTTACGGTTAGTCCATCGGCTTTTCGTAAATTAGAATAAATTGGAGGAAAAGAAATGCGATCGCTAGCAAAAACGCCAACTCCGATCGATGAGCGCATTACTGAACAACGAATTCGCCTTCGCATTCCCAAGCATTACCATCAAGAGCCTGTGATTTCTCATTTGGTTTCGCAGTATCACTTGACGGTGAATATTGTTGCTGCAATCTTAGGGGCAAACGCGAATGGTGATGGCTGGTTTGATTTGGATCTCAAAGGCAGCAATGCGAACATTCAAGCTGCACTGACTTACTTAGATGAACTCGATTTAGAAGTGTGGCATGGGGAAGAATCCGACGGTTGGTGAACCGTTTGATACGCAGCAAACCCAAGCAGAATCGGCAAAGATAGGTTAATCGTGAGTAATCGAATGACATGCGCGATCGTGATAATCTCTGGATCTTGCTGAAGCGTTAGCGCGATCGCGATCATTTCAGGCGATCCTCCCGGAGCCGCCATCAGCAAACACGATAACCAACTCAACTGAGTAGAGTAATGAATTAAGGCGGCTGCACTCAGTCCCGCCATGAGCATCAATCCCACAGGTACGATCGCGCGGGCAATTGTACTGAACTTCAATCGTGGATTGATTCCCCAGTATTCACCGATCGTTACTCCCAGGAGAATCTGACCGATCGCATTTAGTGTGATCGGAAAGCGAACTTGAAATACATCGCTGAAAAGAGAGAGAAACTCAAATCCTAAGCCAACCACGATCGCGCCCAAAAATGCAGCTAATGGAACTTTGATCTGGGTGGCAAAATGCACGACCAAAACCGCGATCGTGATCATCAAACTGGATACTGCAAACGTTTGCCATGAATCGTTAAAGGCTCGGTAAACAAAGTTTGTGACTGCATGAGTCGAAGCATTTGGCAGGGCAACATTTGCAATTAGCGGCACGGTAAAAATCACAGTCGTAAATCGCATTAACTGAACAAGCGAAACGAGCGCGGTGTTTTTTCCGTAATCGGCTGCCATGCTTGCCATTACACCAATGTTTCCCGGTGTGGTTGCTAACAATCCGGTCAGCAAATCTACTTTCTCGAATCGGGAATAAAGCGCCCCGATCGCACCGCCCGCAGCCATCAGAAAAATTGGCAATCCGAGCAGAATCAAGCTTTGAGGTGCAAAGTCATTCAGATGATTCAGTGGAAGTGAAAGCCCGATCGACAATCCCACAATCAATTGCCCTGCTTTGCGAGCATTCCGATTCGGTTGAATGGCTAGATCAAACTGCCGATAGCCAAAATAAACGATCGCGCCCGCTGCGATCCCGCCCAGAATCCAAGCTGCACTTCCCAAACCCACCGCCAACAATCCGACTCCGATCAGCAAAGCTAAGCTGAGTTCGAGAGCGATTAATAAAATTAGCGATCGAGCTTGTGTGTTTAGTGGTTCAGCATTTAGCAAAACTGTTGCTCCAGACACTAACAAAGCATTGTATCTGGCTCTTTCAAATTCCGGTGGTATACTCTAAACACTTTTGATCGTAAAAACATAAGATGGTGACGACAGCGCTGATTGTGGGAGCAAGTCAAGGCATTGGATTGGAATTCGCGCGACAGTTTCTCGAACGGGTCGATCGCGTTTATGCAACCTACCGCGATTCAAACTGCGAACTGTTCAACTTAGAGCATCCCAATTTAACGAGATTGTCACTCGATCTCACCGATGAAGCTCAGATCGAACAAGCGATCGCCAAAATCAAATCCCAGACACCGGAACTGCACTACGTGATTAACTGTGTCGGTGTTTTGCACGATGGAACAATGCAACCCGAAAAAAGCTTACGTCATCTCAATGCAGACCAGCTTCTCCGATACTTTCAAATCAATAGCATCGGAGCCGCATTGTTAGCAAAGCACGTTCAACCCTTGTTGAAACATCGCGATCGCGCAATTTTCGCTACCATTTCCGCTAAAGTCGGCAGCATCAGCGACAATCAAATCGGCGGGTGGTATGGTTATCGCGCCTCGAAAGCCGCCTTAAATATGTTGATGAAAACAACCGCGATCGAGTTTAAGCGCACTTGCCCGAATGCGATCGTAGTTACTCTCCATCCTGGAACAACGGATACCAGACTGTCTAAACCGTTTCAGCGGAGTGTTCCACCAGAGAAGTTATTTTCAGTCGATCGAACTGTTCAACAATTAATTGCTGTCCTTGACAAGCTACAAGACAGTGATACGGGTGGATTCTTTTCTTGGGATGGAACAAAGCTACCTTTTTAAAATCCTTCGATCGTACTTAGTGCCTGCCGCAATTCCAAGGCATTCTTCCAGTATCCTTCTGCTTTTCGTCCAGTTTGAACAATCAATCGCAAACTATAAGCATTGGGAAATCCTTCCGCTTCAAGCCAAACACGATCGCTTTCCAATTCACAAGAAATCCGTTCTTCGTCCATTAGCTCTTGAGCGATCTGCTGCATTGCTTCGTGCAGTTGTTCACTCAAGCGACGAAAATCATTCCATTCCTCTTCGGTAAGTTCGATCGCCCAATCATCCCCGCCAACTAATCCTTTGAACTCAGGGGCGGCAGTATCCCAACCAACTCGCCAACCGACTCCCGTTTTGACAATTCGACTCATGATCGGCGAGTAAACACATTCACCAACGCCTGAACGAGCGCGTCTCGCTGCTTGCGGTTGAGTTTTTGGATGATGGCTCGATCGCTTTCAAACGGATTTTTGCGTAAATTATCTGCGCCTGGATATCCATTCGCCTGCATCGGTTCATTGATGCCTAAATAATCTGCCAGAGTGTATTTCCAGTCGAGTCGAAAACTGACCGGACGACCCTTAATAAAGTAGTGATATCGAATAAAGCGATTCACTAACGTATTGTTCGGATCAACCTTGCCCGTTTCGCGATTCACGTACTGATTTTCCAGCGGCAAATCAGGAACTTCTTTGTACACCTGCTGCCATGCTTCCTCGATGCGAACTTGTCCAGTAGCGGGCGGAGTTTGAGCCACAACAGGACGAATCGAAAAAAGCAGCACCGCCACACTCATAAGAATTAGAAATCGTTTCATCGGCTTCATTCCTAAAAAACAGGGGCTAAAGATCATCTCCCGCCCCAACAGATCACTTATTCTCCAATGATTTCAGGCTGTGTCAGTTCGTCTGACATTTCGATGATCGCCCGCATCACTGGCTTCATCATCGGATCATCGCCGCTGTCGAAGTCTTCAAACCGCCGCCGTTTTGCTCGATTCGCAACTTGAACAGTAATCCGATAGCGATTAGAAGCCGCGTTGATCAACTCGTCAGCACGGCGCATCAGTTGAACCGTGTCGAATGCGGGACGTTTGTGTAAAGAGCCAGATTTTGCCATTATTTGTTCTCTCAGTACAGAGTTGCAGAAACTCGATCGTGACAGATTGCCAAAGCTTGTGTAAAGTTTTGAAAAACCCATCTAGAGTGATAAAGTCCGAGTTCGCTCAGACTCTATTAATAGCGCAGACCTGTTTCATCCGCACGACTTCATGCAAATTTTGGTTCCTTCCCCGATCAATTCAACCGTTTCTTCTGCCTCTTCCCTACGAATTCTGGCGTTGGGAGATAGCATCGTGTATGGATTTGGCGATCCAGTCGGAGGCGGTTGGGTGGAGCGATTAAGGCGGCGCTGGATGAGTCCGGGCGGAACGAATCACGCGCTGTATAATCTCGGTGTGCGAGGCGATGGAGTGCGACAAGTAGCGCAACGACTCGAAGATGAGTTTCGCCATCGCGGAGAGTTACGCAATCGCGTTCCCGATCTGATTATTTTGTCAGTTGGCGTAAATGATTCACCCAGGTTAGGCAAGCCCGACGGGAAAAATTTGCTGCCGTTTGAGACGTTTCAAACCGAGATGGCAGATTTGCTCGATCGCTCACTCCGTCTCTGCCCGGTTCTATTTGTCGGCATGATTCCAGTTGATGAAGCGAAAATGCCGTTTCTCGATTGTCTGTACTATAACCACACGGATCAGATTCGATATAACGAAGCGATTCGATCGGCGTGTGAAGCGCGTCAAATTCCACATTTGAACTTACTGGAACTTTGGCGATCGAGAGGTTCCAACTGGTGCAAGCAGCAATTTACCGAAGATGGATTGCATCCGAATGTCAGCGGCTATCAGGCATTATTAGAAGATATTTCGAGTTGGGATGCGTTTCGGCAGTGGATTGAAAAATGACAGTTTTAGTAGTCGCAACCGGAAATCCCGGCAAGGTGAAAGAAATTGAGCCTTATTTATCAGGGCTGAATTGGGAATTGCAATTAAAGCCGCCGGATTTGGAAATGGAGGAAACCGGAACTACGTTTCGAGAGAATGCCGCTCAAAAAGCGACTCAAGTGGCGATCGCAACCGGACAATGGGCGATCGCAGATGATTCCGGCTTAGAAGTCGCTGCACTCGACGGTAGACCGGGAATTTATTCCGCGAGATATGCCGATTCTGATCAAGCTCGAATTGCCAAACTTTTAGGGGAATTAGGCGATAACCCCGATCGACGGGCGCAGTTTGTTTGTGCGATCGCGCTCTCCAAACCGGACGGGTCGATCGCGCTTCTCACCGAGGGAATTTGTCCGGGTGAGATTCTTACTGCTCCGCGTGGTGAGGGTGGATTTGGCTACGATCCAATTTTTTACGTGCCCGAAAAAGGAATGACGTTTTCCGAGATGCCATTGGATGTCAAGCAGGAAATCAGCCATCGTGGGCGGGCGTTTCAGGCGTTGTTACCGCAATTGAAAGCCCTTTAGGGAAAATATCGGTATTCGCGCCGATGCAGAACTCGCATTAGCTCCAAGGAATCATCTACTAATACTAAAAAGAGTTGGCGATACTGAACGTTCACTCTGGCAAACTCTCCAAGTACGCCAAGGCGCTTTCGCGATCGAGCAGTGGCGTTTGTGCAGCTTCGTTCATTGCTTGATGAAGGCAATAATCTTCGATCGCGTCAGTCAGTTCATCAGGAGTCAATCGCGTTTCAGTTTGTGGAAAGATTTTCTGCCAAAGCTCGATCGGAATAACGACGGCTCTTGGGTGTCCCTCTGAATCGGTAAGATATTCCAGATTAAGCATCGTTACGATCGCTGACTCGAAAGTATTTTCCCATCATAGCCGTGTAAGCAAAATCCTCGCTTTAAAACTCTCTACCTCTCGATTGTGATCCCACCGCTCCCAATCACGGTACGATGAGGAAACTGTTAATTTTGTTCATTTAACGCGAACTGCTTATGAAGCGCTTATTGTCTCGCCTGCTGGCGCTAGTGATGGTTGTCGCGATCGGGCTGGTCGGTTGCTCCTCTGCACCGGGTGGTTTAACGGGCAACTACCGCGATGACACGCTTACCGTGATCAATACCCTCAAAACTGCGATAACGCTCCCCGCCGATGCACCGAACAAAGCGGCGATTCAGGGTGACGCGCGCAAACTAATCAACGATTTTGCCTCTCGCTATCGTCGCGATACGGCTCTGACCAAGCTGAGTTCCTTTACCACGATGCGGACTGCTTTGAATTCTCTTGCAGGGCACTATAGCTCTTACCCAAATCGTCCTGTGCCTCAAAAGATGGTCGATCGCTTAAACACCGAGTTCAGCCAAGTCGAATCTTTCCTCAAACGCGGCAACTAATTTAATTTCACCCAGAAGACCCAGGTATGAGAAACTCTCTGCCTGGGTCTTTTTGATGCTGGTTTGACAAAACTAGGGGTTTGACCCCCTCGACAATGCAATTCTTGGAAGGCTATGTAAGTATTAGTTCTTTTCAGTAACAATTATGACAAGTAATCGAGTCAGTGCCGCGCTGAGTGTAGATGATCGCCAAACCGTAATGAGCGCGATCGAGACGATCAAACAAGCAATGCCGTTTCTGGTACATTTAACCGCAGAAGAACGCAAAGCTGCCCCGAAAGTCGGCGATCGCGGTCGCGGTTTTATTCTCAATTGCTTGGATGCAGCACAGCAACATTCGGATTGTTTGCCGCGATCGTTTGAAGTGGAAGAAATGTACAAGGATGTGAAGTTGATGGAGGATCTTTATCCGGTGCTGATGGCGCTGACCGAACTGCAAAGTTTAATCGATGATACGTATTTTGTAGCTCAGAGTGAGTCGTATGCAGCCGCGCTCAAGGTTTATGACGCGGCAAAATCACACAGCGATATGCCAGGAATGAAGATTGTGGTGGAGCAACTGAGGCAGCAGTTTGCTCGTCGGACGAAGAAGGAGTCTACCGAGTCTATTCCAGAGGCAGTTCCAGCTTCTTAATTTCTAGATTGAGCTGAGTGATAGAACGTTCCTATCTTCGGATAGGAACGTTTCTTTTTAGCGAAAAACAGTTCTTCTAGACGATGGAATGTTGCATTGATAATTAGGCTAATTCCATTTACTAAATAGAATCATCGATCGAGATAAAGCAACAGTTCATTGAACCGAAGGAATTGTTCTTTCATCTGAAGCGATCGTCAATCGAGGAAACGAAGTTATCGATCACTTTTAAGAACTGATGCTTCGGCTGCAAGGAATGTTTTATTTGCGGCAAGGAGGGAGGCAATTTAGTGGTTTGAAGTTGTGGCGATCGCGGCGCGAGACTAATCCTATAACTCGCTGAAGAGATGGTAGGCTTAGAACCCAACTTGAAGATTTTGTCGATGTCTTACATTCCTGCTCCTAAACTTTTGGAGGCTTTCTCTGATGCAAAACCTGTAAAGCCTAAAACTTCTATTCAAGGAGGTGGCGGATTAAGAAAGCGGTGGAAGGATGAAGAAGGTAGCATTTACGAGTGGGACAGTCGGCATGGTACGGTCGAGAAGTATGATAAGAAGGGCAAGCATCTCGGCGAGTTTGATCCGATTATAGGCGAACAGCTTAAGCCAGCAAATCCTGATTACGAGGTGGAGCCATGACTGATCAAGTGAAGATTCAAGCGCGATCGATTTCAGGTACCGATACTCGATTAGTCATTAGAGTATTGCGCTGGTATGAGAAAGAGGGCGATCGCTTAATCGGTGAAGCAGTACTCGATGCGCTAAAGCTGACCGAATTGCAGCAATTGTTTCAAGAATCTACAGATAACCTCATGGTGGATAGCTATCCTGTGTCTGTTGCTCAGGTTGAGCGGTTGCAGCGCGAGGTTGCAGCGCCAATTGATATAAATGCTTATGATTACTATCTCGAATGTGATGCAGTGTGAGCTGCGATCGCGACTTAAAGCTGTAGCTTGATCGTAGGGGATGCGATCGCGACTCATTAACTATGATTCATCATGAAGATGTCCAATCTTCTAAAGCTAGGTTCGTAACTAATGAAAAATCGCGTTGATTTCGGGTTGCGATCGTTGCTCCTATCGTAAGGGCAATTGCGGCGATTCTCATATCTTTCACTAGCCGCTTCTTGTTCAATTCAGGCTGTTCTCGTAGAAGTTGATGATAGCGATCGTAAGCCACAGCATCAAAATTGAGAATTGTTGCAGATTTGAAGAATTCAGTTGATGTCCAAAGCTTCGTGTAGAGTTTGACCGGATTTTGACTAGGAGCAATCTGATTGATTTCTCCAATCCAGCCATTGAATATCTCTTGCACAGTAATAACAGCGATCGCCCAATCTAATCCTGATTTTCCCAGTTCTGCGGCAACTTTCGGATGTCCTCCTAGAAAGAGTGAAACGTGATCGGTGTCCAAGATTCGGAGCATCATTCGATATCATCCAAAGAATAGGCTGGAGAATCTTCGTCGATTTCTCGTTCTTCTCGGAGTGTTTTGACGATCGCTGCAAAATCTGGATCGTTCTTGAAGACTCCGGCAAATTTCATCCAAGGTTTCTCATCTGCTTGAGGCGAATTCAAATCAACTTCAAGAATTTCGAGCGTAGAGAGCCGCTCTCTAAGAAGTTGCTGGATTGCTGCGATCGCTTCTTCACGAGTGGCACGACTCACCGCACAATCGAGCAAAGCTGGAACCGATGCCCGAATTTGTCCATCAGTTTGCGGTTCTAGCAGAATGTGAAGTGAAGCACTCGATTGAATCGGGGAGACATAGAAATTCATAGCGATCGTGGCTCAAAGCTGTAGCTTGATTGTAGCGAATGCGATCACTTGTGACTTCTGATGCGATCGCGTTTCGAGGCTTTGAAGGTACAACAACTTGGAAGACAACTATGATTCTGCCACTGTAACTTTTATAGCTTCCACTTCAGGATGGGAGAGACGATTCTGCACAAAATATAAAAGTTGTGATCTGTGTTGCAGAAGCCACTCAGGATTGTTACCTGGATGTAGCTTAATCTCCCATATGAAACGACTCCGTGCATTAGTGAGTTGCTGGTCTTCCTCATTTTTTATACAGTGCCAGTGAAGTTCGTAACAAGCATTACAGTGGTAGAAGAAGTTCACAATCCGTTTCAGGCTTTTTGATGAGTCATAAGTGTATTCAAACAGTTTGAGCCTTTTAGGTTGGCTCAGTGGTGTTGAAGTAATCCGGAAATCAATTTCTTGATCTCCTCCCTTCGCATTATTGCAAGTTCTACACAGCGTTTGCGAATTTTCTAGAGTTGTTTCTCCACCAAGATTGAATGGAAGAATATGGTCAATTTGCAACTTCGTAACTTTTCCCCATACCCCACAGCATAAACAGGTATTCTTGTCTCGCGCTTTAATCTGCCGCTTCTCTGCTTCTGTTAGCTCTCGCGTAGAGCGTATAATCAAAACTCGCGGAAGGGTGACATCCTTTGAGGAACCTTGAAGGATGTTATTAATTTCTGCATCAACAGCAGTTTTGAATCGTGGAAAGGACTTGTAGAAAGTTTTCCAAAGATTTCCGGGTTTAGAGAATTCATGCTTCAAGCACTCATGCTGATGACGATTGGTGAGATCTACCATTCTCTCAGCCAATCTAGTTAAATCGTAATATTCCCGTTCCTCAAATGAGTAGTAAGCAGGTACATCCTGATTCTGGGCGATGTGACGAGCAAGTTTGATCAAATCTGAAGCGAGTTTATTGCCAATGTTGTCATTTTCTCGATCGAACCAGTAATCAATCCATTCTTCAGCCTGACCCAGCATCCATTCTTCTTCGAGATATTGCTTTGCCCACTCATCTAACCAAGCCTTTGAAAGTTCCTCTTCTACCAGGAAGCTAATAAACTGAGCGATTTTAGCTTTGGTGTGGTCATACACCATGACGAATTCAGTAAAGCCTTCCGTTGAATCAGCCTCATTCGCAGAATCAGCATAAACTATTTCTGTTTTGTACCAGCCAATCGGAAAGATTTTAGAAAACTCAGGAATCGAATAGTCTGGATAGTCAATCTGTCTAGACAGTTCTTCTACAAGTTGAATCGAGATCAATTCGTGGGGATGTGGATTTCTCGATCGAACTTGTTTACCTTGAGTATCACCATCCTCAGTCCTCGCCCAGTCGATCAGCCGTTTCCAGTTGTCAAAGAACAGGACAACATTCGCTTCACTGCTTCCGCCAGCGAGTTCACCCCGCAGAGCGCGACCAATCATCTGAGTCATCAAAATCGAACTCGTCGTCTGGCGTGTAATGAATACTGTCTTTACCGTTGGCACATCTGCGCCTTCAGTCAGCATCCGCACATTGATCAAAACATCTAGCGGTGCGTCGTTTCCCGCTTCATCTTTACCCGTCTTAAACTGTTTCAGAATTCTATCGTTGTCGGTTTGCGTCCTCTGATTTCGCGCCTCCGCAGAGCCAGGATCAGCATCGATTTTCGAGTAAATTGCATCTGCTTTGATGCCTTTTGCCAAAAGCTTTTCTTTGAGATAAACGCATTGAAACCAGCGATCGGCAAAAATGATCGTCTTACCAAAATCCTTTTGGTTCTTCAGATACGTTTCAACAATCAGGTTGTTTCGATGTTGATCCGATGCCAACGTTTCGATGATGGTTTCTGGCAAATCTTTGTGCTGTTTGACTAAGCGATCGTAGAGTTGATCATTAACTTCCAGTTCTTTACCCGTTGAGATTTCAATATAATTCGGTCGGGCAAGAACTTTTTGAGCAATCAACTTTGTTTTATCAGCTTCATAAATCACGCCATCATTGAAAATCTTCCAAAGCCAACCCCTTCTCGATTTCTCAGTGTAAGTTGGAGTCGCAGTTAGACCTAATACATTGAGATTCGGAATCAGTGATCGTAGCCCCAACGCTGAATCACTCTCGCCAATTATTAGGTTTCGACAACCATGAGCAGGAGCATGATGAGCTTCATCAATAACGACAAACACTCCTTCTGCTCTGCAATCATTGACCCATGTTCTAAAACTGCTTTGAATCGGTTTTCCAAACCTGTCCAACGCATCAATGTGTAAGTTATTAATTGCGGTTTGAAGCGTCATGATGACAACATCATCTGTCGATCGAATTGATGACGCTCTAGCATGAGAAAGATTGCTAGAAACACAGCGGATGTTTAACGTTCTCTTACGGTCTGAAACTTCTCGCGCATTCTCGTAAAAGGTCGTGAACGCTTGGTCAAGTAAGTAGAACGAGGGCGCTAACCAAAGAATTTTGATGTTTCGTGGAATGACATGACTTGATAGCCATCTGACTGCCGTAAAAGTTTTGCCTGCGCCCGTGGGTAGTACAAGAATTCCGCTGCTCGGCTTATCGTTGTCAAGGTTGAAGGTTTTAGTGAGGGCTGCAAAAGCTTCTACTTGATGCTGAAACGGTGTCTTAGAGGAAAAATCAGAATGTCTCAATCTCAATTCGTCCAGATCGATTGATGCGTAATTCATTGCTCATCCTCCTAAACAACTTCAGCGACTAACAGCTCGTCGCAGTTGCACTTAGGATTCCCTTTATAATTTCTTTACAAACGTATTTACAGTAGTGGAAAGTTATGTCCTAACCTTCTCGATCGCAAGGTAATTAGGGTGATGGGTAGCGGTTCGTTTCGCATCCCATCACCCCTTGTCTCTAACTCGCCTCAGACTTCAAAAGCCGATCGAGCAACGAAGCCGGACGCTGTGCATACTGCCACGCAAAGGCATGACGAAACGCCGCATCCTGACACGCCTGCAACTCCTCAAATCCGATCACATCTTGAGTCAGCAGCGTTTCATACTCAAACGGCAACCGCACATCATTCAATCCCGCATTATCGGTACAGATCGCAATATCCACGCCTGCATCGAAACATTGATCAAACACCTGTTTCAGTTGACGAATTTCCTGAAGCGTTCCCGTTTTCAAATAAGTCGTTGGGCACACTTCCAAACATTGACCCCGCTGCGCCACTTCTTTAAGCAAATGCGGATAACGGAGCGGGATTTGAATGCCGTGCCCAATTCGATTCAAAAATGGCAGCAGTTCAGGGTAGTTTCCTTCCGTTTCGTACAAATGACAAGTTGTATGCAGATTGAGCGATCGAGCATATTCAAACAACTCGATAAATTCTCCCAACCGTTCCCCGTAATACGAATCGCCGCCCGCTAAATCGATCGCACAAATATACTCCGGCATCTGAGCCGCCAAATCGACGATCGCTCGATTCACCTCATACGGCAACTTCGAGTGCATACAGAGAATTTGGCTACTAACGATCGGATATTCGTTCAATCGACTCGCGCGCCCGACAATCTGAGCAATTTCGGTCATCTGTTCAATCCGCTGCGACTGATCTAGCGTTGGATTTGTTCGCAGATAAGGCGTATAGCGAAGTTCCAGATACGCCAAATTCTCGAAAATGTAAGCCCCTCGCATCAAACGGTAGATGAAATACGGCAACGCTTCAGCAGTTTGTACCCCTTCTACGATCGTATGCAGTTCCAAATACTCATCGAGCGTATTGCGGGGGCGAGTATAAAAATCTTCAAACTCTAGATAATTGGCAAAGCGATCGATCAACTCCGATTCGCTACGTTCTAAATAGCGCCACAAAATGCGGGGAACGACCGAACCGCCTAGGTGACGATGCAATTCTGCGTATAAAGCCACGGACACCTCTGAATATTGATTCTGATGATTGTTCTTTATTCTGACCTGTCCTTTTAAACTTGGCTGGCACTTTGCAATACCAAAATCAAACCTAATTCAGTTTTTCAAACTTGAGTCTGACAAACCGTAAAACCATGACACCCCCGCAGGCTTATACAATAATGAGTAGACCGACAATTTAAGGGAAACACAAATGGATTTGGTTGCACTCCAAGGCATTTTAGATAATTTGTCCTTTGCCGTTTTATTCGCCACGATGCTGGTCTACTGGATCGGTGCAGCCTTTCCGCAGATTCCTTACGCATCGACTCTTGGAACCGCAGGAATGGCGATCGCGAATCTCTCCACCGCTACCCTGCTTGCCGCGCGCTGGATCGAAGCAGGCTACTTTCCCCTCAGCAATCTTTACGAGTCGCTCTTTTTCCTCGTCTGGGGTATCACCACGATGCACCTGATCGCTGAGAACATGAGCAAAAGTAAACTTGTCGGAGTCGTCACTGCTCCGGTCGCAATGGCGATCACCGCATTTGCCGCGCTGACTTTGCCCGATACGATGCAAGCTTCTGCGCCCCTCGTTCCCGCTTTAAAGTCCAACTGGCTAATGATGCACGTTAGCGTCATGATGTTGAGCTACGCGACTTTGATGGTCGGATCATTATTGGCGATCGCGTTTCTCGTCGTCACGCGCGGACAAAATATCGAACTCCGAGGAAGCTCAGTCGGAACAGGCAGCTACCGCGAAAAATCCTATCAGTTGCACCGCTCCGAAGACGAAATCAGTATCAATTCAGGCGGAACCGCAGTTTTAGAAAAAACAATTCTTTCCCCGCAGCGTCTGACTCTGGCAGATACTTTGGACAATATTAGCTACCGCGTGATCGGACTCGGATTTCCGCTACTGACGATCGGTATCATCGCAGGCGGCGTGTGGGCAAACGAAGCTTGGGGATCGTACTGGAGTTGGGACCCGAAAGAAACTTGGGCGTTCGTTACTTGGCTAGTTTTTGCCGCTTATCTTCATGCCCGAATTACCAAAGGTTGGCAAGGTCGGCGACCTGCACTCCTTGCAGCAGCGGGTTTTGTTGTCGTGTGGGTTTGTTATTTAGGCGTAAATCTTCTCGGTAAAGGACTCCATAGCTACGGTTGGTTCCTATAATGCACAAGAGAACGCGGAATCAGGATTGAGAAGCGACATGGATAACGGATTTACGCCAATGAATGATGATGAAGTCTTGTTTGTCGATCGCGGTCGCGTTTTGATGAATAATCCGACTTTCAAGGTGAGTGAATTTTTGGATCAATTAGCGCAAGTCGTCAGCGATCAATCAAACGATTGGTCAGAAGACAACGAAGCTTGGTTCGAGGACGGTTTGGAATGTGAAGCGCTCCGGTTCAATTCTGGAACTGGATGGCAACGTGGTAAAGTCCGAATTCGTCTAGAATTCTCGCCGCTCAGACCTCAAGAACGACTCCCGGAGCGCTCCTCTGCCCGCCAGTCCGAACCGCTACGTCAGCCCGAACCCTTGACCGATCGACTCCGCCCCCGCAACATCGACGACATCTACGCCGACGAGGACGATTATTAATTCCTGATACCGACGCATGGTGCATCTTTGGACACCGCTTCACGCTCAAATTCATCGCACGATTCGCCATCGTGATCTTTTACAGGAAAATCAATCCATCCTGATTGCCGTCTCTGGCGGACAAGATTCGCTCTGTCTTGCTCAACTGCTGCTCGATTTGCGATCGCGCTGGAATTGGCATCTCGCGATCGCTCATTGCGATCACCGCTGGCGCTCCGATTCTCAATCGAATGCTGAATACGTCGCTACTCTTGCCCAAAATTGGAATCTGCCCTTTTATCTAAAAACCGCTGACTCAATTCCCACCAGTGAAGCCGCTGCTAGAGAGTGGCGTTATGCTCAGCTTCAATCGACTGATGGATTTAGTGCAGTCGTCACCGGACACACTGCAAGCGATCGTGCCGAAACCCTCTTGTTTAATCTAATTCGGGGCAGTGGTGCAGATGGTCTAAGCGCTTTAAATTGGACACGCCAACTTACTCCAGTCGTAAAGCTAGTCCGCCCTCTACTCGAAATGACTCGATCGCAAACCGCAGAATTTTGCCGCGATCGTAATCTTCAAATCTGGGAGGATAGTACCAATTCTGATCTCACTTATTCGCGGAACCGAATTCGGCAGGAACTCATCCCTTATCTGAAAACACACTTCAATCCTCAAACCGAGCAGCATTTAGCTCAAACAATCGAGCTTCTCTCCGCCGATGTCGAGTATTTAGAAAATGCCGCCCGTGAACTTTATGAAAAAGCCAACTCAGCAGATGGCTTGAATCGTCAAGCTCTGCGTCAGGCTCCGATCGCGCTTCAACGTCGAGCAGTACGACAGTTTTTGATGCGATCGCTCAACTTCAATCCCAATTTTGAGCAAATTGAAAAACTCGTTGCATTAATCACCGCTCCGAATCGATCGCGTACCGATCCATTTATTGACAATACGATCGCAGAAGTATGTGGCGACTTCATTCACCTGAAACGCAGTTCCTAACGCGACAGACGCGATCTCAATCGTGCTAAACCCTAAGCGCTCGCAAATTCTGGCTTTTGTGTGAGGTTGGCGATCATTCCCTTCATTTCCTCGATCGCAGAATGCTGTCCGCTCGACTGTGCAATCACTTCAAAATGCTGCCCGATCGCCGTGATCGAATCCTGAATCGGTTGCAGCATTTCTTGATACAGTGCAACTCGACCTGCAACTTCCGCTGCTGCGACTCTTTGAGCTTGCAATGCTCCTTCAATCTGCTTTAACTCATTGCGTTTTGCGTCCTGCTCACCCGCCTGTTCATCCACTCGGTCTTGAGCCTGTTGAATTGCGTTCTCAATTTCCCGAATCTGCGCTTCAATTTGCTGCAATTCTTCGGACTGCTTTTGGCGTTGCGCTTCGATTTGGGCAAAGACGATCGAGAAATTGATTCCTTCTTCATCCGGTTCAGCCCCCCCTCGACGCACCAATACAGCTTTGTGCTGCCGCAAAATCACCTCTTTCTCTTTCAAGCTACGGCGCTGACCGACCAACGTTTGATGCAGAAACTCATACGCATCCTGCTCATCCGCAAGCTCGGTTTCCAAGCTCATACGATCGAACTCGCTTGCCTGTGCAATTTTTTCTTTGAGTTCCTCAATCTCTTTTTCTTTCACTCGAAGTTCTTCTTCCTGTCCATGCACAAATTGAGAAGACTGATCGAACTCGCGCTGCACAGTCTGAACGATCGATTGAAGTTCTTCGATCGACATATTCTCTAAAGCCTGGGTATTAACTTGAGGCGTATCGCCACCCTCGATCGTGTTCTGAATCTGCTGGTGTAGATCGGCGTGATATTGAATCTGCGCGCTCAGCGATCGAGCAAACTCCTGCTTATTGTGTAAAACCGATTGTTGTGATTTCATCTCGATTCTGGCTTGTTCAAGTGCTTCTTGCGCTTGATACCAAGCTTGCCATTGTTCAGTAATACGATGTGCCTGCTGATCAATCTCTTGCTGCATCTGCTCAGCCGAATGCTTCTGCTCTTCCAGCGTTTGCCAATGATGACTGAGCAAACTTTGCTGATAATTAATCAATTCATGGCACTGCTGCATCGTCTCTGAAGACGTGCCCAATTCGAGTAAGCGATCGAGCAGTTGATAAAACTCCTGTGCTTTCGCTTCATCCAATACACAAGCACCAAGCAACTCAGCTTGTTTCTCTTCTAGCTGCTGTTTCTGTCCGTGTAACTGTTCCCATGCCCCTTCTAATTCTTGGCGATTGCGCTCTAGTTCTTGCTGTTGGCGCATCACCTCATCACGGCTCGCTTGAAACTCCTGGCGCTGCTGATCCATCTGCTGGCATTCAGCCTCAAGAATTTTTAATTCTTCTTGCCGCGCTTCCATCTCCATTTCTCGGCGTGTGAGTTCCTGGCTCTGATAAGTCAGTGACTCATTCCACTGCTCGATCTCAGCTTCTTTTGTTTTAATCTTCTCTTGCAGCCGCGAGAACGTCTGCAAAATATTCGCGATCGGGCGACCCGCTTCTTGAATCCGCTGCACCTGCTTATTGCCAGTCAGATCGACCAGCAAAAGTGTACCGGGGCTAAACTTACTCGCATCATCCGCAGCAATCACTTCCTCTGCTGCAATCACGCTCCAATTTTGTTCCCCTCGCTGACAAGCCAGTAACTTCAGTTCAGACTTGCCACCGCCCATGATTCCGCCTTTCTTCTGAACCACTTCTGCTAGATACAGCACACTAAAAGCCCTCTCCTATTTGATGCCCAATGCTCCGCTTAATGTGCCCGAATTGTTTGGGTTCTACCCATCTGCGCGAAAAATTCGATCATCTTCCAAGCGAAAAATCCGTTCTTTGAAAAATCCGGTACACCGCAGCATTAATAGATACAATGTGTGGACAATTCACGTCTGCTTAAATTTTGGCTCGATCGTGAATGTCGATCGTCTTTATGGCATCGCTTTATGCAAGGACAACTCAGTGAAATTGATATCAAAAGCATTCTGCAACTGATCGAACTCGGTCAGCGCACAGGCGAATTGTTTGTTGAAGCGTATTCGCCAGCAGGCGTTGTGAATCGTCGATCGCGGAATCATTCTTCCTGGTTTGTCTTTTTTCTTAATGGTCAAATTGTTTATGCAGGAGAAACCGAGTCAAATCTTTCCCGCTTGCGCGATTATTTGCATCGATATCGGGCAGAAGCCACGATCGATCAAATTCCCGCATCCTCGATCGCGACTTTCAATACGCCAGAATACGGGTGTCTTTGGGCACTGTTAGAAAATCATTTAGTTACACCCACACAAGGACGCAGCATGATTCAAAATATGGTGCGCGAGACTTTATTTGATTTGCTCAGTCTGCATCAAGGTTCATTCGTTTTCGAGTTAGGGAATCCACTGACACCGCAACTTCTGACAATGGAAATTGCACCGTTAGCGACAAAGATACTGAAGCAAGTTCAAGATTGGAAACAGCTACATCCGCATTTACACTCACCGGAGCAATGTCCAACGATCGCAGATTCTGCGTTATTAAAAGATTCACTTCCGAAAGCCACTTTTCAGGCGCTTGATCGCTACGCGGATGGAAAAACTTCGATTCGACAAATCGCCCGCTATCTCAATCGCGATATTTCTACCGTGGCGCGGGCAATCTATCCGTATGTTCAGCGCGGTTGGCTCCAACTGACTGATAACGCCGTTCAATCCTCGGTGCATTCTACCCGCCTTCCATTCGATTTGTCTCTCAACGCCAAGGCTCCCAAAGTCGTTTGTATCGATGACAGCCCGACGGTATGTAAAGCAGTAGAATTAATGCTGGATCGCAACGGGTACGCTATCAGTACGATCGAGAATCCACTAACGGCTTTGAGTCTGATTTTCCCACTCAAGCCTGATTTGATTCTTTGTGATATTGCAATGCCAGAGTTAGACGGATACGAACTTTGTGCAATGCTGCGCCAATCGACCGCATTTCGGCAAACCCCGATCGTCATGTTGACAGGCAAGGATGGATTTATCGATCGAGTCCGAGCGCGAATGGTTGGAGCAACGGACTATCTCACAAAACCCTTTAGAGAACACGAAATTTTGATGCTACTTGAAAAGTATATTGGCGTTGGACGACCTGAACATCTCGTGACCACCCAGCAAGTTTTAGATGCGTTAGAAGCAGAACTTAACTTAAATGCCTCGTAAAAATACTTGTTTTTGCGTCGGTATCAGCTTAATTCAGTATTTGCGGGTACTTTAGTTAGTAATGGTTCAAGGTAAACAGGGGCTAGTTTCTCCCGTCATCGGTTCAGCAAAGCTCACAGGTAGGGGGTTATGAGTACAGTTTTAGTCGTGGAAGATAGTGTCACTCAGCGAGAAATGATTACGGATCTGCTTAAAGGCAGTGGCATTGAGGTGACTATTGCGACTGATGGCGTTGAAGCCTTGGAACACATTCAGGGGCAATGTCCTGATTTAGTAGTGTTGGATATTGTCATGCCTCGAATGAATGGGTATGAGGTATGCCGTCGGCTCAAAGCTGACCCAAAAACTCAAAAAGTGCCCGTTGTGATGTGTTCTTCAAAAGGGGAAGAGTTCGATCGCTATTGGGGAATGAAGCAAGGGGCGGATGCCTATATTGCAAAACCCTTTCAGCCAACAGAACTCGTGGGTACGGTGAAACAATTGTTGCGCGGTTAGGAACAGAGGTCATGGTAGGAAGTCCAGATTTCTTAACAGGAAGAGGGCAAGATCAAGCGCCCGAATTTCAGGAGCTAGAAAGCCCCGAAGGTGAGTTGCACCTGCGATTCTATACGCCTTCCGGGGCTGAATTTGCTTTGCCTGCCACTGGAATTCGCGAGGTGTTGTCTCCTTCACCGGATCGAATTACGCCTGTTCCCAACGTTTCGCCGCTGCTGCTCGGAACGCTCAACGTTCGAGGTCGTGTGGTTTGGGTTGCGGATTTGGGTCAGTTTTTAGGCGATGCGGCTGCGCTTAATACGGATCGTCCGGAGATTTCGGTGATCGCGATCGAAGATCAAGACATCATTCTGGGATTGGCAGTCGATCGAATTCTGGGAATGGAGTGGCTCGATATTGAGAATGTGCAAGCGGCATCAGCGGTTCCAGACAGTGTCGCACCCTTTCTACGGGGAGAATGGGTTTTGGGTGAAGAGGGAGGTCAGTGCTTGCGACTGCTCGATCAAGTTTCGATATTGCGATCGGCGCGGTGGGCAGCATGAAGAATGTGTCAAGCCAGTTTGCACTGAATTCAGTTAAATGTGTCGATTGTGTGAAGGAACAAGGGAACTATTTTCACAAGCGGGGTTCCCCGATAGACAGAAACTTAAGTGCTGTAAGTCAGAAATCCGAGAGTTTAACAAACTTTTTGATAGACTTCACCACAATAAGTCACAGCATGTATTATTCTCACTTTACCCTAACTGCTCGCAATTTCAAATCCCGTTTTCAGAGCAGCACATACTTGCAGGAGGAGGCATATGGCACGAGGAAATGAGTTTGCCCAAGAATATCAGCAGGCAGAACGCGCCTACATGCAGGGCAAGTATGAGGAAGCAGCGGGAATTGTCGATCGCTTAGTCGATCACTATCCCCAAGATCCAAGCGCTCGATTATTGCGCGGGCACATTTACTGTTACGGACTTCAGAAGTACGATGTGGCGCAAGAGCAGTATCATACAGTTCTCAACCTTACCTCTGATCCAGAATTCGTGGATTATGCCAACAGCGGACTCGCTTACGCAGGTCAGTTCGCCGCTGGGGGAGCAGATAACTTTGCAGACACAAACTTAGAAACGGATTATTCAGTGTTTGAAGAGTCTCACGCTTCACCAGAAGTAGATTCTCTCGATAGTTTTGTGCTGCACGACGATGGATTTAACTCCGATACTGAGCAGAATTCTCCGTTCGGTGATCCTTTTGGTGCGAGTCAAAACGGCAATGGTTTAAAGAGTCAAGGTCACTTCAGTTCAGATGATCCTTTCGCTGCTTCATCAAGCCGTGCTTCAGTCAAGAATGAATCAATACCAAGCAGCGACTTTTCAAATGTACTCGACGATTTTGATCAAGTCTTTGCGGCAGACAACGAGCTATCGCATGGCAGTATGACCACGGTTTCAACCGATCCAGGAATTTCTCAAGGTGAAGCTGCTTCAAGCCCGATCGCAAGTCGCGATACGAGTGAAGATACGCTCTTTATGGCAGCACCCGGTTTCTACGATGAGCAAGCTGCTGCTGAATTTGACTTTCCAACCGAGCAAAGCAAATTTGCGCCGATTTATGACGAACCTCAAAGCGATCGTATGAATCCAATCGCAACACCAGGAAATCGAAGCAACGTTGATTTCCTCGACGACTTTGAAGACTTTGACGATCTCGGCAATCTCTCTGACTTTGACCTATCTGAAGATTCCGCAGGCTTCACCAGTCCTTCAGTTGGGAGTGCTTTCGGATTCTCCTCAAATATGTCAGCCGCTCCAGATAGTGCTGAAATTGATTTTGCCCAAAATCCCAGCCTCGCCCCATCCAACGGTGTAGGCTCAAAGCTTCAGGAAGACGAACTCTTCAGCATGTCCACTACAACCGAACAGGTTCCTAGCTTTACAACCCAGCTAGATACGCCTGCCACGGAGCCGACCCCAACGGTTGAGCAAGGCTGGTTAGCTCCTCTAGAGAACGCTTCATTCGCGACTAAACAGGTGATTACGGCAGGAGCAGCAGGAATTGTGTCTGCGGTCGCGGTCGCGATCGTCAGCTTTGTTTCTGCAAATCAAGCCGCGCAGCAAAACAACGGTGCAGTCGTTTCTCAACTCCGCACAACTGGAATCATGATGGCGCTAGCAGGCGGAATCTGCGGCGGTGGAACAGCACTTGCGGTTGGTCAACTCACGGCGCGTCATATGAAGCGATCGACTGAAGATCTCAGAACGCAGTTTCAATCGGTGTGTCAAGGTAACTTCAACGCTCGTGCCTCGGTCTTTGCTGAAGATGAACTGGGTCATCTTTCAACAGAGTTCAACCAAATGACTCGCATCATTTCGACGACCACGAGCGAAGCGCAACGCAAAGCAGAAGAGCAAGAGCAGGCAAAAGAAGATTTGCAGCGCCAGGTGATTCGACTCCTTGATGATGTGGAAGGTGCAGCCCGTGGGGATTTGACGGTGCAAGCTGAAGTAACCGCAGACGTGCTGGGAGCCGTTGCAGACTCGTTTAACTTAACAATTCAAAACCTGCGCGAAATCGTGCAGCAGGTGAAGCAAGCTGCACGACAAGTGAGCAAGGGTTCGACCGAAAACGAGATGTTTGCTCGCAGTCTGTCTTCGGATGCGCTACGGCAAGCTGAAGAACTAGCGGTGACACTCAACTCTGTACAGGTGATGACCAATTCAATTCAACGGGTGGCAGAAAGCGCTCGTGAAGCTGAAGAAGTCGCAAGAACTGCATCATCGACCGCTTTAAAAGGTGGTGAAGCAGTAGAACGAACCGTTGCCGGAATTCTAGAGATTCGAGAAACGGTGGCAGAAACGACTCGCAAAGTGAAGCGATTGGCAGAGTCTTCACAAGAGATTTCTAAAATCGTGGCGCTGATTTCTCAGATTGCCTCGCGGACAAATCTACTCGCTCTAAACGCCAGTATTGAGGCAGCACGGGCAGGAGAAGCAGGACGCGGATTCGCGATCGTTGCCGATGAAGTTCGACAACTCGCAGACCGAGCCGCGAAAGCATCGAAAGAAATCGAGCAAATCGTTTTACAGATTCAGGGTGAAACAGGGTCGGTCATGACCGCAATGGAAGAAGGAACTCAGCAAGTAATCGAGGGAACTCGACTCGCAGAACAAGCGAAGCGATCGCTCGAAGATATTATTCAAGTGTCGGGTGTCATTGATACACTGGTGCGATCGATTACCGCTGATACTGTCGAGCAGACCGAAACTTCGCGAAACGTTGCTCAAGTGATGCAATCAGTGGAACTGACCGCGCAAGAAACTTCGCAAGAAGCTCAGCGGGTATCAGGTTCGTTGCAAAACTTGGTCGGAGTTGCGCGTGACTTGTTAACTTCGGTGGAACGATTCCGAGTTGAAACCGTAGAGCGTAAATAAGCGATCGACCTGAACTTTATGCGCCACTGCGAGGACTTCGGCTACAGTAAAGCCACCTAAAGACCGCTTCGACCTTGGGGATAACTTATCACCCGCGATGACCAACTGAACGCTCAATCGGTCATCTTGATTCCAGAAGCTTCCTGTGTTCGACTTGAACCAGGCTCGACGGAGATTACTCATTCACAGAAAGGGACATTGCGATGCAGCCGGAACAACAGCAGCGAATCATGGGCTACTTCATTGAGGAGGCAAAAGACCACCTCAATACGATCGAGCAGGGTTTGCTGAATCTGCAAGGCACGATGGCAGATCCA
>CAXTDB010000013.1:28616-33414 GCA_964242045.1 uncultured Leptolyngbya sp. | reverse complement strand
CGAAATTTTTTGAACACCGATCGTCCCTTTTTCTCCGAAACCGCCTGCAACAATAAAAAGCTCTTTGCCTGCGTTGACTAATCTGCGAGATTCGCTTTCTAAGCCTTCCCACACATCGCGATTGTTGTCTGGAGTCTGCGGCAGAATGTTTGTCATCAGAAATGTAGCGGAATTGGTTTCTGGATCTTTCGCGCGATCGGCGGAAGGAGTCAGATGTCCGCGATCGTAACCTGATCCGTTGTAATCGCTCGATTTCACTGCATACCAGCCTTTCGGCAAAATCGGATCAGCGCGAAAATCGTTGGTGCGCGGAACAGTTCCGAGCCAGCTTTTATTTAACTGCCAGCTTGACCAGTTGGGAATGTGTTTGCTGTTGTTGTATGAAAGTGCATACGGGCGCTTGCTATCTGCGATCAAGTAATCGTCCGCGTTGACAACATCGGGTGTGGCTTTGCTTGGAATGCCCATCGTCAGGTGAATGTTACCCACAACCGGAGGCAGTAAGGGTTGAGTGCCGATCGGGGTTTTCGCTCTGAGGAGAAGAATGCAGACGACAACGGCAATCAGCAGAGCCGCGATCGTCAAAATTGCAAATCGAGATTTCAGCATGTCGTGATTTATCTTTTTAGGCTTATTATGCAGCGAATTTGAATATTGGTGACGCGCTAGGATAGATTCCGTAATGCGATCGCAGATTTATGTTGCCGACTGACTTATTAATTCATCGTTTTAATGGCGAGGAGATTGTTCCGAAGCGATTGCAGTCTGATGAAGCTGTGTTGTCGATCGCGCAAGAGTTGATCACGCTATTTCAAGAAGCGCATCATGGAACAAGAGGCGAACTGAATCGACAGCTACAAGCGCTCGAAGGAGAAGAAACCGACTATCGAGTCAAGCGGGGCTTAGCACATTTACTCAATAGTTCGTTTAGTACGTTTGAAACCGTAAGTCCGCTTGATCCACCGATGCTAAGAGAGCGGGTATTTGCTTTATCAGCGCAGTCGATTCCGAGTGTGCTAGAGGCGCAGAGTACGATTGAGAAAGTTGCAGAAATGCTTGGTCAAGAACTGAAGTATGAAGTCTTACCAGAGCAAGTGAAAACGGGATTGTATGCAGACTTGCCAGAAAATCAGATTTTAATCGGCTTTGAAGCACCGACACCCGAAGCGCTTGTACATCGCTACAATCTATCGCAAGTACAAGGCGTTTTTTACCGTGCTAGCCACATGGTAATCAATGCTCACCGCAATGATCCGGGACAGTATAAGTTGTTGTTCCGCTACATGAAGCTGTTTCAGCTAATGACCTATATTGAAGGTGACGCAGATCATGGATTTACGTTAACGATCGATGGCCCAACCAGTTTATTTAAGCCTTCGACGCGGTATGGACTCGCGATCGCAAAGCTGCTTCCCGCTCTACTGCATGTAACGCGCTGGAGTTTAGCAGCAGAATTGCAGATCAACGATAGTTATTCGGGCAAAACGCGACAAGGGCGATTTGCACTCGATTCAGAGTGTGGATTGATTAGCCATTATCCACCGGGGAAGACTTATGATAGTTTGCTTGAAGAAGGATTTGTCGATCGATGGAATAAAGCCAAAACAGAGTGGCGATTAGAACGCGAGGTCGATTTGATTCCGATTCCGGGGAGCGTGATGATTCCGGATTTTCGGGTTGTGCATCCCGATGGCAGAACGTTTTTAGTAGAGATTGTGGGATATTGGCGACCAGAGTATTTGCGGAAGAAGTTTTCGCAGGTGCGGCAATCGGGGCGGGATGATTTAATTTTGGCAGTATCGGAGCGATTGAATTTAGAGAAGGCTGGAGTGAAAATCTCAGATACGCCTGCGCGGATTGTTTGGTTTAAAGATCAGTTGTTGCCCAAAGCCGTTTTAGAGGTGCTAGAGCGGTAAATCATTCCTTAATCAAGATGTTCCTTAAAGCAGACCTAGCGCCATTAACCAGTGCTTAGAATGAGGAGCTTGTAGCAAGGAGATCTCACCATGCCGATAAAAGGCGTACTTTTAGATGTTGATGGCACACTAGTTGATAGTAATGATGCTCACGCTCATGCTTTTGTAGAAGCATTCGCAGAGCATGGATATGATGTGGACTTTAATCAAGTCCGATCGCTGATTGGCATGGGAGCGGATCAATTGATTCCTCGGATTGTTCCATCGCTTTCTGGCAAAGAAGGGGAAGGAAAGGAAATCGCCGATCGACGAAAAGAATTAATCATGAACAAGTTTGGAGCGAATTTAGCTCCGACTCAAGGTTCACGGCAGTTAGTTGAGAAGCTGAGACAGTCGGGCTATGAGCTGGTGATCTCTAGTTCAGCAACCAGTGAAGAACTTTCTGTATTGTTAAAGGCGGCTCAGGTTGATGATCTTTTAGATCAAGAGATGGCAACAACATCGAGTGATACAGATGCGTCTAAGCCCGAACCGGATTTGATTGAAGTAACATTGGAGAAAGGGCATTTGAAAGCGAATGAAGCAATTCTGTTAGGCGATACCCCTTATGATATTCAAGCGGCAAACGCTGCTGGAGTTGGGGTGATTGCGTTTCGCAGCGGCGGCTTTTCCGATGAGCAATTAGCAGACGCGATCGAGATTTATGATAGTCCGGCTGATCTGCTGAAGCATTTTGATCAATCTCCACTGGCTTAACTCGGATAAATCATTTGTTCGGGTCGCACAATTTGATCGAATTCTTCCCCGGTTAAGAATCCTAGTTCAATACAAGCCTGTCGCAAAGTGGAATGCTCTCGATAGGCTTTGTACGCGACTTTGGCAGCGCGATCGTATCCAATCTTCGGATTTAGCGCCGTTACGAGCATCAATGAGTTTTCGAGAAAGTCATTGATGCGATCGCGATTCGGCTGAATCCCTACAACCATGTGATCGGTGAATGAATTGCAGGCATCTGAGAGAATGCGAATCGAATGAATTAAATTGTGAATTAACACAGGTTTAAATACATTCAGTTCAAAGTTTCCTTGACTTGCAGCAATCCCGATCGCGTTATCATTTCCCATCACTTGCACACACACCATGGTCATCGCTTCGCACTGAGTCGGATTCACTTTTCCGGGCATGATTGACGATCCGGGTTCATTCGCAGGCAGCACTAATTCTCCTAATCCACAGCGGGGTCCTGATCCCATCCAGCGCAAATCATTCGCGATTTTCATCAACGCACAAGCGAGGGTTTTAATCGCTCCACTCGTGAAAACGATCGCATCATGCGCCGCTAATGCCGCAAATTTATTCGGAGCGCTGATAAATGGTAATCCGGTTAACTTGGCAATTTCAACCGCCGATCGCTCTGCGAATTCTGGATGTGTGTTGATTCCGGTTCCAACTGCGGTTCCGCCGATCGCGAGTTCATACAGTCCCGGCAGTGTCGCCTCGATTCGGGTGATCGCTTGATCTAACTGTGCCACATAACCCGAAAATTCTTGCCCTAATGTTAATGGAACAGCATCCATTAAGTGAGTCCGCCCGATTTTGATGATCGCTTCAAACTCGTTGGATTTTTCCTGCAACGCATCGCGCAGCTTTTTGATCATCGGTAACAATCGTTGATTAATCGCTTCTGCTGCTGCAATGTGCATCGCTGTGGGAAACGTATCATTCGATGACTGCGACAGATTGACGTGATCATTCGGGTGAATCGGATCTTTGCTGCCTAAGATCCCGCCTGCAATCGCGATCGCACGATTTGAGATCACTTCATTCGCGTTCATATTCGTCTGCGTCCCGCTTCCCGTCTGCCATACCGATAACGGAAAATGCTCGTTTAGCTGACGTTCGATCACTTCGTCTGCGGCTTGAATGATCAGAATTGCTTTTTCGGGTGGCAGTTTTCCTAAATCTTGATTGACGATCGCTGCTGCTTTTTTCAGAATTCCAAAGGCGCGAATCAACTCGGTCGGCATTTTGTCTTGTCCGATCGCGAAATACATCAGCGATCGCTGAGTTTGCGCGCCCCAATATCGATCGCGCTCAACTGAGATCGCGCCCATGCTATCTGTTTCTGTCCGAGTTGCTGTCATCTATGTTGTTCCGTGATGCGATCGATCGCATCTAATCTTTATGGTTTTGCCGCTGTCTGACAACTCGAATCAACCTGCACGGGCGGCATCAACGCCACAATATGCGGAACCGGACGCGGCGTATAGCTCATCATCGATTCGCCTTTGAACGCCAGCGATGCACTCGCGCCAGAATCTAACATCACCGCTTCTTTCATTCCCGCTTTTGCCAGCGCTTCACCCAACGCTACCGAATTCACATAATCACCAGAGACTCCAACGACCGGACGATCGGCTTGATCAATCCCCCAATAAGCTCGATCGCGTTCTGCATCAAACCCAAACAAGCCGCGAAACGTCTCTGCTGTTTGCGGTTGTCCATTTTTCACAAGCCATGCGCCCGCAACAAACGCATCTTGCACATCGCTCATTTCTGCGGCGATCCCCTCGCGCGTATTGTGCTTCAGCGGATCGAACGGAATGTATTTGATGGTGCGATCGCTAATCAATACCAACGGTCGCCCTTCTAGTTTTTGCAGTGAGCCTTGCGGAGCCGGAACAAAAGTTCCCGATTGAGCGCTCATCACGGGACCGATCATTTTGTTCGAGTTCAAAAATTCCAAAGAGAAGAACCCGCCATCGACTGCCGCGATCGCAGGTGTTCCTTTCATAATTTCTGCCACCTGATACCGACTCTTGGCGTGAATCGTCGTCGGTTTTCCGCCTGCTGCCATAATCAACGGCACTTTATTTACCGTC
>CAXTDB010000013.1:10391-28589 GCA_964242045.1 uncultured Leptolyngbya sp. | reverse complement strand
ATCCATCTTTGATAAAGGCAACGGGCGGACCTCCGTTTGCTGCTTCTAATACCTTCTCAATTTGAGACTGTCCAATCCGCGAGATGTTGAATAAATTATCCGATTCAGCAGCAAAAAGGTTCGCTTCATCGCTCATTGTCCAAGCGGCTTGATACCCGGCGGCGATCGCGGCTTGTTGTACGCGCTGATCATTTTTGCCTTCAGGGTAAACAAAATACTTGATCGGAATGCCTAAATTCGCTTCTAGCACTCGTTTCGATTCGGTCATCTCAAAGGCTAGTTTGGCATCATCTTTGACCTCGCGCAAATCAGGCGGATGATTGACGCTGTGAGATGCGATCGTGATTAACGGATCAGCCGCGATTTCTTTAATCTGATCCCAAGTCATGCCCGGACGACCTCTAGGCTTATCGATTTTGGCAGGATAAATCGCGAATGCCGCTGGATAGCGATATTTCTTTAGCAACGGATAGACGTATTTATAATGTCCTAGATAACCATCATCGAACGTGAGAACGATCGGTTTCGTGGGCAGTGGAATGCCTGTTTTGAGATGCTCGACAAGCTGATCCAAACTAATCGGAGTGAGTTTATTTTTCTGAATCAGTTGCAGATGTGACTCAAACTCTTCGGGTGTGACATCAAAAAAAACTTGTTTCTGCGCCACGATGTCGTGATACATCATGATCGGCACTTTTGCCAATCGCGCTCGTGCATTGATTTGCGGAAAAGGAGCTTCTGCAAGTTCTGTTTTCCAAGCTTCGGCAAACTGCTTCGATTCTGCGCTGAAGCTGACAGGCTTAAAGTCGGCGGGAACCGAAGTAGAAGCTTGATAACCGATCGGTGTCCCTTGGGAACAGACAGGCGCGATCGCAACATTCAGACTCGATTGCAGCGTCGGCGGTTTCTCAGCCACACTCATCAAGGCAGGAGGCGTTAAGGTAGACATCTGATTAGAATCCATCTGCGCGCAAGCCGCGATCGTCACTGTTGCCGCAAAAGACAAGCCAAAGAGCGTCAGTCGCTTCCAGCATGATCGAGGAGCAACCCGTTTGGAGAAGCTTAGAAGACGGACCCAAGGCAACAGTTTCATAGTGAAGTGAGTTAGGGTTACTTGCTATATTTACTCGATCGAACGGACATCCCTAAGTCATGCAAATTACCAATTAGAAGGAGGCTTGTCAATCTTTATTTTTCGCAGTAACCCATCAAGATTTCAGCTAAGCTGATTCGCTCAATCGCTTTAGGCAAATTCGCGCTGATTCTGCCACGTTTGAATTGCTGTCTTTCTCTAAGTAGCGCAGGGCAGACAGACTCTTTTCGCTCGGTAAGTTGCCTAATGCTTCTGCGAGTCGTTGCCGCACCAGCCAATCTTCAGACTGAGCAAATCGCAAAATTGCATCGACTGCATCCACCGCTTTAATTTCTCCTAACGCTGCGATCGCGGCTTGCTGCACCACGACTTCTTCGCTGTCTAACGCCTGCAACAAAACTTCCCGCGCTCGTGGGTCTTTCAAATTTCCAAGTGCGACAGCGGCGCTAAATCGTACCAACCAATCGGTATCTTCATAAAACGTGCGAACGAGCGGTTCAAACGCTCTCAAATCTTCGAGATATCCCAAAGCACCCGCCGCATCGGCTCGAATTCCGTAATCTTTCTCGGTTTCAAGGATATTCAGCAAAATCGGAAAGCATTCGTCGGTTTGCTTGATTCCCAGGGCGAAGACTGCCATCGATCGAATTTGCAAACTCTCATCGTTTAGCACTTTTTTAATCAGCGGCACGGCATCTTCAGCCGGAATCTCGCGCAGGTTTGCAAGCGCTATCATGCGATCGCGGCTGCTGTCACTGTCGAGTTGTTGGGCAATTTGCTCTTTACTGAGACTCATATTTTTCACAAATCTTAAAGGTGCTAATTCCATTGTGGCAGAATTACGCTTGAACGGAAAAGCAACTTAAATGAATTGATATAGCGTTAGAGAGTGTCCCTCAAATAAAATCTCTTCGCTGCATTGTCATCTCGATCGAAAATCAGTTTTCAGATGGATTTGCACCGGAGCAGAAAGCGTTCATTTGGAATTCCATTCATCTTGGGCGTACAGGGTTAAGATCGCAGAGGGCTAAGGTGGAGAGTTTGCATATTAATGAATCTAAAGTCTTAAACTGGAGAAAATACGCGAATTGAGATATCACTGTTAATCAAAAGGTTAATCAAAAGGGCGATCGAACCTTTATCGATTCGCTTCGTCAGTTGAGTTCAGTCGTGTTTGGTTAGGGATTATGCAGTTATCGATCTCAGATGATCAGCTAAAGATTGACCTAGATGGCTGGGAGCGGTTTTGGGCGTTTTATTTCAATGCTGATCTGCACATTCCGCTGAGTCATATTACACGAGTGTCAACTGAGGAACCTCCGAGCAGTTGGACAGATGCGAGACTGCCAGGCACGTTCTTACCCGGTGTGATCAAAGCGGGAACGTATTACACCGATCGCGGCAAGGAGTTTTGGTATGCAACTCGTTCTGGTCGGTACTTAGTTCTAGAGCTTGAAAACGAGTTTTATAAGAGAATTGTGTTGACTCTGGATCAAAATCAAACTTGGGCAGCACGAATTCAGCAGCAGTGATGCTTGAGACAGTGATGCTTGAGACAGAGGAAGCATTAGAATTATTTGTTAACATAACTTCATTGTTATCATAGTGCTGTGATCATGCTGCTTAATCCGAATCAGCGCGAAAAATTAGATGCGACGAACGACACATTGTTTTATGAACATCCGCGCTTTGTAACGCACGTAGACGAAGGGTTTATTCAACAGTTGACGGATTTGTATCGCGATCGTTTAAAGCCAAATTCGCGAATCTTCGACATGATGAGTAGCTGGGTGTCGCATCTACCCGATGATGTCCAGTTCGCTCATGTAGAAGGACATGGATTGAATGCGGAAGAACTCGCGCGCAATCCACGTTTGAATCATTACTTTGTACAAAACCTGAACTTAGATCCGAAGCTACCCCTGCCGGATCAGTCGTTTGATGCAGTGTTAAATACGGTTTCGGTTCAGTACATACAGTATCCGGAAGCAATTGGTACTGAGATTCATCGCATTCTGAAACCGGGTGGAATTGCTATCATCAGTTTCTCGAATCGGATGTTTTATCAAAAAGCGATCGCAGCTTGGCGCGAGGGTAGTGAGAGCGATCGAGTGGAGTTAGTGAAAAAGTACTTTAAAGCTGTGCCAGGATTTTCGCAGCCTGAAGTGATCGCGAAACAGTCTCAAACTCCAGCGGTGTTTCAACTGTTTGGAATGTCAGGCGGCGATCCTTTTTATGCAGTAGTTGCAACGCGAATCGATTGATGCAGGTCGAGCGCGATCGCGGTGTTTAACCGTCAATCAAGCCTGAAATCGCATCGAAGTTAGCGCATTTGATAAGTGAGATAGTGCGATCGCGAATTTTCCTGTACTTGAGCCGCGATCGCATGAATTCCCTTCGACCACGGATGCTCAGGATGCCGCAAACAAAAAATATCGCTACTCGCTAACTGAAACATCTCATCGCAAACAGGCAAAATTCCAGCGACCGGAGCTTGATAGCTAGTTTGGATCTGCTGTTTGAGTGCGTCAAAGTTCAAGCTTGGTAGAGCTTTATTCACGACCAAAAGCAGTTTTGGCACGTCTAGCTTACGCGCAACATCGATCGTCACTGCTGTTCCTTGATAGTCTTGTTTGTCTGGACGCAAAATCACCACTAAAACATCAGAGATAATCACCGACAGTAATGTTTCCTCATTGATTCCAGGATGGGTATCAATGAACAGATAATCTAGCTGTAATCGCTGCATCAAATTACGAAAGCCATCATTGAGTAATCGAGCATCATAGCCTTCACGTAGAATGCGAGAAATTTCGCTCGTTTTAATGCTCGATGGGAGCAGATAGATTTTGCCGCGATTGTTTCCGAACCAGTTTCGTCCAGTCGAGATGATTGAGCTAACATCATGAACTGCGGACTCGATCGCACATCGTCCCCAAAGATAGTCATTCAATGTATACTTAATTTTGGTTTCATCCAGCCCAAACGGAACATGAATTCCAGGCGATTGAATATCAGTGTCTACAATTCCAACTCGATAGCCGGATTTTGCAATCCAAGTCGCTAGATTTGCGGTGACATTTGATTTCCCAGTTCCACCCCTAAAGGAGTGAACGGATACAATTTTTGCCATTGTTACGATCCTCAACTACTTTTCTGTCCACTGATCGCGAATCTGTTTTGCAGTTCGCTGTAACTTCTGAAAATAATCTGTCTCCTCAATGTCTGAAACTTGCTGTATTCGCTGATTTTGATCAATCTCAACTTTGAGTCGTCGCAGTTGCTCGGCGAGCTTTTGTTCTCGATCGAGAACTTCTCGAATCATTCGCTGAAACACTTTGCCAAGCTGTCCGAGTTCATCGCCTCGCCGTGCAATTTTATTCAGTCCTTTACGCTCTAGGATTTCTACTTCCGTCGTATCAATCTTTTCTAAACAGAGTTGTTCTGCGAGTTGTGCCATTGGTTTAAGCGGTCGAATGACTCGTCGTTTTAACAAGTAGTTCACAAGCAGCAGAACTAATGCAAAAATCGCACTAAAGATATTGATAAAGATAAAAAGGGCTTGACGCGCATTGCTAAACACTTCGTTTGCAGGAAGATAAACAATGCGTGTGCCAACAATCTGATTGAGTTGCCAGCCGTACCCATTATCTGAACCATAGCGATCGCGATGACTTTTAGGTGCGCGATCGGGCGTGCTGTGGCACTGTAAACAGCTTTCCTCAGTAATTGCTAACGGTTGGGCACTGTAGAAAAGCTGATTTTGCTCACCTGTGCGAAAGCCGGAAAGCGTTTTGAGAGTGCGATCGTTTTGAAAGCGTTCGATTAGCTTTGCTTCAAACAAGTCTGTTTTATCGTCTAAATTGGTTGGATTCAGTGCTGCCGTTTTGTAGAGATAGTCTTTGTACTCCCAATTTTGCTGTAATCGATCGAATACTTGTTTCGATGCAACGCTGGGAATGCTTTCAGGAATCAAACGGTTTTCAGCATCTAATCCAACTCGGAGTAAAGGAGCGACTTGATCATTTGTATAGCGACTCACAGAACTCATGATCTGCATTACGAGTTGAGCGCGATCGCTAATGTCAATTTCGGCTCGATGTTCTAATGCTTTCGAGAGCGCCAAGCCTCCTAAGCCAATTCCAACAATAAAGATCAGCGATAACAAAACTGTAAATTGTGAGGCAAGCTTCAACCGATCGAGCATTTCTCTAAGTTTCATCGCTTTTTTATCCTACTCTAATTGCTTCTAGTTCCAAGCAAGTCAAGCTCATGCGCTGACTCATACGAAAGGTGGAGACAGTTCGATCGAGCATCAATCCATATTGTTCAAACGTTTTGGCGATGTGGAATCCGATTGCTAAAGCATACATTGTGTTCATGTTCAACAGAACAGCAGCGAAGACCAAAACCACTGCTGCAACCTACTTGACTTTAAGGAGAAACAATCATGATCAACGAAATCAACGCAACCGCGATCGAACTGTCTGAAATCGAACTCGATGCAGTAGCAGGTGGAGCCATCACTATCAGTGATGTTCAAGGCTATGCTCAGAGCGCGACAAACGACTTTTTCCAAAAGAATCTGACCGTTGCTCAACAAACCTTTGCAGGACCTAATGGTAGCGGTACGGCTTCGATCACCAACCTTGCAGAAATCGGTAGCTCCGCAGCAAACAGCATCGCCGTCGGCTAGTCAGTCTGGGGAGGTGCATTATATCTACCTCCTCGCTCTCTTGAATCTACTTATTAACAACGGAGAATCCATCATGTCTGAACTCAAATTAAACTTCACTGCTGTCGAACTGTCTGAAACCGAACTCGATACAGTTGCAGGGGGCTTGTCTGTGTCGATCGGTGATGTTAATGGCTATGCTCAAAGCTCATCGAATGATTTCACTCAAAAGCAAATGACGATCGCTCAGCAAACCTTTGCCGGACCCAATGGTAGCGGTACGGCTTCGGTGTTCAATTTCAATATGGTTGGCAGTTCTGCGGGTCAAAGCATCGTCGTCAGTTAACGCGCTCCTCTGTAGATTCCAAATCTCCGATTTCTTGAGGAAGTCGGAGATTTTTCAAATCGTTTGCATCGCTCCCAAATATTCAGAACTAAGCATCCTCAACCAACATTAAAGGAGAAATTAATGAACGACGATCGCGATTTATCCCTACCGGAATTATCTGAAGCAGAACTCGACCAGATCTCAGGCGGAATCGATATCTATCTATCAGGTTCGATTTTTGAACAACGATCGAGCTTTTCTCGCCAGAGTCGGCAGCGACAAACCCACGCACGAGGTATGTCAAACACCTTCTCTTCAGCATTTCAATTCGTCGGACTTGGCTTTAATTCTGTAGAAGATGTCTTATCGGTTCTCAAAAGCTTATCGAACCTGTTTGGCAGAAGAAACTAACGATTCTCGCTTCATTGTTCATTCGGGAGCTACCTCCATGACAGAAATTCTCCTTAAGGAGCTAAGCAATCAAGATATTGATTGGTTGTTAACAGCAGGCTATCAGTCTGAGATCGAAGCAAATACTGTTCTAATTCAGCAAGGACGATCGCTCGAAGCATTCCATATTTTATTAGAGGGAACTTTGTCGGTTTCGCTGGCTCAAGCAGACCAAAATCCCCTCGGACGAGCCTTTGCTGCATTAGAAGGAGGGATGCTAACGGGACGTGAAATTGCACAGCTATCGAGCGGCGAAATTGTGGGTGAGGTTCCATTCCTTGAAACTTATGTTCCATCCACAACGATTCGGGCTTTGACTCGATCGAGAATTCTATCGATTCCGCGATCGCAGATGCTCGAAAAGCTCGCGCAAGACCGCAGTTTTGCCGCACATCTTTATCGAGCGAGTGCCGTACTGCTTGCTAATCGTCTAGAGCAAATGATGCACCAACTCGGACGCAGCACTGTTGTTCTAAGTGAGCCTCAACTGCGAGAAGCATTGATTGTGTTTGCAGAACTACAGGATAGTGATATCGACTGGTTGATCGCGGCTGGACGAGTGCATCAAATTGCGGCAGGAACGATTTTAATTCGGCGGAATCGCCCAATTGAAGCCTTGCATATTCTACTTGAGGGTGCGATCGCGCTCACCACGTCCGAAGAAGAACACAATCCATTAGCAACCGTTTTCTCGAATTTAGAAGACAATCCAGCGATCGAGAAAGAATTCGCCCGTTTATCTCGTGGTGATATTGTCGGTGAAACTCCATTCGTCGAAGCCCGTTGTTTAACCGTGAATGTTCGAGCAGTGCGAGAATCGCAAATTCTATCGATTCCGCAGTGGAGATTATCTGCGAAATTATTGCACGATATCGGATTTGCGGCACGATTCTATCGAGTGTTAGCCATGCTGTTAGCTGATAAACAACAAGCGATCGTGTCTCGTTTAGGCTATGGCAGACTGAGCTACAGTCAAGGACAATCTCTCGAATCGAACTATGCAAACGAATTAAGTCATCATTTTCTTACTCAAATGGCACTGGCTGGAGCGCGATTTGAATGGATGCTGCAACGAGTTCGGCTTAAGTAAATTAAGGGCATTAAAGCAATGGTCACGGAGCAGAACACACAGAAAACATCGCTGTTTCGCAAAGAAGCATTAGCGCGGGTTGCTTCTCCTGAACAACTCGATCAATTAGTTGAAGTCGTCGATCCTCAACGCTGGCTTTCCCTTATCGCGCTCGGCTCTTTGGTCATTGCGGGCGCGACTTGGAGCATTGTCGGACGGATTCCGATTACGGTGACTGGGCGCGGCGTTTTAGCATATCCCAGTAAAGTCGCAACTGTTCAAGCACAAAGTACGGGACGGATTCTAACGCTTACGGTGAAAGCTGGGGACTTTGTGAAAAAAGGACAGATTTTAGCGACGATCGATCAATCTGAACTGCAAAGTCAGCTACAGCTTGCACGAGAAAAGTTAGCGCAACTGAAAGCACAAAATCAATCGACTACTTCCGCACAGATGCAGCGAAGTTCGATCGACCAAATCGCGATCGACCAACAGCGTCAAACCCTACAGCAAAGCTTAAATACAGTGCAATCCCTGACCCCTGTGCTAAGAGAAAAGGGCTTAGAGGCGATTCAGCGCGATCGACAAACGCTGCAAGATCGCTTGAAAACGCTGCGGGAAATGGTTCCGGTATATCAACAACGCTGGAAACAGCGACAAGCGATTTTACGAGAAGGTGCGATCGCAAAAGATGTCGCGCTGCAAGCTCAACAAGACTATCTCAGTTCTCAAGCTCAGATCAGCGAAGCAGAATCTCAACTTAAACAGCTTGATGTCAAAGAAACAGAAGCCCAAAACCAGTATCTTAGCAATGTTAATCAAGCCGATAGTCTCCAGGCTCAATTAAAAGCACTCGATAGCCGCGTTGCTGGACAAGCAGAGCAAGATTTAGCATCAGATACCAACCGCCAGAAAGAAATTCAAGAAACACAGCGGCTAATCGTTCAATTAGAGCTTCAACTACAACAGAGTAGCCAGATTGTGAGCGATTACTCTGGACGAGTTTTAGAGCTGACTGTAAAGCCAGGACAACGACTTGAACCGGGAACAGGTGTTGGGACGATCGCGGCTCAAGAAGATACGGCACAACTCATGAACATTGCCTTCTTACCTGTGAGCGAAGGGAAAAAGCTCAAGCCAGGATTATCTGTGCAAATCACGCCAACTACGGTGAAACGAGAAGAATTCGGTGGAATTGAAGGCACAGTCAAAACAATTTCCGCTTATCCCGTGACGCAGCAAGGAGCAGCAAGTTTAATTGGTAATGCTGAGATTTTACCGAGTGTGATGTCTGAAGGCGCACAGATTGCTGTGTTTGCTGAGCCTGAAATTGATGCCTCGACTCCGAGCGGCTACCGTTGGTCATCTTCAAAAGGTACATCCCAAAAGATCACGCCGGGAACCACCACCAGTGTAAGAATCACGATCGAACAACGCGCCCCGATTAGCTTTGTGTTACCAATCTTTAAGTCCTGGACAGGAATGAATTAGCATGATTCAGCGCTTATTTAACAATCATTCTAATCCATTACAACCCTTGCGCCGTACTCCAACGCTGCTGCAAATGGAGGCAGTTGAATGTGGGGCGGCGGCTTTAGGGATGATTTTGGGCTATCACGGGCGGATTGTTCCCTTGCCCGAACTGCGTCAGGTTTGCGGTATTTCGCGCGATGGCAGTAAAGCCTCGAATCTTCTCAATGCAGCCCGGAGCTATGAATTACAAGCAAAAGGATTTAAGGTTGATTTGGCGGGATTGCAACAATTAGCCTGTCCCTACATTGTCTTTTGGAACTTTAATCATTTTCTAGTAGTTGAAGGCTTTCGGCATCAGCGGGTTTATCTCAATGATCCGGCAACGGGTTCGAGAACAGTTTCGCTAGAAGAGTTTAGTCAAGCATTTACAGGGGTTGTTTTAGTTTTTGAACCGAATTCAGCGTTCAAAAAAGGCGGACACAAACCGAATCTGAGTTTAGCATTATGGGAAAGGTTGCAACACTCGATCGATTCTTTAGTCTTTGCGATCGTGGTTGGCTTTGTCCTCGTGCTGCCGGGATTAGCAATGCCAGCATTTTCTCAAGTATTCATTGATCAAGTGCTAATTCAAGGGCGAGAAGATTGGCTGCGTCCTTTGATTCTAGGAATGATGTTTACGGCGATCGTAACGGGATTACTAACGCGATTACAGCTTCAACTCTTGCGGCGAATGCAAATTAAATTAGCCATGTCAATGTCAAGCCGTTTCGTGTGGCACATTCTACATTTACCCGTAAGCTTTTATGATCAACGTTTTGCTGGAGAAATTAGTAGCCGAATTCAACTTAACGATCGCTTAGCCAGTCTTTTATCGGGTCAGCTTGCAACGACCGCGATCTCTGCGGTGATGATCGTGTTTTATGCAATTGTGATGTTGCAATATGATCGCATTCTAACGCTGATTGGCATTGCGTTTGTAATCATTAACTTGCTTTCATTGCGCTGGGTTGGACAACAGCGGGCTGATGCGAATGTTCGATTGATGCAGGAACAAGGAAAAGTCAGCGGAGTTGCGATCGCAGGGCTACAAAGCATGGAAACGCTCAAAGCATCGGGCTTAGAGTCTGATTTTTTCGCACGTTGGGCGGGCTATTACGCCAAAGCAATCAATGTGCGCCAAGAGATGGGCAGCCTGAATCAGAGACTTGGAACTCTGCCTGCATTTCTTTCGGGATTATCTTCGATGCTGCTTCTCACCGTGGGCGGACTGCGGGTAATCGATGGCGCGCTGAGTATTGGAATGCTCGTTGCTTTTCAATCTTTGATGCAGCAGTTTATGCAGCCTGTGAATCAACTGATTAGCTTGGGAAGCGATCTGCAAGAATTAGAAGGAAGCTTGAATCGTCTAGATGATGTTCTAAACAATTCAACTGAAGCGACGATAAAAACTTCTGTGAGTCTACCTGCACAACCAAAATTACAAGGCGATTTAGAGCTACGCAACATTACATTCTGCTATAACCGCACAGCGGCTCCTTTAATTGAAAACTTTAATTTATCTCTAAGTCCAGGTCAGCGAGTCGCATTAGTCGGGGGAAGTGGTTCTGGAAAATCCACGATCGCTAAACTCGTTGCAGGGCTTTATCAACCGTGGTCGGGTGAAATTTATTTTGATCAGCAAGCAAATTTACCTCGATCGGTGTTATCGAACTCGATCGCATTAGTTGAACAAGAGATTCTTTTGTTTGCAGGCACAGTTCGCGATAATTTGACGCTGTGGGATACCACGATCGGCGATCGTAATTTAATCCAAGCCTGCCGTGATGCTGCAATTCATGACGTAATTTTATCGCTTCCCGGTGGCTACAATGCTGATTTACTCGAAGGTGCAACCAATCTCAGCGGCGGACAGCGACAGCGATTAGAAATTGCGCGGGCGCTAGTGAACAATCCAGCGATCGTGATTATGGATGAAGCAACCAGCGCGCTTGATACTGAAACTGAAAAAATCATTGACTATAACTTACGCTTGCGGGGCTGTACTTGTTTGATTGTGGCGCATCGATTGAGTACGATTCGCGACTGTGACGAAATCATCGTGTTTGAACGGGGCAAAGTCGTACAGCGGGGCACTCATGAGCAGTTGCGGCAAGTTGAAGGAGCGTATTTACAGTTAATTCAGAGCGAAGGCGGATCGTGATTAGGGAGCATAAACGATGCTGGCAGAAGACAATCGTACATCGCAGGAAACTTATTTTTTTAACAGTAATGAGCCGTTATTGCTTGACGATCGAGAAACAATCTGGCTCGTTCAATCTGGATCATTTGCGGTGTTTGCGATCGCAGTTGAACATGGGACACCCAAAGGCAAACGACGCTATCTATTCACAGTCAAAGCTGGAGAAGCGATGTTCTCGGCACAGTTCAAAGCCGCAGAGATTCAGCATCAATTGCTTGCGGTTGCTCTAGAAGAAACTGAACTGTCCCCGATTCGAGCATTAAATCGAGAGTTGATCGATCGCTGGATTGATCATTTGGGCGCTGCGGTTTCCGAAATTGCCTCACCCAAACTACCAACTCCGTTTGAACCTATCGGATGCGGCGTTCTTGCAGAAGGGGAAGTGTTTCAACCGCTGCATGGAACAATCGTTTGGGCACAAATTCTTCAAGGAAGCGCAAAGCTTTTAGGTTCATTAGAAGTAACTTTCGCAACAGGGCGGATTCCATTGCAAAGACATCTCTGGATCAATGCTACGGATGTAGTAGAAATCGATTACTGCACCACAAATAGCATTATCGAGGATGAAGCCCTGTTAAACGGAATTTATCAGCTACAGCTTTTTATTTTACAAGCGATTCAACAGCTAGATCAGTGCGATCGACAACAAGAACTTGCACAATTTCAAGCACGAGAACACCTGAACACACAAGCGATCGCAACAACGCTTTCTAATCTCGCAACCGTTTTCGAGATAGATCAACCTGAAAATTCTAAACCCGCTCTCAATCCCGAACAAGCTTTATTAATGGCAGCGGGTGCAGTTGGGCGATTTCTTCACATCTCGATCTGTCCGCCTGCAAAGTCTGAAGATTTGCAGCGAGTTCGCGATCCGCTGGATGCGATCGCGCGCGCTTCTCGTATCCGAATGCGACGAATTACGTTACGGGATCAATGGTGGAAGCAAGATTGCGGAGCATTACTCGCTTATACCCTTGAAGATGAGCGTCCTGTTGCACTGATTCCCGTTTCGGAAATGCAGTATGAAATTATTGATCCACTGCGAAACACTCGGAAAAAGTGCGATCGTCAAACCGCTCTAACGCTTTCCCCGACTGCTTATACCTTTTACCGTCCGCTACCCGAAAATCTCAAAATTCTTAACTTACTAAAATTTGCAACTCAGGGACATTCTAAAGAACTATTCACGCTCGTTTTTACAGGGATTGCAGCAACTTTACTCGGAATGATTGTTCCACAAGCTACAGCGATTTTGATGGATCATGCGATTCCGGATGCAAATCGATCGCTACTGTTCCAGATTGCACTTGGACTGTTTGCCACTGCTTTAGGTACAACTTTATTTCAGTTCACTCAAGGCATCGCAGTCACACGATTAGAAACCTTTGCGGATTCCACCACTCAAGCGGCAGTGTGGGATCGCTTGCTGAATCTCAAAGCGACTTTTTTTCGGAACTATTCGATCGGAGATTTGAGCGCGCGAGTTTCGGTGATCGGTCAAATCCGCTCCAAGCTCAGCGGCACGATTTTGAAAAGCTTATTCTCTAGTGTCTTTTCATTTTTGAACTTAGGATTATTGTTCTACTACAGTCCCGCTCTCGCAATGATCGCCGTTGTGATTGCGCTGTTAAACATTGCGGCTACGATCGTCGCTGGAATCCTAACGTTTCGCCAGCTTCGTCCCTTGTTAGCTCAACAAGGAAAGCTTTTCGGCATGATGGTGCAGATCATCAACGGTGTGGCAAAATTTCGGGTCGCAGGGGCAGAAGCAAGAGCCTTTGCTTACTGGGGACAGCACTATCGTCAACAGTTAAAACTGACGCTGAAAACCGAAGCGATCGAAGATAATCTAACCGTAGTCAATCATGTTCTTTCTGCTTTAACCCCTGCGATTCTGTTTGCTTGTTCTATTTATTTGATTCAAAGCGCTCAATCGAGCGGCTTCTCAACCGGAACCTTTCTCGCGTTCAACGCTGCTTTTGGAACATTTATCGGTGGAGCAACAACCTTAAGCACAACAGTTTTAGATGTTCTAGAAGTTCTGCCAATGTGGGAACGCGCACAGCCGATTCTGCAAGCAACTCCAGAGATTGATACAACTACGGCAGATCCAGGACGACTCACTGGACGAATCGAACTCGATCGCATTGTGTTTCGATATTGCAGCGGCGGCGCGCTCACGCTCAATGATGTGAGTTTACGAGCCGATCCCGGTGAATTTATTGCCTTAGTTGGGCCTTCTGGCAGTGGAAAATCAACGCTGTTACGATTACTCCTTGGCTTTGATCTGCCGGAATCTGGTGCAATTCGATATGACGGACAAGAGCTGACTGGCTTAGATGTTCATGCGGTGCGACGGCAACTCGGTGTAGTGCTACAAAACAGCCGCGTCATGTCTGCTTCGATTTTTGAAAACATTGCGAGTAGTGCCTTGATCACAATGAACGAAGCTTGGGATGCTGCGCGCATGTCAGGACTAGCAGAGGATATTGCAACAATGCCGATGGGAATGCACACGGTTGTAAGCGAAGGAGGAACGAACCTATCCGGTGGACAGCGCCAACGGTTATTAATCGCTCGTGCGCTGGCACTCCGTCCGAGAATTCTTCTATTTGATGAGGCAACCAGCGCGCTCGATAATCGCACTCAGGCGATCGTCAGCGAAAGTCTCGATCGCTTAAACGTAACGCGCGTTGTGATTGCTCACCGCCTCAGCACGATTCGCAATGCCGATCGCATTTATGTGCTACAAAACGGGCAACTGATTCAGCAAGGACGCTTTGAAGAACTTGCGAATCAAACTGGACTATTTCGACAACTGATCGATCGTCAACAAGTTTAAAGCTCACTGTTTACTCTATCGTCCGAGCGTTTGAATTGCGGTTTTTGTGAAAATGTCGATCGCATTCACCGTTTAATAATGCGATCGATAGAAGTTCAACTCTGGGAATTACGTGATCTAAACTAAAGAAGTTGAACTACAACTTGATTAGCAATATTACCATTAAAAAGGCAAAATGAGTAACATAAATTATTGCACAACGATGGCGAAATATAATCACTGGATGAATCAGAAGATTTATACAATTTGTGCTGCAATTCCAAATGCGAAACGTAATGAAGATTTAGGCGCGTTCTTCAAGTCGATCGATGGAACGCTGAATCATATTTTGGTGGGCGATCGCATTTGGCTCGGTCGCTTCACTCAGAATTCTTTTAGCGCAAAGCTCGATCAGACCTTGTATTCAGATTTTGAACAATTGCGGCAAGAGCGCGATCGTACAGATCAAGAAATTCTCACTTGGTCACAACACCTTTCCCCCGAATGGCTCGAAGCTCCGTTCACTTACACGACCACAACAACACCAACCAAAACCGTTACTCGTCCTGCATGGCTATTAGTGACGCACTTTTTTAACCATCAGACTCACCATCGCGGGCAACTGACCACGCTTTTAAATCAACTCGGTTACGATCCGGGAGTCACCGATCTGCCGTATGTACCAACGTTATGAAACAGGAATTTCAAGAAAAAATTCCGTACCTTTACCCAGTTGAGAAACGCAGTACAGCCTTCCTCGATGCCGTTCGGTCACGATTTGATAACTGATCGACATGCCCATCCCCGTACCTTTACCAACAGGCTTCGTTGTAAAAAACGGATCGAAAATTCGCTGTTGTACCTCTGGAGTCATGCCCGAACCATTGTCTGCGATCGCAATTTGCACTATTCCTTGCTCTAGAATCTGGGTTCTAATCCGAATCGTACAAAGATTCGATTGAGCGCGTTGATCTGCGATCGCATCTAGAGCATTCGCTAGGATATTCATAAACACCTGGTTTAACTGGCTCGCATAGCAAGCGACTAGCGGCAAATCTCCATACTCTTTGATCACTTCGACAGCGGCGAGATTCGGAGTCACTTTTAAGCGATGTTCCAGAATTAGCAGGGTGCTATCAATCCCTTCGTGAATATTCACAGGTTTAACCTCGGCTTCGTCTAACCGGGAGAAGTTTCTGAGCGAGAGAACAATCTCCTTGATGCGATCGGTTCCTATTCGCATCGAAGCGAGTGTTTTGGGTAGATCTTTGGCGATAAACTCAAAATCGATATCCTCTATATACTCCTGAATCGAAGCTGACGAATCAGGAAACTGCTGCTGATAGAGATCAATCAGATGCAGAAGATTCTCAGCATACTCATTTGCATAGTTAATATTGCCATGAATAAAATTGACTGGATTGTTAATCTCATGTGCCACTCCTGCAACTAAACCGCCAAGCGCAGACATCTTTTCAGTTTGAATCATCCACAGTTGGGATTGCTGAAGCTGTTCCATTGCGTTTGATAGCTCTGCCGTTCGTTCTTCGACTCGCTGTTCAAGAAGTTCATTCGATTTCTTCAGATGTCTTTGTTCGATCGATTGAATCTGCCCCAGAACGATCAATAGCGCGATCGCCATTCCTGCCACGATCAGAGCAATACCATCGAGAGAACGCAATTGAGATTCAATGTTTTCTCTGGGAATCACCAGCGCTACAGACCAGTTCGCCTCTTGAAGCGGCAGGTAAGCAACATAATGGCTTCGATCTCCCACATTCAGCAATTCAATTCCCTGCTTGTTTTTGCTGATATGCTGAATCACTCCGAGCAGTCGGTTATCTTGCGACTGATTCTCGCCGAAACTGTAGGTACGATCGGCATGAGCTACAATCCACCCTTGAGAATCGATCGCAAAAGCATAGCTTTGTTTACCGTATTGCACACTACTCACCACTTGATTCACTCGCTCTAATCGCACAACGCTGTGAATTTCTCCGATCGGCTTTGCGCTAGTATCAAAGCCTTGCCGAATCGGTGCAGCGATCGATAGGGATGGCAGTTGATTAACTCGATTGATTAGCGGATCGCTGACATTAGTGATGCCTGCGATCGCTTTCTGGAAATAAACTCGATCGCCAATATACGTCTGCTTGCCCCCAACAACATTGCGCCACCCATCGGGCTTGCCGATCGCGAGTGCATAAACATCTCCAAACCTCAGTGTTTCTGCCTTTAAGTAAGGTTCCGTTTTTGCCCAATCCATCGATCGCACCTGAGCCGTATTCGCCAAGGTTTCTACATAAATCTTCTGATTCGACAGCCAGCGATCGAGGCTTTCCCGACCTTGAGAAAGTTCTAGAAACGCATTTCTCTTTAAGCTTTCCAGCAGCGTACTCCGGACTAACTGATAGCTGTAATAAGCGCCACAGCTTACTACTAGAATAGTACTAGCAATCACAAATCGCATCGATAAACGATGCTGACGGAAAGCTAACTTCTGAAGAATAGGATTCATCACGAGCAGGATATCAAGATAAAATGCGGCGATCGCCAGGAAGGAGCGGTTCTTGGGGAAGATTGTCGAACGTCATCTTGAACCAGTCTTGCTGAAGCTTTTTGAATTCTCCCTGCTCTTGTTGCTGCCGCAAAAACTGGTTCAGTAGGTCTAATAATTCTCGATCGCCCTTTTTCACTGCCCAAGCTGCATAAGATTTGCGGCTCACTCGCTCTCCTAGCTCAAAAATAGCGGGCTTTTCATTCACCAACACCGAAAGCGACACAATGTTATGAAGAACTGCATCCAATTTCTTGTTGATCAAATCCTGGTAAGCTTCTGAAAACCCTCGGTACTGTTTAACCGTTCCTAGCGTTCCGCCTTGCTTTTTCAGTCCTGCTTCCAAGTCAGGAACGGCAGCTTGGGAAACTCCGCCTTGCTGTACGCCCAGAACTTTACCCGAAAGCGACTGAATGCCCTGAATCGAGGAGTCATCTTTGCGCTTGATGTAGGCGATCGTGGATTCGGCGATCGGGATCGTAAAGTCTAGAAATTTGGCTCGATCGTCGGTAATGCCTACTGCCGTCAGTGCTACGTCATACTTACCCTCACCGACTCCGGGGAGAAGTCCCTGCCAAGCCATAATTTCCTGCTGAATCTCGAAGGGGACAGCTTGCCGAAATCGCGCCAGCAATTCATGATCAAAACCTGTAGGTTTACCGTTCACTAAAAACTCAAAAGGCGGATAATCGTCTTCGGTCGCAACTTTGAGATGTCCCCGCTTCTGAATCCGATCTGCCAGCATTTGACTGATTTTGAGAGAAGATTGATTCTGAGTCAGGGTTTGGGTAGTTTGAACACAGCCTTGAACCCCCGCCGTTACGAGAAAACCCGCTCCAGCCTGAAGCATGAAACGTCTACGAGTTGCCATGATCGATCGCAGTATAAGGACTGACTGTAGATTTCCCAACCCCCCTGTTATCTGCTCAGACAATTTGCTAAAGACTCGACTATGAAAACGAATGCTGTTCGCGTTTTAGACAACTTAGGAATCGCTTACGAACTGAGAGAATACGCAGTCGATCCAGACAATCTCGCAGCAGAATCGGTCGCTGAAAAAATCGGACTGCCACCTGAACAAGTGTTTAAAACGTTGGTGGCGCGTGGCGATCGACACGGGATTTGTCTGGCAGTAATCGGCGGAAATATGCAGCTTGACCTGAAAGCATTAGCGAAACTGTCAGGCGATCGCAAAATTGAAACCGTTCCGCTCAAAGAAGTCCAACCGCTTACCGGATACATTCGCGGCGGTGTCACGGCTCTCGCTTGCAAAAAAGACTATCCGGTTTACGTCGATGAACTGATCGAACTGTTTGATGTGATTTCGATTTCCGCTGGGATGCGAGGATTGCAGATTTTACTAGCTCCAAGCGATTATCTGCGGGCAGTGAAAGCCACAATCGGCGCGATCGCACAAGAGAAAGCAACATAATTTGCTGAAAAACCGTCGAGATGTTCTAAGCTAAATCTTGCCTGCGTACCGTTTAGACTTC
>CAXTDB010000013.1:9315-10381 GCA_964242045.1 uncultured Leptolyngbya sp. | reverse complement strand
GTTTCATGAAGCCCTTGATTCCCGACGGAGTATCAATCGCGCTTGCATCCACGCTTCAGCCTGATGTCTCGATCGTTGTTCCGATTTACAACGAAGTCGAGAGTATTCCGAGCTTGATCGATGCGATCGCGACGAGTTTAAAAAATGCCGCGCTTAGCTATGAAATCATCTGCGTCGATGACGGTTCGCGCGATGGATCAGACGCGCTGCTGAAACAACAGGCACAAATTCGCGACGATTTGAAAGCCGTGATTTTGCGGCGAAATTACGGACAAACTCCCGCAATGGCTGCCGGGTTTAGTCAAGCGATCGGCAAAGTGATCATCACACTCGATGGCGATTTGCAAAACGATCCATCAGATATTCCCGTGCTGCTCGAAAAACTGAATGAAGGCTACGATCTCGTTAGCGGCTGGCGCAAAAATCGACAAGATGCTTCCCTCACTCGCGTTTTGCCTTCAAAAATCGCAAACTGGCTGATCGGGCGAGTCACCGGAGTTCGATTGCACGATTACGGCTGTTCGTTAAAGGCTTATCGATCGGAACTCGTTGCCGATATGAATCTTTACGGCGAACTGCATCGCTTTTTACCTGCTTTGGCATTCATCGAAGGGGCGCGGATTGCAGAGATTCCCGTCAAACATCACTCGCGGCAGTTTGGCAAAAGTAAATATGGACTCGATCGCACGTTTCGCGTGGTGATGGATTTGCTCACCGTTTCGTTTATGCGGAAATTTCTCACTCGTCCGATGCACGTTTTCGGATTGTTTGGCTTACTGTCGCTGCTATCGGGACTGTCGATCGGGCTTTATCTAGTCGTTTTGAAACTCGGTTTTGGTGAAGATATCGGACAGCGACCGCTGTTAATTCTTGCGGTTGTTTTATTTCTGGCGGGTCTGAATCTGTTTAGCTTTGGACTGCTGGCTGAAATCTCGATGCGAACGTACCACGAGTCTCAAGGTCGCCCGATCTATCGAGTCCGCGAAGTTGTCGGGAAGAAAGATTAGCTCAGCGTTTCGGATTTGAGAAAGTCAATAAACTGACGCGCCGTTCTGCCCGATCGACC
>CAXTDB010000013.1:0-9305 GCA_964242045.1 uncultured Leptolyngbya sp. | reverse complement strand
TCCCCAACAGATGTTTGACCAAATGACTCGCACTTTAGAGCGGATGAAATCAGAGATCGATCGATAAACGCTCAGATATCTCTAAATCAGCTTTAAGAAAGTCAATGAATTGGCGTGCCGTCCTTCCCGATCGACCATTGTGCCGAGTCGCCCACTGCAACGCCCTAAATTCTAAATCTTCGGCACTGATTTGAATTTCAGCTTGCTCGGCTAAGTGATGAACGATTTTCAGATACGTCGGCTGATCCGCAGGTTCAAACGTCAGGGTTAGCCCGAAGCGATCGCTAAACGATAACTTTTCTTGCACCGTATCCCAGTGATGTACCTCATCGGCATCTTTCGGACGGGGGCGATCGTCAAAAAATTCTCGAACTAAGTGCCGTCGATTCGAGGTTGCATAGACAACAACGTTTTGCGGTCGTGCGGTGAGATTGCCTTCTAATACGACTTTCAGCGCTTTGTAGGCATCGTCATCTTCTTCAAACGACAAATCATCGACGAAAATCACAAACTTCTGAGGCAAATCGCGCAGTCGTTCGACGATCGTGGGTAACGCGCTCAATTCCGATTTTGCGACCTCGATTAAGCGCAGATTTTCGTATTTTCTAAGCAGCGATTTGACCAGCGACGATTTTCCCGATCCGCGACTTCCATACAGCAAAATGTGTAGCGCAGGCAATCCAGCAAGTAAAAATTCAGTGTTTCGCAGCAAGGTATCGCGCTGAGTTTCGTAGCCGACCAAGGCATCGACTCGAATCGGATCAGGATTCGCGATCGCGCTCAACTCTCCTTTTTCCCAACGAAATGCAGCATATTCCGCAAAAATACCTGTTCCGAATTGACGATAAAACGCGATTAAATCTGGAAGCGCGATCGACCAATCTTCGATCGATTCAAGCCGTTTCTGAATCTGTTTAATCTGCGTTCGCCTTGAATTGTTTTTCGTATCAGTAGTATAATCGCACCAAGCTACAGTTTTTTGATTGATCAATTCGCAAAACTGTTGGCTACCGCATTGATAGATCTGTTGTAAAATCCTTAAATCATGCTTTGCTGCTTCTGATATTTCATCCAGCAGTTCGCCTTGATGAACTTGTTGAGTCAGCGCATTTTCTGAAGTCAAAATTCGTGTGATCAAATAATCGCGCCAGCCTTGATGCCGTTTTGCCAAACCCGAAAACCATTCGCCGTAAGCCACGATCGCAATTTCAGGACGATCGAGATTCTGCAAAACCGTAAGAAATGACTGTGCGATCGCGTCGTCAAACACATCGCGATAAATCAACAGCGTTAAAGAACTTTGATATAGCGCTTTTCCGTTCATCTACATTCCTAATGCAGTCGTTAAAAACCTCGGTGCAGGTAATACTAATAAAAGCAGAATCACCAACGCCATCAACCCTACGATATCGCGGAATGAATCAACCTCGATCACATCGTTTAAAGTGGGTTCATTCAACGCAGGCAGCAACAACAATAAAACCGCCCAGAGCAATAAATGTGGGTATACGATCGCAAATCCCAACAGCAAAAATCGAGAAATTCGTCCGATTCTCGCTCCGATTCGTCGCCCAAACACCGCATGAATCATCCGCCCCCCGTCTAACTGTCCGATCGGCATCAAATTAAACGCCGTAAACAACAACCCCACCCAACCCGCGATCGCCATCGGATGCAGTCGAATCGCCGCATCTGGAGTTAATTCTCGCCCGATCGCCAACTTGCCAAAGATGGCTAATACGATCGAAAATCTCGGATCAAGTCCCTGAAACTGAAACAGTCCGCCCCGACTCGGTAGCGCCACCACATCCGACTGCACCAATCCCCAAGCCAGCAGCGGAACGCTCACACTCAACCCCAAAAACGCCCCAACTAGCCCAATATCAAACAGCGCTTTACGGTGCGGAATCGGAGAGCGCAGTTGAGTAAACGCGCCGATCGTGCCCAGCGGAAAAAACGGCAGCGGAATAATCGGCACAAAATACGGCAGCGTAATCGCAATCTGATATTTCCGCGCTGTAATGAATTGCCCAAAACTCCGCGCCGCAAAAAAGATCAAAATCGGAATCGCATACGGAAACCCATTTTCTAGCAGCGCGGCAATCGTCGGAACGCGCCCGACCACTTGCAGCCCCGCCCAAGTCGTTGTAAACAGCGTTAACAGCAAAAGCGCGATCGCAAATCCAGGACGAATCAGAACGCGCGCGTTTTTCCCTTCAACCGTGACTGCTGGATTGATCACCAGTTCAAAAAACGGCTCTCCCGGATAATATTCCTGAAAAATCAGATGAAAGCGATCGCCAAACTGCGCTTCGACATTCTCCCGCACTGTTTGATAAGCGACTTCTGGCGAGGTGCGTAACTGCCCCCGACACACCACGCCTTGTGGATGATATTCCAAATGTTTCAGATAAAATACCGACCAAGGAAAGCAGGTTTGCAAACTCTTTTCTTCAGCTTGATTTAGCGGACGCAAACTCGCAACATTCGGCGGCTGGAGTTCAGAAACAGATTCCGGTGCAGTCGGAGCCGTATCCATCGTCGCTCGCGTAATTCTCCCGCGCTGAACCAGATACAAATACAGCACCAAACAGCCCGCAAATAAAACCAGCGTGTACTGCGTCGGCATCGTTTGCCCCCGAAACACGATCGCCCATGCCACCATCACGAACACAGGCAGCATCGCCACCAGCCACAGCAACCAAACCGGGGTGCGTGTCAGACTTGCAACCCATTGGGTAATAAACAAATACGTGATCAAACCGAGAAGCAAAAGCCAAATCATGACCAAACGGTAGGGCAGAGGGCATAGAAGGAAATCGCGCGATCTGGCACAATCAACGAAGACCTGCCATATTCTTTAGTTTGACCGATCGAGAAGCTTGTGCCACTAGAATCTTCGATTACACCGCAGTCCCGCACTCCGAAACCGCCCCGTCTCGTGTTGTCACCGGAAGCCTGCTCCGAATCTGCGATCGCGCCGATTTTCGCGTTTCCGCCGAATCGAGAGACGCTCGGTGGCACATCGTATCTCATTGTAGAAAAAGATGGAAATCTGCTGATCGATTGTCCAACTTGGGACGAAAATACGCGATCGTTTCTCGAAGCTCAAGGCGGAGTCGGCAAGCTCATCCTGACGCATCGGGGCGGAATGGGAAAGGTGCGAGAAATTCAAGCGGCGTTCAATAGTGAAGTGATTGTGCAGGAGCAAGAGGCGTATTTGTTACCAAATCTCACGCTGACTGCGTTTCAAGAAAACTTGTCTATAGCTTCGCTTCCCGAAGGGGGCGCGTCAGAAATTCAGATTATTTGGACTTCAGGACATTCTCCAGGATCAGCTTGCGTCTATTATTCTGCTTGTGGTGGAATCTTGTTTTCCGGGCGACATCTGCTTCCAAACAATCAAGGCGATCCCGTTCCGCTCAGAACCGCAAAAACGTTTCACTGGAATCGCCAAATTCGTCATGTTCAAAAGCTTTTAGACAAGTTCAATCCGGAGACGCTGAGATTTATTTGTCCGGGTGCAAGTCTTGGATTATTGCGGGGAAAATATACGATCGATCAAGCTTATGCCAAACTTGCACAACTTGATCTTGAGGCTTGTTTGAAGCAACCTACGATCGGATAAATCAAACGAGATGGAGCAACGTTCACCCCATCTCGTTCTAGATTATTCGGTTTTCTTTAGCAATTGCAGCCTTTATGCCCGCAGTCGCCATGTCCGTCTGGATGTCCGTTAGCGCAAGCATCACTGCAATAGAATTTGTCTTCTTTTTCAACAGCGCTTTCTGTCGAAACAATACACAGACAGGCTTCACAGGCACATTTCATCTGAGACACAGTGGTCATCTAAGTTCTCCAAATCGATTCCTTGATCTTAATGTATGAATGATCGTTCATATATTAAGAAATCTCGCAAAATTCAGCCCCCACATTAAAATAAAACCTTAAATTATTCCAAATAATAGATTTTTCGCAATGTAATCCTGCATACAGTGAACAAATTAAGCTTGTTCCGAACTGTAGGAGAAAAGCGTATGTGTGGCATTGGCGGCGTTTTCCAGCACGATTCAGCAAGTAAGATCGATCCTGCGGTTCTGATCGCAATGGCGGCGATTCAATCGCATCGTGGCCCCGATGGCTGCGGCTGGAAAACGATCGACGATCGCGGAGTCGGCTTCACTCATGCCCGCTTAGCGATCATTGACTTAAATGCCGATCGCGCTCGTCAACCGTTTGTGTCTGAAAATCAGCAGGTGATGATTGCTCACAACGGCGAATTCTACGACTACAAACGCATCCGAGCAGATTTGACTTCACGCGGCTATCACTTCAAATCGAAAAGCGATACAGAACTATTAATGCACTTAACCGAGCGCTTCGGTTTAGAAGGTGCTTTACCTCATCTACGTGGAGAATTTGGCTTTGCCGTTTATGAGAAACAGTACGATCGATTAACACTGGTACGCGATCGTTTCGGCATTAAACCGTTGTTCTGGACAATGACCCCAGAAGGCTTAGTATTTGGCTCTGAAATCAAAGTGTTGTTTGCTCATCCTGCCGTGAAGCGCAAGATCTCACCACATGGACTTTATCACCAGTTGATGCAGTTAATGGTTCCAGGGACGACTGCATTTGAAGGCATTCACGCAGTTCAACCCGGACAAATGGTAATCGTCGATCGCGAAAATCGTGAACTTAGGGTTCGCACTAAAACTTACTGGGATCTGAACTTTCCATTACTCAGCGATCGTACGGTTCAACACGACGACGAATACTATATTGAAACCTTAAGAGAACGCTTTATTGAAGCCATTCAACTCAAATTAGAAGCCGATGTCCCAGTAGCTTGCTATCTTTCTGGCGGGATTGATTCTTGCACAATTTTGGGAGTTGCGGCAGCGTGTCAACAAGCTCCGATTAAAGCTTTTACGGTCGGATTTGACAATCAGGACTATGACGAAACTGAGATATCAAAACAAATGTCGAAAGCGGTCGGAGCCGATCAAGACATTGTAATGACGCGCGGCGGACAGCTTTATGATCACTTTGCGCGAGCGATTTGGCATACCGAGCGGAGCATTTATAATACATTTACGATCGCCAAAATGCTCCTGAGTGAGCATGTCCAAAAAGCAGGCTATCGCGTCGTTCTTACCGGAGAAGGCTCAGACGAACTATTCGCAGGCTATCCCCAACTGAGATTGGATATGATTCGTCACGGTATGAATGATGCTAGTCCCGAAGAACGAGCCGATCTAGAAGCTTGGCTGCAAGAAAGTAATCGATTGTTCCAAGGTAATTTACTTGCTCAAAATGCTTTAGATGATCCAGCACTCACGCAGTTAGTCGGCTTTACGCCCAGTTGCTTACAATCTTGGTTATCAATCGGTTCTCAAGTTCCAGGATTGCTACATCCAGATCTTCGAGCAGAAACCGCAAACTATTCACCGGGAGCCGCGATCGCAGCGGCACTTGATCCGGATCAAATTGCAGGCAGACATCCGCTCGATAAAGTGCAATACATTTGGATCAAAACGCAGTTTGAATCTCAAGTTCTCGGTTGGGCAGGCGATCGCGTCGATATGGCAAACTCAATGGAAGCACGTCCCCCATTCTTAGATCATCATTTGGTTGAATTTGCCGTCACTTTACCGCCCTTGATGCGCTTTCGCGGCAAACGCGATAAGTATGTGCTGCGTGAAGCAATGAAAGGACTATTACCGCAGGCATTGTACGATCGACAAAAGTTCGCATTCATGGCTCCTCCGTCTCACACTGATGTAGAGAAACAGCAAGCACTGCGATCGCTCTGTGATCGCTATCTGTCAAAACGCGCGATCGAAGACGCAGGTTTACTCGATGTAACGGCAGTTGATCAAATCCTTCAGCGTCATGCTGATCCGAATACGCCTGCTTCTGCCCGCACTCAAATGGATGGCATTATCAATCACTTATTGAGTGTGCAGATGCTACATCAGCAGTTTGTGGCGGCGGACATTCCGAATTTGGCAAAAGCGCGATCGCAAGACCTCAACTGGAAAACTCAACAACCTGTTTTATCTGGTGTGCATTGAACAACTTCGATCAAACAGCGGTTTTTGATATTCGGAATCTAGCGATCGCTCAAGTAGACAGAAAAATGCGGCTAATCCTCGGTTAAACTGCAAAACTCATCTGTCGTAAGTAAAATTTCGCCGTACTCTGGAACCCAAGCAACCCACTGGTTCTCTGCACATTGGCACAGCAACCAAGCTTGATCGAAACTATAGGCAGTTGGCGGATTGAGCAATTGCACCCACATCGACGGCATGAAGCGAGGCGCACAGGGAATCGATCGATTCCGGAGTGTTTCCCATGCGGCAGCGGTGGGACTGTTGAGGGTAAAAATTTCTGAGTCAAGTGACATAACCAAATCCTCTGAAGCGAAAACTGCGCCAGCCTAGACGCAATGAATATTAATTCTGTAGTTTATGATACTGTTTATTGATTTCGGCGCTGAGAATTTGTATTGGAAATTTACGCGCAAAAAACGAACAGCGGTACAATCAAACCAACTCTGATGCAGCTTTAGCGATGAAAACGTTGGCGAAATGGTCGATCGAAGACTATCACCGCATGATTGAAGCGGGAGTGTTGCGCGATCGTGCTGTAGAACTGCTCTCTGGTGAAATTGTCGAAACGAGTCCAGAAACGCCAATTCATTACAGCACCGCAAAGCGAGGAGCCAAGTATTTAGATCGGTTGCTTGAGGGTCGCGCGGAAGTTCGATTTAACGGGCCCGTTACACTGACGGATTCTGAACCTGAACCGGATATCGCGATCGTGCATTTACCAGAAGAACAGTACCGCGATCGACATCCCAACGCTGCGGACATCTATTTGCTGATCGAAGTTGCCAAAACCAGTTTGAAGAAAGATACCGATTTGAAAGCTGTGATTTATGCAACTGCTGGAATTCAAGAATACTCGGTGATAAATCTAACAGCGCAGCAAATCATCGTGTTTCGAGAACCTCAAAACGGAACATATCAAATAGAGCAAACCTTAACTTCAGGCACGATCGCACCGTTGGCATTTCCAGAGATTGCGATTTCGATCGATTCTTTTTTGGACTAACCCTTCAATGAATTGATTCACCAGACCGCTACAATGATGAAATTCTAAATTTCCAGAGCGATCGCCCTATGTCTGTTGATCAAAAGCCTGTGGGTCAAAAACTCTATGAAGGCAAAGCCAAAATCCTTTACAGCACCGACGATCCAAACGTACTGCTGACCTACTTTAAGGACGATGCCACTGCATTTAATGCTCAAAAGCGCGGCAGCATTCAGGGAAAAGGCGAAATCAACTGCGCGATCGCTTCCCACTTGTTCAAATTAATGGAAAAGAACGGCATCCCGACGCATTTTCTCGATCGCCCTTCCGGGAACGAAATGCTTGTGCGCTCCGTCAAGATCATTCCATTAGAGGTCGTCGTCAGGAACATTGCCGCCGGAAGTCTCTGTCAACAAACCGGACTAAAGTTAGGCACGATTCTCAATCCTCCACTGGTGGAGTTCTACCTCAAGGACGACGCGCTAGGTGATCCTTTGATTACTGTCGATCGCTTACGAGTGCTTGATCCAGACTCCGCTAATCAAGTGGATCAATTAAGAAGCATGGCAACGCGGATCAATTCTGTGCTGCAATCCTTCTTCGAGCAATGCAGCATTACGCTGGTTGACTTCAAGTTAGAGTTTGGCATCGATGCTCAGGGGCAGCTTTTACTTGCCGACGAAATCAGCCCGGATACTTGTCGATTGTGGAACCAGTCAGAAACTGACCCCGATCGACGAGTGATGGACAAAGATCGGTTTCGGCGCGACCTTGGAAACGTTGAAGATGCGTATCGGCAAGTCATGGAGCGAGTACTGGAACAAACGGTATGATCGAACGAATTTGCATGAGCCAGTTCAAAATCAGTCCCAGTTAAATGAGTATCGATACTCAGGGTGCGGTACAATCTTGCCGTTTAATCGGAATCAGTGTGATATTGTTGTGTCTGCCTTGAGCAGAAAGTGTGAGGACGTGCGAAAACCTGTGAATACTATGCGCTTATCCCCTGTTGTGATGGCTGCGTTTGCTTTAACCGCAACGCTAGGCTTATCTCGTTCTGCTTTGGCAAAATCGCCCAGTCAGCCCGCCCAGCCGCAGGCAAAATCAACGACTCGATCGCCGATCACCCTCGTTCCTCGATCGCCCGCAGGAAATGTGGTGGTCGAGACCATTCCTGTAATGCAGACTCGTAGCTCTGCCGGAATGCCCTCGCTATCTCAACTGAAGAAAATTGCTCAAGGTGGCACGATCGAGCAAGGAACGCCCGATCGCATTCAAATCAATACGTCTCCTGCCGCTCCGACTCCCGCTGCTCCGAATATTCCAACGATTCCCAATCCGGGAACGACTCCGAGTGTACCGCCGGGAACGACCACGACACCTCCGAGCGAAGGGCAACAGGCTCCAACTACCCCGCAAACGCCTGTCGAAACTCAACCGCTGCAACCCGGACAACCAGCGCAGCCTGGACAACCAACGCAACCTGGACAACCGACGCAACCTCAACCCGCTCAACCTGCTCCAGATGAACCTAGAGTTTTGGTGTCTGAAGTCCTGGTCACGGGTGTCAGTGCTGAATTGCAGCAAGAAGTTTATCGAGTAATTCAGACGCAGGCAGGACGAACGACCACGCGAACGCAGCTTCAGAATGACATCAACGCGATTTTTGCGACTGGATTTTTCTCGAATGTGCGCGCGACCCCAGAAGATACACCGCTTGGAGTGCGGGTGACGTTTGAAGTTGCGGCGAATCCCACATTACGATCGGTACAGCTTCAAGGCGGCAAAATTGTGCCTCAAACGGAAGTCGATCGAATCTTTGGTCCGCAGTACGGCAAGATCACAAACTTCCGAGAATTGCAAACCGGAATTCAAGAACTGACGAAGTTTTACCAAGATCGCGGTTATGTCCTAGCACAAATTACGAACGCGCAACAGCCGCAGGTGAATCCCGATGGAACGGTAGTTTTACAAGTCGCGGAAGGAGAAATCGAGCGGATTCAGGTGCGATTTATCAACAAAGAAGGCAGCGATCGAGATGCAAAAGGCAATCCGATTCGAGGCAGAACGCGCGACTACATCATCACGCGCGAACTTGAATTGAAACCTGGATCAGTGTTCAACCGAACCGTTTTAGAACGCGACTTCCAACGATTGTTTGGTTTGGGACTGTTTGAAGATTTGCGCCCGTCGCTTGAGGTCGGTGA
>CAXTDB010000012.1:0-36025 GCA_964242045.1 uncultured Leptolyngbya sp. | reverse complement strand
CCAAACCGATTCGCTCAGAGCAACAACGGTTCAACTAAATGAGAAACAAATCGAAGAAAGCGATTTAACCGAGCAAATCAATGCTGCAACGGTACAAATACAATCGCTGGCAACATCAGTTTCACAAGTCGATCGAGAATTAGAAATTCAGCAGCAAACTCAAACGCGATTACTCGAAGAACAGCGAGACAAACAGCGCAAACTAGACAGATTAGAAGCACAAACCCAAGCGGTTCAAGAAGCGCAAGGAACGCAAGCCTCGCAGGTCATTCTGAAAATGGGATTGACGGGCGTTTGTGGTTTAGTTGCAGAACTCGGACAAGTTGACGCGCGGTATCAGCTTGCTTTAGAAACCGCAGCGGGCGCGAGATTGGCAAATATTGTGGTCGAAGATGACGCGATCGCGGCTGCCGCGATCGACATTCTCAAACAACGCCGCGCTGGACGTGCCACATTCTTACCGCTAAATAAACTGAATCCGCCTCATATTCCCAGTCGGGCAACGATGCGATCGATGCAAGGCTGTATCGGCTACGCCATCAACTTGATTCAATTTGAAGACCGATATCACGACGTCTTTGCTTATGTGTTTGGCACAACGGTTGTGTTTGAAACGATCAGCGATGCACGACGGCATTTAGGACAGTATCGAATCGTGACGCTCGATGGAGAACTGCTCGAAGCCAGTGGCGCAATGACCGGAGGCAGTAGCGGTAATCGATCGTCACTCCGATTTGGTACAGGTCACGCGGCAGAATCTCCCGAACTTGCAGCCCTGCGCCGCCGATTGCAGGAAATTGATCAGATTTTGGGACGCTGCGAAGGTGCGATCGCGTCATCGACGATCGCCCAAAAAGACCGCTCCACAGCTTTAACCGAAGCGCGTCAACACTATCGAGAGTTAGAACTGAAACGCGAACAGGTTCAAACCGAACTGAAACGGCTGGAAACCGAGCAGATTCAATTCACCCGATCGCTTGAGAACAACCAGCAAGAATGGTCGATCGCTCAAACTCGATTACAAATTCTTGATGCTGAAGTTCCAACCCAAGAAGCACAGCTAGAACGGCTCAGAACATCGCTTGCTGATTTGGAACAATCTCAAACGCATAGCGAATGGCAACAGATTCAGGCAGGATTACGATCGCTTGAATCCACCCTTAGCGAAAAAGAACTTGCACTCAGAGCGATCGAACAACGATCCCAAGATCTCGAAACGCGATATCAACTTCTTCAAGAAAAAATCGAGCAAGGACGAATTCGCATTCAAGAAGCGCGATCGCAACAAACAATTCAACTGCAACAACAGTCCGAAAACACTACACAACAAACCGCAGTAAATACCCAGATAACCGAACTGAGAAACGCACTTGCTGAACTCGATAAAACTTTGGGTGAAGCAAGACATAAACGCGATGGCTGCGATCGACAATTACGCGAACTGCAAAATCGCCAGCAGCAACACGGATGGCAACGCGATAAAACTCACGAAACCATTCAAGCTCGTCGCGAACAGCTTGTGATCGAACAAGCCCAACTCTCTGTACAAGCTGCTGAACTTCCCGATCCGATTCCCGATCTGCCCGAAACTGTGACGCGCGATCTCGGACAACTCCAGCACGAAATTCGATCGATGCAAAAACGCTTACAGGCGATGGAACCTGTGAATATGTTGGCATTGGAAGAATACGATCGAACTCAAGCCCGTCTTGATGAACTTACCGAAAAACTTGAAACGCTGCAAGAAGAACGCACCGAGCTTTTATTGAGAATCGAGAACTTTACCACACTACGACAGCGCGCCTTTATGGAGGCATACGAAGCCGTAGACATTAACTTTCAGAAAATCTTTGCCACTTTATCCGATGGGGACGGACGGCTTCAACTCGAAGATCCGAACGATCCGTTTGGCGGTGGCTTAAACCTGATCGCTCACCCGAAAGGAAAGCCTGTTCAACGATTAGCTTCGATGTCCGGGGGCGAAAAATCTTTAACCGCACTGAGCTTTATTTTTGCGCTGCAACGTTACCGACCATCACCGTTCTACGCTTTTGATGAAGTCGATATGTTCCTAGACGGGGCAAACGTGGAGCGATTAGCTAAAATGATCAAGCAGCAAGCCCAACAAGCGCAATTTATTGTAGTCAGCTTGCGTCGTCCAATGATCGAATCCGCCCAACGCACGATCGGAGTCACCCAAGCGCGAGGAGCCTTCACCCAAGTTCTGGGAATCAAGCTTCCTCAAAGCGTCTAGGCTCAGATTGCATTCGGCATTCCGTATCGATCGATCCTTGGTATGGTTTGATAATTAGAAAAAAGTGTAAAAGACAGGATTCGGGACTCAATGACAGAAGAACTTCGCCAACGCTCCGACATACTTGGAACTCAGGTGATTACGCGCAGCACCGGAAAACGGCTCGGCGTGGTGAGTCAGCTTTGGGTCGATATCGACTCTCAAGAAGTCGTCGCCCTGAGTTTGCGCCCGAATCTGTTCTACGGCACAGCCCAACCCATGATGCTTGCCAGCATTCGCCAAATCGGAGACGTAATCTTAGTCGATGATGAAGACGTGATCGAAGATGTCGATCTCGAAGGCTACAGCAATCTCGTCGGTTGCGAAGTCATTACCGAGACCGGAGAACTGCTGGGAAAAGTGCGCGGCTTCCGATTCAACATCGACACGGGCAAACTTGATAATTTAGTGATCGCGTCGATCGGGCTTCCCCTCATTCCTGATCAAGTCGTCAGCACTTACGAACTACCGATTACAGAAATTGTCAGTAGCGGACCCGATCGCTTAATTGTGATGGAAGGTTCCGAAGATCGAATGAGCCAGCTTAGCGTTGGTGTTCTAGAGCGTTTGGGAATTGGCAAAGCCCCGTGGGAGCGTGAAGAAACTCAGTATCTCGCCCCCGCTCGACCGGAAAATCAGCTTCCGTCAGGACAGCGCACACCGCTCGAAACTCCACAAATGCGGCAGCCGATCGAACAAATTGAACAAACCTGGGAACCCGACGACTGGGAAGACGATCGCGAACCCGTTGAACTGCGCCGCGAACAAGAACCGCCGCGTCAGCAATATCGCGAAGCTGAGATTTATCCAGCCCCCGATGCCTACGACGATGACGAAGAAGACAACTGGGGCGGTCTCTCAACCCGGAATGATACAGCCGATTACGACGACGAAGACTACGACGATACCTACGTCGATGAAGAAGACGACGCGATCGCAGTGGAATACGAAGAAGTAAAATCTGAGCCGCCCGCTCCGCCAGAAAGCTTCGAGCCAGGAAATCTCGATGAAGATCCGTGGGCAGACAAAGCAAAAGATGAAGAAACTCAAGATCAAGCAGAAGAAACTGAAGTTCCAGGGGTTCCTTTGCCGCCTCTGAATATTCCTCAGAAGCAAAAGCAGCCGGAATACGAGGAGGAAGGCTACTAGATGCCTGCTGATGAGTCGAATTCGCCCGCAATGTCACATCCATTTGCTCACGGGCATACCTTTTCTAGTCCTGGTGGTCACTTCACGTATCGAGTGATTGGGCCTTGCTGCCGCTTATTCGATCGAGAACAGCTCCCTTACCCCTGCTGCCGCATCGAATGGCACGGCAAAGAACCAAGCTGGAGACGGATTGGACGTAGATTTGTGGTGGATATGGCTTCTCGAAACAGTCCGTCTTACAGCGTTGAAATTGTTGGACGCGAGGCGCATCATTCGATCGTGCTTACGCTGTATTGGCTCAAGTTGCCTCAGCCGCTAAAGGAATGGTGGCATTCAACCAAACCTGCCACCGCTGCCTCAACCAAAGTCAGATCCGCCGAAGACATCAAAATCGAGGGATAAACCGCTCCGCCCCAGACTGGATGCACGATCGTATAACAATTTCCCACAGGCGCGATCGCATATCCTAATGTCGATCGCACGACTGCAACATCATCGAGCCGTAACGATCCTGCTTCTGACAAAATTGGTAATCCAGTTTTGGGATCAAACAACTCGGCTAAATGTCCTTGTTGTCGCAGCGATTCTGCCACCTTGAAACCGAATTCGAGAAACTGCGATCGCAAGACTTGTTTCTGCACGTCCGTTTCCCTACATCGCTCGGTTAATTCCCGATCGGCAGGCTGTAAAACCACCACGATCGAGCGAACTGGATCAGACCATTCTGGTAACAACTTCTCAGAATGCTGACAGATAAATTCGCTCGGTGGATGGACAGAATATTGCATTATTGAGCAAAAAGAATGGATCGATCGGATATAGTGCTAATGCACCATTTTTCTGTTGAATATGCCGCAGTTTGAATCGGCTATTGATCATCTTAAATCGCTCGATCGTATCGTGACCGATTCTGACGAAAAAATTTCTTTACCAAACCTTTTCTACTGTCATGATAACGGTCAGCTTTGGCTCGGTGACGCGATTGAATGGTTGAAAACCCTCCCTTCTGAATCAATTGATTTAGTGTTTTCCGATCCCCCTTACAACTTGAAAAAAGCAGAATGGGATACTTTTGAATCGCAGCGATCGTATGTTGAATGGTCGATGCAATGGATCGAACAAGTGGCGCGTATTCTGAAGCCGACTGGCACGTTTTACATCTGCGGCTTTTCTGAGATTTTGGCAGACTTGAAACTTCCCGCTTCGCAGTTTTTTCAAGGTTGCCGCTGGATTATTTGGCACTACAAAAACAAAGCCAACTTATCGAATGATTGGGGTCGATCGCACGAAAGTATTCTGCATTTTCGTAAAACCAAAAAATTTACGCTTTCTGTTGAGAACATTCGCACTCGTTACAGCGAACACACGCTAAAGTATCCCGAACATCCGCAAGCCGCAACTAGTCAATACAGCGATCGCGGAAAAAACGATGCAAAACTCTGGCATCCCCATCCAAAAGGAGCCAAACCCCGCGATGTGATTGAAGTTCCAACCACTTGCAACGGAATGAATGAAAAAACGCCGCATCCAACCCAAAAACCCGAAGAATTGGTGAGAAAATTCGTACTTGCTTCTTCGCAACGGGGCGATCGCATTCTCGATCCGTTTCTCGGTTCTGGAACCACTGCTGTTGTTGCCGAACAGCTTGGGCGCAAATGGCTCGGTTGCGATCGACACGCAGAATACCTAACTTGGGCAATTGATCGAATCGAATCCGCCGAACACCGCAGCGACGAAGCCTGGTTCTGGCACGATCGCGATCGCGAAGAACGCCGCTCAAAAATTCGTGAGACATCTTAATCTTGATCTTGTAAACGAATCAGTTGACGATCGCACCGCTGCCGTATATCTTTTTCAGGCAACGACACAAGGAGATTTTGTGAGCATACTCATCGCCATTCTCGGCAGCATCGTGGGACTCGTTTTATTGGTGGTTTTGCTGCTTGAATTGCAGTACTGGCAGCGCCCTACGAATACGCTAGAACTCAATTCTGGCAAATGGGAACTGGCAGTTTATGAACCACAGCGGTACGTTTTAGTCGGACAACTAGAGCTACATAATCTCACTCGCCGATTAGAAGTCATGACTCCCGATGTTCACGCAGAGGTGAAACTTCTCTCGTCGGGCAGTCTTGATGGCATCAAAATCAAAACCCGAATGATTCCTAAGTTCAAAGATGCGGAAGTTCGAGAAGATGGCTACTGGGAAGGGCGCGTCGTTAAAAGCCAAGCGCACGATCCGATCGAAGCCGTGATCGAAATCGAAGGCGCAGATCTGAGCGGGCTAAAAGTCGCCTGGATTCAATTGAACTACGTAGCTTACGGTTCACAAGGCTGGGTTCCGCGTATCCGTCACGTGATTGTGCCGCTCAAATTTCCCTCGGTCGAAGAATCGAAACGCTGGCGACCTGCCACAAACGCAGATGTTCTTCCGATCAAAACTCATTTGCTCACCCACCTCGATGATCCCGTGAGCGTTGTCAAACGCTACGTGATGCCGCACGCTCAGCCCGGCGACATTGTGACGATCGGTGAGTCTCCGATCGCGATCATGCAAGGACGCTTCCATCATCCGAGCGAAGTAAAACCCGGCTGGCTGGCGACTCGGCTTTGTTATATGTTTCTGCCGACTTCAAGTTTGGCAAGCGCTTGCGGAATGCAGACCTTGATTAACATCGAGGGAGCAGCGCGGGTGTTGGGTGCGTTTATTATCGGCTCGATCGCGAAACTCTTTGGTCGCAAGGGCGTGTTTTATCAACTTGCAGGCGAACAGGCACGATTGATCGATGATGTCACCGGAACGATTCCGCCTTATGACCAATTTATTGTCCTTGGTCCTGACAATCCTCAAGCGATCGTCGATCGAATTCAGCAAGAAACTGGACTTTCTGCGGCAATTGTCGATGTCAACGACTTGAAAGCAGTTAAAATACTAGCAGCGTCTTCTGATTTGTCGATGGCTTTGCTAAAACAAGCTTTGATTACTAATCCAGCAGGCAACGCCAACGAACAGACTCCTGTCGTTCTGATTCGACCAACCGACGCTTTTTCAGAACGCTCTGCCGCTGGGCTGCAATCGGTGAATCAACCTTAAACGAATACCCCTTAAGGTTGACCCAAAACCATCGCTCAATTCGTACTCTGGGGTTGAACCGCTGCCTTCATCACTTATGCCTCGACTTCCTCGGACTTCTAACGTTGTGATTCGTCCCGTTCAATACCGGGATCTCGACGCGATCGACCAACTAACGCAGCAATCCCCCGAAAGCGAATTGCCTCAATGCTCCACGGTTCGCGAAAAGAACGTTTCGATCCGCAATTGGTACGGGGTGCTAAAGCTCCTGAGCCTGATTCCAAATCCGGTGCAGAATTTACCTTGTGTGCATGTGGCAGAGCTAAATCAGCGGATTCAAGGCATGATCCAGGTGTCGCCATTTAACCGCACTCGTAGCACTTGGCGCGTCGATCGCGTTGTAGTAGCTCCTGCGATCGTCGAATCCGAAGATGCTGAATCGCAAGTTTTAACCAAAGTCGATATCGGTTCACTGCTGATTCGGTTTTGTCTAGAGCGAATCTGGCAGGCGCGCACTTGGGTACTCGAAATCGATGTGAACGATAAAGCCGCGCTCGATCTGTATCGTCACAACGGCTTCCAGCCTTTGGCGAATATGACGTATTGGGCAATCTCAGCCGAGCAACTTCAAGAACTCGCAGACCGAGAGCCAGATCTGCCGAATTTGCTTCCGGTGAGTAACGCGGATGCTCAATTGCTGTATCAACTCGATACGATGGCGATGCCGCCGTTGGTGCGTCAAGTGTTCGATCGCCATGTGCAAGATTTCAAAACCAGCGTGTTCGGTAGCCTAGTCGAATGGGCAAAGCAAGTTTTTACCCGCACTGAAGTCGTGAGCGGATATGTGTTTGAACCCCAGCGCAAAGCTGCGATCGGCTATTTCCAACTTCATTTATGCCGCGACGGTTCACAACCGCATACGGCACACCTCACCGTGAATCCGGCTTATACCTGGCTCTATCCCGAACTGATGGCACAAATGGCGCGAATCATGCAGGATTTGCCCGCTCAAGCCTTACAAATGGCATCACCCGACTATCAACCGGAACGTGAGGAATATCTAGACAGCATCGGAGCCGATCGCATCGGTCACACGCTCTTAATGTCGCGTTCTGTTTGGCACAAAGTCCGAGAAACGAAATCGATCGCAGAAGGTCTGCAACTCGCAGAAATGCTGCAAAATCTGCAACCCGCCCGCAAACCCGTACCGGGACGCATTTCGATGATGAAGTCCGTGAAGCTGCCTGCCTCGGAGAAAGTTCAAGCGCCCAACCCGGATAAGCCCACCCCGAAAAGCGTTCAGGAACTGATGAAAGCGGCATCTCAAGAACCTCATCGCGAAGATCCCTGCTGTTAAATCATGAAAAGAGTTGCGGCACTGGGGCTAGATGTGGGGCAGAAACGCATCGGCGTTGCAGGCTGTGACGGAACGGGGTTGATTGCTACCGGACTCACCACCATTATCCGCAAATCTTATCCGCAGACGATCGAAGCTTTGCGTCAAATCGTGCGCGATCGCGAAGTCGAAATCCTCGTGATTGGGATGCCGTACTCAATGGATGGCTCGATCGGAACGCAAGCTCGACACATTCAGAAGTTCGGCGAAACGATTTCAAAAGCGTTATCGCTCCCGATCGAGTATGTCGATGAGCGATTAACCAGCTATCAGGCAGAACAATCGATGATCGCAGACGGGATTTCGCTGCGGGACAATAAGGGAGTGATCGATCGACGAGCCGCCGCCGTCATTCTTCAGCAATGGCTTGACGATCGACGAGCAAAACGCGATCTAGAACGCCTTGCAAATTCTGACTAGCTCGATCGAATACTCGCGCTGATCTCCTTCACAACCTTCTGAAAAGACGAGGATTCTAGAACAGAGAGCAGATTGACTACTTTGGCCAATAGGTAAGGTCTATCTTCATACTTATCCTGACTAGGTAAAACAATCTGAATCGGTTTACCTCGATCATCAATACCCTTTTCAAACACAAGTAATTTCGGATTGGGATGATTGATTGCGTTCCAGTGATTGCGCTTAAGGTAGTGAACCACTTCAGCGACACGAAGATTTTGAATTTGGGGATCATTCGACAAAACTTCGGGGTTCATTACCATTCTCCTGCTTTGATGCGCTCCATTAAGGCTAACAAGGATTCTGGAGTGAGACGCTGCGATCGTGGAATTAAAGCAAGCAACGCATTTATGTCATCGGGCGTAGTTAACTGAATCATAACGAGTTCCAAACTGTTACTGAGAAACTTGTTCCACATTGCCAGCCCGAACCCAGCCTTCCTGACCGTTGCTCAATCGAATTTTCTGCCAAGTCTTATCGGCATTCGTATCTAGCACTGTTACGCGCTCATTGAAATCCACGCCGCCGATCGAGCCGCCATCGCCGCCTGGAGCATCGCGCACTACAAGCCCGATCGATTGCGTCACCCGCGCCGGAAATGCGCCCGGTGGGAGCGGTTTCGCAGCGGTATCCGGTTTCGTCGTATCCGGTTTATCTGCCGTAGGTTTTGCAGCGGGTTTTGGCGCAGGTTTTCCGGCAGGCGTATCGTTTGGAAACGTCGGTTTAGGTGGAAGAACTGAGAGACGCGCCATCATTACGCGCGCTGCGACCAATCCCCCACCCGCTAGAATTACAACCGCTAACAACACGCCAAGAAAGAATTTGAAAACAGAAGACCAACGCATAAAAGCCGCCTGCGGACGAGATCGCCCAGATTTTAACATTTGATTCAACTATTGTCCGAGTTCTTTAGATCGCACAACTGCCGCTTTTACGGCTTCGATAAATGCCGATCGCACTCCTGCTTTTTCGAGTTCTGCGATTCCCGCGATCGTCGTTCCGCCCGGACTAGTGACGCGATCTTTCAGTTCCCCTGGATGAATCTCTGACTCTTGTAACAGTTGAGCCGTTCCCCGCACCGTTTGAATTGCTAACTTGAGCGCGATCGCTCTTGGTAATCCCGCAGCGACTCCACCATCGGCTAGAGCTTCGATGACGATCGCAATATATCCCGGCCCCGATCCAGATAATCCCGTCACAGCATCTAACATCGATTCGGGAACTTCAACAACTTCGCCTACAGTGGCGAGAATCTTTTTGGCTTGTTCGATGTGTTCAGATTGAACGTGCTGACCGGATGCGATCGCAGTAATTCCCGCTCCGACTGCCGCTGGTGTATTCGGCATCGCTCGAATCACAGGCGCACCGGGAAAGGCTTTTTCTAATTGCGCGATCGGCGTTCCTGCCAGAATCGAGATCACTAATGCAGAAATCTGCTGATCCGCGAATTCCTGAGCAATCAGCGGAAACACCTGCGGCTTGATGGCGAGTAAAAGCACATCCGATTCTGCCGCTTGTCGATTTTGATCGGTGACTTGAACCTGATACTGCTGCGCTAAAAATTCCGTCCGCGATCGATTTGGTTCACTCACAACGATCGCCGCTGGATCAAATACTTGCTGTGCAACAAGGCGGGACAAGAGAGCTTCTCCCATCATCCCGCCGCCAATCATGCCAAATTGTTTAGACAATCTACCGCCCTCGAATTAAAAAGACTAAAGGGCTAGAGATCGACTATCTTTCACCCTTGATTCTTTCTTTAGCTTTGTGCTGCTCTCGGTTCTGTGCCCCAGGCGGGTGTCGGAGCAGTGGCGCGAGGACGAGCCGGAGTTGCTTGAGGAACTTCGTTCAATACGCCTGCTTGGGTGCTGACTTGAACACAGCTTGGGGTAAACAAGAAAATGCTTTCACCGATGCGCTCTTGATGACCATCGATCGCATAAGTGCCACCTGCGACGAAATCGACCGCGCGCTGCGCTTGATCCGGGTCCATGATCGTCAAATTCAACACGACTGACTTGCGTTCGCGTAGTGCTTGAATCACTTGGGGCATTTCTTCAAACGTGCGCGGCTCAACGACCACGACTTCTGAAATTCCGTTTGCTGCGCCCGGCATTCCAATCACATTGTTCATAGCGGCTCCTACACCAGTGGTTTCACTTCCCATTCCAACAGCCCGATCGCGAAAACGAGTTGTGCGGCGCGATCGACTTTCTTCTTCGGTCACAGCTACCGGAGCCGGAGCGACAGCGCTTTCTTCTTGATAAAGCGACTGATACTCTTGCCCATCCATTTCGTCGTACTCGTATTCGTATTCAACGGGTTCGTTAAGTCCGACAAAATCCCGTAATTTACTGAAAATACTCACTGTTCACGCTCCATCCGAAATAACTATCGAGTTTGCTGGAAAAGTCACGGTCAAGTCATTGAGAGTAGCAGAGCCACCGCTGATATTTTTGATTACTGGAGTTTAACGCTAAGCTGCTTTGCGGATTAAGCAAATTCCATTTTGTCTGACAGCTTAGATTAGTTCTTATACTGCCGCAGAAATAGCGAATTGAAGAATCAGTATACATCCAGTGATCGATCTTGAATACTTTTTTTGGAGTTTTTTAGTCTCCGCGTGCAATTGTATCGGCAGTTTTGAAAGTTGGATCAAAAATCTGAGGATTTCTTTTAAATTTGTTGCAATTCGGCAGGGCAGAGTGTTTTAGCCTCTCTAAATTGTTGCGATCGACGGATGATTTTCACAATGATAGATGAAATTCCCGGTCAAGAAATCGGCGCAATTCAATAGAATTCCGGCGTATGTTTGCGGAAGTGCAAAACGGGGACAGTTGGTGCTAAAAGAATCGCTCTGTCTCTAAATTCAGCGCTGCTTTGAGTAATTTTTTGTTACAGAACGAAGCAGCGAATTGCACGATCGCAACTCAAAATCTCGATAGCTGTCGTATCAGAATACATACAGTACCACTAATTCTTGGAACTATTCTCATTGTTTCTAGGATCTCGCTTTGTTTTTAGGATCTCGCTCCGAATAAAACGCGCCCCGGTCGAATCATCGTTGCGCCTGCTTGAATTGCGATCGCATAATCATTCGACATTCCCATCGACATTTGATCGAGTTGAAGCTTGCTCTGCTGCTGGATTTTCTCAGCTAGTTCTTTCGCTTGACGAAACAAAGCGAGCGTTGCCTCTGATTCAAGCTCAAACGGTGGAATCACCATTAATCCGCGAACTTGCAGATGTTCTATTTTCTCAAGCTGTGGAATTGCGTCCCAAAGTTCCGTTACTGAGAATCCTGACTTGTTCGGATCGTCCATTAGCTTCACTTGCAGACAGACTTGCGGCTTGGAATCGCGTTCTTCGGCTAATCGATCGAGCCGCTGCGCCAGTTTCAAGCTATCAACGGACTGAATCCAATCGAATACCTCGATCGCGCTTTTCGCTTTATTACTTTGCAAATGCCCGATAAAATGCCACGTTACATCGGTTAAATCTTTCAGTTCCGCGCGTTTCGTTTCTGCTTCTTGAACTCGATTCTCACCAAAATCGCGAATTCCGGCAGCATAAGCGGCTCTCATTGCTTCTACAGAAACCGTCTTGGTTACGGCGATCACCCGGACATGGGATGGAATCTTAGCGCAAAACTCTTGAATGTGGTCTTGTAGCGGCGCGATCATTGGAATGTGTTTTTGTGAACCTTCTGAAGCTGATCGTACTCCTTGTGCATTCCCGATCGACGTAACATTCTCATGCGATTTTCGACTAGCACCTTAGCATCACTGCGCCCGATCGGTTCAAACTCCAGCCCGTCAGCGCTGTGAAACACCACAAAAAATAACCGTTGCGCGTAAAGTGTACTGAATAATTCTCGATGTTCTTCAACCAAACACACCCGAAACAGCAACCCAAATGTTGGGTGGTTCAAATAATTCTCAGTATCCATTTACCGTCCATCAGGAAGAAAGTGAGCGCGCGATTCAAGAGCATCAATAGGAATTTACAAATTGTAATCATCAACTGCAATCATTTGTCTGTCTTAGTTAGGAATTCTGCGGATCGTGACCGAGGAAGTTTTGCAACGGTGAGGATTGAAAAATCGATGAGTTGCTTAACTTGCCCAGAGATCAAAATGAATCAGTTGTCATGCCCGAAATTATCTTAATCGCTGCGATCGCTCAAACAAACGGAATCATCGGCAATCGCGGTAAATTACCGTGGTCAATTCCAGAAGATCTTCAACGCTTTCGGAAACTCACGCTGAATCATACCGTCATTATGGGGCGAAAAACGTGGGAATTTGATTTGCGAAAACGCCCCTTATCCCAACGCCAGAACGTTATCGTTTCCTCACAATTACTAAAATCTGATTTGCCGAATGTTGAGTTTGTTCGATCGCTTTCTGAAGCTTTCGATCGAACCGATGAAAAAGTGTTCGTAATCGGTGGCGGATCGATTTACCGTCAAGCGTTGGAGTTTGTTGACCGTATGGAGTTGACGATCGTAGAAGGCGATTACCAAGGCGATGTGTTCTTTCTAGAATGGCGCGAGCGTTTGAATGAATTTGAATTGATCAGCTTAGAGCAAAGAAATGGCTATCGATTTGAAACGTATAAAAAACCCGATCGCGGTAAACACGATCGGGGCGGGTAATCAGAAATGGTGTGATTCTAGCGGATGTATTCCTTCAACACGCTATTCCGGTTCGGGTGGCGTAGTTTTCTCAGTGCTTTCGCTTCGATTTGACGAATTCGTTCGCGAGTCACGTTGAAGATTTGACCGATTTCTTCGAGCGTTTTCATCCGACCGTCATCCAAACCGTAGCGCAACCGCAATACGTCTTTTTCGCGTGGGCTAAGCGTTGCCAAAACGCCTTCGAGGTCTTCACGCAGCAGATTCTTAGAAACCTGATCTTCTGGCGTTTCACCATCCGACTCGATGAAATCACCCAAGCGAGAATCTTCTTCTTTCCCGATCGGCGTTTCCAGGGAAATCGGCAACTGGGCGGATTTGGCAATGAATCGAAGCTTCTCGATCGTCATTTCCATCCGGGTTGCAATTTCTTCTTCAGTTGGCTTGCGTCCCATTTCTTGAGACAACAGTTTCGTTGTCTTTTTGATGCGCGAAATGGTTTCATACAAGTGAACCGGAAGCCGAATCGTTCTGGATTGATCCGCGATCGCTCTTGTGATTGCCTGACGAATCCACCAAGTTGCATACGTCGAGAACTTGTAGCCTTTTTCGTGATCGAACTTTTCAGCCGCCCGAATCAGACCTAAGCTTCCTTCTTGAATCAAGTCTTGGAACGACAAACCGCGATTCATGTATTTCTTCGCGATCGACACGACCAATCTCAGGTTCGACTGCACCATTTTATCTTTGGCGCGACGACCCAGATGCAGACGGTGACGGAACTGCGGCAGCGCCATCTTCACTTCCTGTGCCCAATCTGCGTCCGACGGTTCGCGATCGAGTTTGTCGGCTAAACGGAACCGAATCCGTTCGAGTTCAAGCAAGTCTGCAATTTTGCGCGCGAGTTCGATTTCTTCATCGGCGCGCAGCAAGCGAATTCGACCGATTTCTTGCAAATACAGCCGAATCGAATCTTCGGTGTAGTGCTTTTTCTTAGCTTGAGTCCGGCGACGAGTTGCACGCCCCTTACCGGGTTTCCCCTCTTCGTCATCCTCTCCCGCATCATCAATATCTTCAAGATCGTCGAGATCTACCTCAACTTCTAGAACGTCTGAAGGGTCGAATGCTTCTTCTACAACAAGTAAGTCTTTGGCTTGGGTCATGCCGCGTTCCTCATGCTCCTTAAGTAATGAAGTAAAATGTCCCAGCACTGAAACAGATGTTGGTTGGTGCGATGCAGTCTTGCTGATCCAGAGGCGGTTTCCGGCGCGAGCGTGACAAGCTCGCCTTCGTCAACTGGTGTGCAGTAGAGCGATCGTGGTAAAATAATCAGTCAAAAACAACAACTGCCCTAACGTTCCGGGGAAATACGGTTGGCAGAAGCTAAATTTTTGAGATCATTATTTCTAAATGATTGAAATGTCTCCCCGATTGTAGCCTTTCTCACAAAAGTTGCACCCTTTTTCTGATTTCTTTATGAATCATGCTGAGTAAATCTGCTGTGCTTAGCATTCACGTTGCCATTGCGTCGAGCGATAGCGCTGCTACACGAGTACGTGCTTGCAGCAATCTACACTCTTTAAGTTTGCACAGTGATTCACACTTCAACAGGGCGACTCGTTTGCGGAGTTGGGCATCGAATCTGACTCAAATCTATCGCAAAATCCTGGCGTGATCCATGCCTATATTCCTGTGCCACCCCCGAAAGTAATAGATCGTTTTGTCGTTCTGTTGATAACGGTATCCCAAAATTATCAAGGTGAATCAAACTGCTGATTAGCTTCGTTAATAGGATGCGAATCCGCAATTTAAGCGTAAATACCGATAAGTATTGGAGTTTTTCGGCATTTAAACGAGTTAACGCAGCGATAAAGAACAGTTATTTCGAGCGAAACTGTGATGCAAAAAACGATTTGAGCAATTAGTTTTCTTTATCAAATTACGGAATAAATAAAGAAAGTCTGTCTATTGGTAGATGTTGAATCGAATGTCAGCATTCGACAACACGAGTTTACGATTGTTGACAATACTGCCGCACTGAAGCCGAATGGATCAGCGAAAACAGAACGTCTGAACTGAGTGGTTTGACCAAGAAGCCATCGACATCGGGGCGCTGATCTTGGTGAAACCAACTCGGCGAATCTGTTTCTGTAACGATCACTAAAGTCATGCGATCGGCGTTGGCGATCGTGCGGAGCTGATGAATGGTTGCTTCAGAGCGGAGATGCTCTTGCAAGATTACGAGACAAGGAGGATGCTGACTCACACGAGTAAGGGCTTGGGCAGCAGTGTCTACGATCTCTACGTCGAGCGCGACTTGCTGGAGTAATGATTCTAATCCCTGCAATTCTTCGAGTTGTGGAGCCAGAAGTAGGATGTAAGTGGACGGAAAGACCATGACGAAAGTACCAATCTGAAATTCAATATAGCGACTGTTCAATCGATGATTTTTGCGATGAAATCCACTGAAAATCTTTTGATACTTGAGTTTGCATCATTTATTTTGGGTTTTGATGCTTCGGTATTTCTTAGCTTTTTAGCTTTTAGAAATACTTTCGGTGAACTTTTTAAGTAAAATCTTTAATTTCCTTAGAAATTGCCCGTTTATTTAAGTTGTCTGTAATCCGTTTGAAAGCTGCTGCATCTTAATGCTCGAATCGTGGCTGTCCTGATCTATAAGGACTTGCACAAAGTGAAGCAATGTTAAAATATTCCTTGATTTCTCGCTGATCGAATTAGTAAAGAACGAACTCTAATCAATTCCATGTTGAAAAAGAGTTGAAAATTTCTGCACCATTTCATTGAGTAAAAATTTAGTCGATCGCGTAAACGATCGACTACTGATTTCTTTTAGATTTCATCACATCTTTATTCAGCGAGGAATGAAGAATTCCTTTTGTTTAGATTTAGCTTTTTGCTCAATTCCTTGAAGCAATTCTTAAACTTTCTAATAAAGATTTCGTCCTTGAGGTGTTGCGAGTTCTGGATGTCCAGCTTCGACTAATGCCCGATCGCGAATCCGACAAGAATCGCAAACACCACATGGCAGCTCATCGCCTTGATAGCACGACCAGGTTTTGTCGATCGGAACTCCTAACCTCAAAGCACGTTTGACAATATCTGTTTTAGAATCCATCACCAGCGGTGCAACTAATTTCGGCGCTTTGCCTTCTAATCCTGCCTTAGAAGACAATTGCGCTAAGTTCTGAAAGGCTGCAAGGTATTCAGGACGACAATCTGGATAGCCCGAATAATCCACCGCATTGATGCCTAGATAAATTGCCTCTGCGTTTTGTGCTTCAGCTAAAGAAAGCGCGATCGCAATAAATACCGTATTTCGCCCTGGCACATAGGTAATTGGAATCGAATCAGCTTGAACGCCCTCGATCGGTACATCGATCGCAGTATCGGTTAACGCCGACCCGCCCCACTGCGCCAAATTCACATCAATCACAAAATGCTGCGACAAATTGAAATGCTGCGAAATTACTTCAGCCGCTTGGAGTTCTCGTTCGTGCCGTTGCCCGTACCGAAATGAAAGCGCGATCGGCTCGTAACCATCGGCGATCGCTTGCGCTGTCGTTGTTGCGGAATCTAAACCCCCAGAGAGTAATACGATCGCTTTCACCATAATCTGATTCCCAACTTACCGCTCTTGATCTTTGCATCATCCCTGACGAATTCTCAACTATCGAAGTCAACAGCCTTTTCTTGATTAAGAATTACATCGCCCTAAACCTTGCCTCCTCAGCGCTTGATAGAATCGCAACTGTGCTAGATCCCTTCATACGCCTTTAATCTGGCTCTGACAAAATCTTATGACCACAACCGTTACTTATCCCAACACCGCTGACCTTGCAAGCGATGATTATCTTGTCGTTGGCTTAGCCACTTGTTTTATCAAAGACGATGACGGCGTTCATGAAGTCCGCGTGGTCGAGCCGATTCCTTCTGCGGCACTCGAAGCGATCGTTAAAGGCATTCCCACCTCTTACCAACTCGCAACCGCCACGACGATCGGATCTGTGATTTCCGCAGAATCTTTGCAACTGCCCGAAAACTTTCCTGCTGATGTGCAGTTCTGCGATGATTTTGCCTTTCGCGCCACGGCATCCGCTCGTACTTACAAGGCGAAAAATAGCGCGCAATCTCACATTCCCGCAGGTACAACTCGTACTGATTTTAATTTCTCGATCGACCGCAAGCGCGTTCTCAACTCACAGCGCATTGTTAAAACTGAGGATAATGTAAAACAACACAAGTATACTCACGAAGTTCTGTAGACCTTATGCTAAAGCTTTATGGTGGTGCGCGGAGTCGGGCATCGATCGTGCAATGGTATCTCGAAGAATTAGAGATGCCTTACGAATTTGTTACGCTCAATCTGCAAACTGGAGAGCATCGACAACCTGAATTTTGCGAAATTAATCCGTTTGCCAAAGTCCCTGCGATCATCGATGGCGATCTCAAACTTTGGGAATCAGGCGCAATTTTGCTTTATCTGCTTGATCGATACGGAAATGCCGATCTCAATGATCGAGCGATCGCCGCTCAGTGGGTGCTATTTGCGAATGCCACATTAGGACCCGGAATTTTTGTCGAAGCGAATCGAGAGCGGGAAATGCCGCGATTAATGCAGCCATTAAATGAAATCTTTGGCAAGCGCGAATTTATTGCAGGCGATCGCTTTACGGTTTCTGATGTCGCGGTCGGCTCGATTTTGGCATATATTCCCCTGATGTTACGGCTCGATCTCAGCGAATATGCGAATGTCATGAATTATATGAAGCGAATGGCGGAGCGACTTGCTTTTCAAAAAGCGCTGCCTCTGGCACACGCAAGCGCGATCAACGGACGTAAATAGCTTCAACAAAAAAGGGGGCAACTTTACCCCCTCTCTTTTTATCGTTTTGATCCAGTATCCTATTTGAAACCGACGGCGGCTTGCCAGACGAACGCCAGCAACAGAAAGAAAACAGGAATCACAGGCAAGACATCAACTAGCGGATCAAAAATCGCATAAGCTTCGGGCAATTTTGCAAGTAGCATTGCTGCTTCCATGACTCGATGACCTCTCCAACACAGGACTCATAATTGATACGGATTTTAACATGATTCGTGGGTCGCCTCTAGTTGCTAAATCTTTTGCGTGTAATTACAATGTGATCACACCTATTGAAACATGATGAACACTACAATTAAGACTCAGATTATCAAAGTTGGAAATTCTCAAGGAATCAGAATTCCGAAACGACTGTTGGAGCAAAGTGGCATTGATGGTGAAGTCGAAATTGAAGTACAGAAAAATCAGTTAATCATTCGTGCAGCAACGCGATCGCGCTCTGGTTGGGCAGATGCCCTTGAGAAAATGGCAGAACAGGGAGACGATCGATTAATCGATGGTGAAAGCACGAACGATTGGGATGACATCGAATGGGAATGGTAGTTCGGCGCTTTGGTGTGTTTCTCATCCAGCTAGATCCAACAGTCGGGGCTGAGATGCGAAAGGTTCGCCCCTGCGTTGTGATTTCGCCAGATGAGATGAATCTATCGCTCTCGACTGTGATCATTGCACCTATGACGACTAAAGGACGTGATTACCCAACGAGAGTTGCTTGCGGTTTCGAGGGTAAACAGGGACAGATTGTTCTTGATCAAATTCGCACAGTCGATAAAAAAAGGCTTGTAAAGCATTTGAGTGAAATTCAGCCAAACGAGCAAAGTGCAGTTTTAGCAGTTCTCGCGGAAATGTTTGCAGATTAAGGTTGGAAAGATACTCGGCTTGCTGCTGCGTCCATTCGAGAAAGTCACAATCATAGAGTTCCATGTCAGTTCACGGGTTCAAGCCATGCTGCAAATTCGGTATGGAAAGTGCCGCTGAAAATTGCGGTACGAATTCGCTGAGTGAAACGGATCAGTTCGGTGATGTTATGAATTGAGATTAACGTATACGCAAGCAGTTCTTGCGATCGCAGTAGATGACTCACATAAGCCCGACTGAAATTTTGACAAGTGTAACAAGGGCACGATTCATCGATCGTGGTGAAATCTTCGCGGAATCTCGCATTCTTCAGATTCCAGCGTTCTCCTTGAACTAAAGCGGCTCCGTGCCTTGCTAATCGCGTCGGAATCACGCAGTCGAATAAATCCATTCCGGCAGCGATCGCTCTTGCCATTTCTCGATACGTTCCCACTCCCATTAAGTAACGCGGTTTATCTTCGGGTAGCAAAGGCGTTGTGGCTTGAACAACTCGATCGATCACTTCAGCAGCTTCGCCCACACTGACCCCCCCGATCGCATATCCGGGTAAATCTAATGCGGCTAACTGTCGAACCGCTTCGGCTCTAAGATCCAGGAATTCTCCGCCTTGAACAATGCCAAATAACGCTTGATCCGATCGTTGATGTGCCCCAATGCAGCGTTTTAGCCAATCGTAAGTTCGGCTGGTGGCTTTCTCGGTGGCATCGCGTCCGACTCCGGGAGGTGGACATTCATCGAACGCCATAATCACGTCTGCACCGAGCGCGTTTTGAATTTGAATCGATTTTTCTGGCGTGATTTTGATCATTTGCCCGTCGCGCGGAGAACGGAAGGTTACGCCCTCATCGGTAATCGATCGCATTTCACTCAAGCTAAAAACCTGAAAGCCACCAGAATCGGTCAGCATCGGTTTTGACCAATTCATAAAGCGATGCACACCGCCTGCTTTTTCTACAATGTCTTCCCCTGGCTGCAAGTGCAAATGATACGTATTCGACAAAACCATTTGTGCGCCTGTGGCTTCGAGCTGATCCGGTGTGATGGTTTTGACATTTGCTAACGTTCCCACAGGCATAAAGCGAGGCGTTTCGACAATGCCATGCGGGGTTGTGAAAACTCCAGCGCGGGCGTGGGTGTGGTTGCAGCGGGCTTGACACTGATAAGAAAACTGATTCAAGAGAGGGAGTCCGAAATGAATGCAGATTCCATCATAAGTGCGACGTGCGGTGAATGCGATCGTCTGCCCGAAAGGTGATTCCACTTGATCGCGCTTTGCCTAAACTCAGAGTCAGGATTTACGAACGCCAAAATTTTTCTCAATTTTCATAATTCTTTCATTTTTCGCGATACTTTAGTAACTTCAACTTTCATTTTTCTTTCATTATTGACCGGGGAAATTCGCGATGCAATCGACTCCATTTTTCGACAACGTTAGTCCGACTCCACGATTTACCATTAATACTCAAACGCATCAAGTCGCCTCGAACTTAGTGGTCGAAAATCTCAGCGTGAACTATCGCGCGATCGAGGCGCTTAGCAAAGTTAGTTTTTCAGTACAGCCAGGGCGATTGGTGGGAATTTTTGGACCAAATGGAGCCGGAAAAAGTACGCTGATCAAAGCAATGTTGGGTCTGATTCCGGCGCTCAATGGCAAGGTGCTTTATCAGGGAAAACCGCTGGTCGATCAGTTAGATCAAGTCGCGTATGTTCCACAGCGATCGCAGATCGATTGGACGTACCCGGTAACCGTTTGGGATGTCGTGATGATGGGACGCACGAAGAAAACCGGATGGTTTCAGCGCTATTCTTCGATCAGTCGTCGATTGGCAACTCAGGCGCTCGATCGAGTCGGAATGATTGAATTTCGCGATCGGGCGATTTCGGATCTTTCGGGTGGTCAGCAGCAACGAGTCTTTCTCGCGCGCGCACTAGCACAACAAGCCGAAGTCTTTTGCTTCGATGAACCGTTTGTCGGAATTGATCAAAAAACACAGACGATTATGTTCGATGTGTTCAAAGAGTTGACCCGCGAGAATAAGCTGATTCTGGTCGTAAATCACGACCTTGGCGAGTCGATTACACACTTTGATGATTTGATTTTGTTAAATAAATCGCTAGTTGCTAGCGGATCGCGTCAGCAAGTTTTAACACAAGAGAACCTGCAACAGGCTTACGGTGGTAAAGTTGTCTTCTTCTCGGATGCTGCATAACTATGGATGCCTTGATCGAGCCATTGCAATACGGATTTATGCAGCGATCGCTAATCATTGCGATCTTGGTCGGATTGATTTGCGCGATCGTGGGAAGTTACCTAATTGTGCAGCGTTTAGCGCTTTTAGGCGATGCGATTAGCCACTCTGTACTGCCAGGACTCGCGATCGCGTTTCTATTCGGATTTAATATCTTTGTTGGCGCATTTATCGCAGGCGTTCTCAGTACGTTAATTATTGCGTGGATACGAACGCGATCGCCGATTAAAGAAGATGCTGCGATGGGCATTGTCTTTAGCGCGTTTTTTGCGTTGGGCATTACATTAATCACCGTGATTCAGAAAGATAACAAAATCGATTTGAATCATTTTCTCTTTGGTAATATTTTAGGTGTTACGGTTGGCGATGTTCGAGATACGGCGATTATTGCTGCGATCATTTTAGCGATCGTCTTTCTTTTTTATAAAAAACTTCTTTTCTACACCTTTGATTCCTTGGGCGCGCAAGCCGCAGGACTTCCAACGAATCTGTTGAATCTCGGCTTAATGGTCTTGATTGCTTTAACGATCGTTGCCAGCATGAAAGCAGTTGGCGTGATTTTGGTGTTATCGCTGCTAATTACACCCGGAGCAACCGCATATTTGCTGGTAAAACGGCTACATCACGTGATGATTTTAGGAGCCGCGATCGGCATTGTTTCCAGCATCAGTGGAATGTATCTCAGCTATTTTTACAATCTGCCATCGGGAGCCGCGATCGTTATGGTGACATCGGGCTTATTTTTTCTGGCATTTCTATTGGGTCCGCGACATGGCGTATTGACACAACCCGGATCAAAGACTGCACCTACATTTCCTTTACTGCGCGAGATTCGCGACTTGATGCCTAAAAATCGTCAAAAGGGTTAAACGAATCAAATCGACTGCGGCGCGGTTCATCTTCGCGGGTTCCGAGTTCGCTAGGGGGTCGCTCGTTGCTCCAAGCCCACCACACCTGACCGCACTGACAGTGATAAAACTCCTGCCATTTTTTGCGATAGTCCTCGGTGAACACAGGCGATCGACGATTAATCCAAACGCGATCGGCTTCTTTAGAAGACTTATGGCAGGTTGGACAGGAAAACGAGAAAGAATGAACCGCCGTTTGGGTCCAAGTGGGCGGAACAGGTTCAAAAGCGTCCATTGTGTGCGGGGTTGAGTTAACGCTGCACTCATTATGGCTTGGAATTGGAATTTCAGGATCATTCGAGCGCGCGTGAGATTGTTGTGCCGAAATGAAAAATCTTATGTATCTTTCTAGGGGCACTGCTTATCGTCTAGCTTCCTTGTTCGCTTCTACCCATGAGCTTACTCAATCTTGTTTCCTTTGCTGGTATTTTCGGCTTGTGCGCGATCGCGTGGCTATTTTCTGAAGAGCGCAATCTCAAAGTGTTTCCCTGGCGAGTTGTGATCACCGGAATTCTGCTTCAACTCGTTTTAGGCGCGCTGGTGTTTGTCGTGCCGGGAACTCGTGAAGCGCTTCAGATTTTTAGTAATTTGCTCGATGGTGTGTTTCTCGCAGCAGATGCGGGGGCGCGCTTTGTGTTTGGGCGAAATATTGTGCCTGTGCCTGGACAATCTGCTGATGTGAATTTAGGATATATTTTTGCGTTTCGCGCCCTGCCAACGGTGGTCTTTTTCTCCGGTTTGATGGCGCTGCTGCAAAATCTGGGTGTGATTCAAGTCGCTACCAATGTGTTTGCAAAGGCGTTTTACTCGGTGATGCGGCTAAGTGGGGCAGAAGCATTAAGCGGAGCGGCGAATATTTTTGTTGGCATTGAAGCGGCGATCGTCGTTAAGCCGTATCTGCCCAAAATGACTCGCAGCGAACTGTGTGCAATCTTATCGTGTTGCTTTGGAACAGCCGCTTCCTCGACGTTAGCGATTTATGTGAGTTTCCTACGTCCGGTGTTTCCGAACATTCTCGGTCACTTGGTTTCTGCGTCGATCATTGCAATCCCCGCCTGTTTCGTGCTGTCAAAAATTTTGGTGCCTGAAACCGAGAAGCCTTTAACAATGGGCGGCATTCCCAAAGAAGAAACGAAATGGCTGGCTGAAGATGGCGAAATGCTCGAAGGAGTGATTCAAATCGAAGAGGAGCGGATTAGCCCGTTAGATGCGGCAATTATGGGCGCGATCGATGGGGTAAAAATGTCCGTGTCGATCGCGGCTGTTTTAATCCTGATTCTCGGTTTGGTTTCATTGATCAATCAAATCTTTGGTGGATTAGCAACCATTCCAGGCACGATCGGAGATGTGTTCAAAGTGGTAACGTTGGCGAACATTGCAGGCGTTCTATTTTTGCCGTTTACCTTTCTCACAGGTGTTTCGCTAGAGTGGCATGAACTTTGGGAGTCTTCTGTGATTATTGGGCGGCGATTATTAGAGACAGCAATTCCACCCTATCAAGCATTAGCAGCAGCGGCATCGAGACCGGAAAATCCGATCAGCGATCGAGCCGTTTTGATTATTAGCTATGCACTTTCAGGATTTGCACATTTAGCATCGGTGGGAATCTTTGTTGGCGGTACGATCGCGCTGATTCCCTCACGTCGCAAAGATATTTCTGAGTTGGGATGGAAAGCGCTGTTTGTTGGCACGTTAGCGACATTAATGATCGCTTGTGTGGCGGGTGTGTTTGATACGGGTAATCCTGGAATTTTGGGAGAAAAAGTGGAGCGAACGATCGCGAAGCCTAATGCAAGCATCGTCGCTCCGAGTCCGAGTGTTCTCGCGGTTCCCTCTGTGCCTTCGCCCAAAGCAATCAAGTCTCCCAAAGCAAGTCCTAAACCTTAAATTAACAAGGGACTGAACCGGGCATTTTTAGCTTTGCTTTTATTGTCATACCAATTAGATTGGTAGACGATCAACATTTATCGTTTAGTGCGGAGAGACATCATGCAAGAATCTGTGATTTATCGATCGATTCAAGCAGAAGCAGAGGCAAGAGCAGAGGCAAGAAAACAAAGAGAAATTGCGCTCAATCTTTTACGAGGAGGCATAGATATCAATCTCATTGCGTCTTCGACAGGTTTGTCGATCAAAGAAGTCCAACAACTTCAACAGCAACTAAGCGAGTCCGCACAAGGTTAAGGTTGACCGATGTGCGAGAAACTTTTATTAACTTCTTGCTGGAGATCCTTTTATGTTCTCTAATTTCCAACCGATCCGCACCGCTTCGACTCCGATCGCAACTCTCTGCATTGAAAGCGATACTGCCATGATTTCGGAAGGACTGCTGGCGATCGCGCTTCCGCTTGGAGTGTGTCTTGCAGTTCTCGCCCGCAAAAATCGGAAACGTCATCTGCTTAAACGCCAGATCGAAATGTTAGAGCGTCTGTGGCAAAGCAGCGACGACAGAGTTCAGTAGCTTGCGAGAACTAAGGCTTTTTTAAGGCTGACTTTTTCTTTCGCGAGTCGGACGTATTTTAATGTAGCGCGCTCTACAGTGTGAAAAAAACACAAGGATGAAGCGCGATGGCACAACAATCATGGCTCTGGCTTGGCTGTCTCAGTATGGCAGCAGGAGCAATCTTTTTTGGATTTGGAGCAGAGCGCGCAAAGAACGATCGCTGGCAAGTCGTTTATGTCTTGAATTTCTTTATCTGCGCGATCGCATCGGTTTTATACCTAGCAATGACGCAGCACCAAGGCTTTAATCTGATTTTCGATCGTCCGACGTTCTGGGTGCGATATGTAACTTGGACGTTCTCGACTCCGTTAACGATCGTATTGCTCAGCTATTTAGGCAAAACGAAGCCAATCATTCTTGCTAGCATGATCGGCGCAGATGTTTTAATGATTGCAACAGGCTTTGTCGCTGCGATTTCACCGAAGCCAACGACGAATCTTTGGTACATCGTTAGCTGTGGATTTTACTTAGGATTAGCATATTTATTGTTAAAGCATTATCGCGATCGAGCGATCGATTACTACCCCCGCTCCAAGTCTGTATTCAGTCGGTTGCTCACCGTGCATCTAGTAATTTGGTCGCTCTACCCGGTAGTTTGGATTCTCGCGGGAACTGGCATTAACGCGATTAACAGTACTACGGAAACGGCGTTTTACACCATGCTTGATGTTGCGGCAAAAGTGGGATTTGGATTTTTGGCGCTGAGTTCGTTGCAGAAATTAGAGCGATCGGATGTCAATCAACCGGAGTTCGATCGCATAAGCGTTTCGCGCTAATTTACACTGCTAGAAAGCGCTGAACTACTTCGTTGCTGAGTTCTTGCGTCGAACCGGACGCGACGATTCCGCCTTTTTGCATGGCATAGTACCAATCCGCTTGGCGAACAAAGTGCAGGTGTTGTTCCACTAACAACACAGAAATGCCAGTCGTATCGATGATGCGGCGAACAGCAGCTTCGATCTCAAGAATGATCGACGGTTGAATGCCTTCGGTTGGTTCGTCTAGCACGAGTAAGCGTGGCTGACCCATCAAGGCACGTGCGATCGCGAGTTGCTGCTGTTGTCCGCCGCTCAAATCTCCGCCCATTCGCCCTAGCATCGTTTTCAGTACCGGAAATAAATCAAAGATCTCATCGGGAATTTCAGCGGATTTGTTGCGCTTTGGTAAGGCTTCGAGTCCAAGAATGAGATTCTCTTTTACCGTGAGGCGCGGAATCACTTCTCTTCCTTGGGGAACGTAGCCGATTCCAAGACGAGCACGCTGATCCGGAGTTTTTGTGGTGATCGGTTGTCCACCGAGAACGATCGAGCCAGCACGAGGTTTGAGCAGTCCCATGATCGATTTAAGCAGCGTGGTTTTACCGACCCCGTTTCGCCCAATCAGACACACCATTTTACCGGGATGAACGGTCATATCAACGCCTCGGAGAATATGACTTTCTCCGTAATACACATTCAGACCGGAAACTTCTAGCATTGGATCTGTGGTACTCGATCCCATTGGTTCTAGCGTGGTGTTGGTATAGCTCATAGTGTTTTAGGCAGCGTGATCTTCTTGTTGTCCTAAGTAAACTTCAATCACTCGCGGATCGCTTTGAACTTCGTCCATTGTGCCTTCACAAAGAACTGTTCCTTGATGCAGGACAGTAACTTTTCTAGCAATCTGTCTGACGAATTCCATATCGTGTTCGATAACGACGATCGAATGACTTTCCGCCAGTGCTAAAAGTAAATCTCCGACTTTCTCGGTTTCCTCATCAGTCAGTCCAGCGACAGGTTCATCTACTAAGAGCAATTCCGGTGACTGAGCGACTAACATGCCAATTTCTAAGCGTTGCTTTTCACCGTGAGACAGTAATGCAGCTTTGATGTCCGCCTTTAAATCAAGCCCGATCGTTTCAAGCAATCCGGCAACCGTGCGCTGTTCTGCGGCGGGACGCTTTCCGACGATCGCATTCCAGAGATTCTTGTGGCGCGTACAAGAGAGTTCTAAATTCTCGCGCGGTGTGAGATTGAGATAAACGCGCGGAGTCTGGAACTTGCGCCCGACTCCAAGACGCGCGATCTGATGCTCTTTCAAGCCTTTGGTGTTGCGTCCGTTGAAGTAAACTGTGCCGATCGTTGGTTGAGTTTTACCTGTGATCGTATCGAGAAAGGTTGTTTTTCCGGCTCCGTTTGGCCCAATGATCACGCGCATTTCACCGCGATCGAGATCAAAATTGAGATTGTTGATCGCTTTGAAGCCGCCGAAACTAACCGTCAGATTTTCGATTTGCAAGATTTTCTCGCTCATATTGCACCTCCGGATCTTCTTCTAAGCTTGGGTAGGTCATTAACTTGCGTTTACCGAGGATGCGCGATCGCACAAAGTCGAGTCCGTCTGTGCCGATCCAGCCGATCAATCCGCCCGGCAGCACCGTAACCACCGTGAGGAACAATGCACCTTGGAAAAAGTACCAGAACTGGGGAAACTGTTCGCTCAAGATGCTCTTGGCAAAGTTGACAATCAGCGTACCGAGAATTGCACCGACTAACGTACCGCGACCGCCAACAGCAACCCAAATCACCATTTCGATCGAGAATGCAATATCCATCGCTTTTGGCGAAACAATTCCCGATTGCACCGTGAACAATGCGCCTGCAACTCCCGCTAATGCAGCAGAAACCGCAAAGACCAATACTTTAAATGCAGTGGGATCGTAGCCAGAGAACCGCAACCGAGGTTCATCATCTCGAACCGCAACTAGTAACCGCCCCAGTCTGCCGCTCGTGAGCCAGCGACACAGTGCATAGCCCGCCACCAGCAACCAAACCGTGAGAATGTAGAACGTCCACTGCGTCGGCGGATCGCCCACTGTTTGATTAAACAGCGTTGCTGTATCAGTTTTCAACCCATTTGTTCCATTGATCAGTTTTTGCTGACCGTTGAAGAAGTTGAAGAAAACGATTAGTGCCGCTTGAGTCAGAATCGAGAAATAAACGCCGCGAATGCGATTACGGAACACCAAATAACCGAGAATCGCTGCGACGATCGCAGGCAAAAACACGATCGCAAAAACGGTAAACGGCAGCGAGTAAAACGGCAGCCAAAACGCCGGAAGTTCAGTGACACCATATAAATTAAAGAAATCGGGTAGCTGTCCAGCGGGAATCTGCAACTGCAAGAACATCGCCAAACTGTAGCCGCCCAGCGCAAAAAACAAGCCGTGTCCTAGGCTTAGAATCCCTGTATAGCCCCAGATCAAGTCAATTCCTAACGCTGCGATCGCCAATGCCAAAAATCGCCCTAATAAGCCAACTCGAAACGCCTGCCCGATGCCAACCAAAACATTCGGCACAATGTAAATCAAAGAGATCGCGATCGCCACAACAATTCCAGCTTCGATCAAAAACGATCGCTGCTTCCACCAAGGCGCTTCTTTATTCACGTCAACTTCTCCCTAAGCATCCACGGTTCGTCCTTTTTGCGGAAATAGTCCAGCGGGACGGAATTGCAGAAACACAATGATTAATGCAAACACCATCACCTTTGCCATGCTGATCGTCGAGAAAAACCTGAAGAACTCAGACAGTGGTGGAAAGAAGCTAAACGCATCGACTAACACATTCGAGCCGATGATGTAGTTTGCAGTTCCGATCGCTAACGCCGCAATAATCGTTCCAACTAACTTTCCAACCCCACCGACCACGACGATCATGAACGCATCGACAATGTAGTTTTGTCCGGTGTTCGGTCCGACTGAGCCAAGTAAGCTCACCGCACAACCCGCAATTCCAGCAAGTCCTGATCCGAGCGCAAATGCCAAAGCATCGACTTTCTGAGTTGGAATTCCGAGACAAGAACTCATACTGCGATTCTGAGTCACTGCTCGAATTCGTAAGCCCCAAGGCGTTTTATTCAGAAACCAGTAGACACCCAGCACACAAGCGATCGTCAAAAAGATGATAAAAATCCGCGCGTAAGAAAGCTGTGTTCCCGCGATCGACAATCCTCCGCGTAACCAGCGCGGTGCAGTCACATCAACGTTTTGTGCGCCAAACCAGGGTTTTGCCACGGCTAATCCGTAGAGTTGCCCGATCGTATTGCTGATGATGATGGCGATCGCAGCCGACAGCGGCAGCAGCAGCGCGATCGACCAACCGCGAATCTGCTCATAGTTCGGGCGGCGCGCCAAAATCCACATCGCTCCAAAAAACAATGCACAGAACACCACAATCAGCACAATCAACTGCCAACTCACACTCCGCACCAACTGTTGCAGAATCAAACTCACGCCCCAAGTCGCCAGCAGTGTTTCCAGCGGTCGCCCATATAGATATCGAATTACGCCTCGCTCTAGCACAACGCCAAATAGAGCCGTAACCATAAACGCCGCAATCAAAGCCACAAAAATGTAGATATCAAACCAAACTCCGCCCAGCGGTTTGAGCGCATTTTGCACAACGAACGTGGTGTAAGCGCCGAGCATCATTAACTCACCGTGCGCCAGGTTGATCACGCCCATGAGTCCGAACACGATCGCTAACCCCAGTGCTGCCAGCAATAAAACTGACCCAACACTCACGCCGCTAAAAATTCCGTTTAAAAGTCCTGATAGCAAAGCTTTCTCCGTTCGATCGCTGATGAAGATGTATCGTAGAGCCAAACTTTTCTGAAAATGGAACTCTACGATACAGAGTGCAGTGTTGAGTCTAGGTGGTCTTATACTTACCGCCCTTAGCAGGGTCAGACCAGTCGCAGGCAAAGCCTTTCGTTTCTGCCACAAATTGGTTCCAAGGAATAGGCTTCACAGCTTCCTTGCCTTCAGACACGATTTTGAACAAGGCATCGTCTCCGACTTGACCAATCCGCACATACTTCGACAAGTGATGGTTCGTGTTCATCGTTACCTTGCCTTCGGGTGCATCAAACGTCTGACCATAAGCCGCCGCTTTCACTTTGTCGAGATTGTCCGCGCCCCCTGCTTTCTCAACCGACTGCTTCCACAGATAAACCATGATATAAGCGGCTTCCATCGGGTCATTCACCACGCGATCGTTGCCGTATTTCGCTTTGAATGCTTGCACAAACTTCTTACTTGCAGGCGTATCTACCGTTTGAAAATAGTTCCAAGCCGCATAGTGACCTTTGAGATAGTCAACGCCGATCGCTTTCACTTCTTCTTCGGCGATGCTCACTGACATCGATGGATATTTATCTGGAGTCAAGCCAGAGGCTTGCAGTTCTTTGAAGAATGCCACGTTGGTGTCACCGTTCAAGCTGTTGTAAATCACGCCGCCGTTGGGTAGCGCTTGCTTGATCTTATCTACAACGGACTTGACATCAGTGTTACCCAAGGGAATGTAGTCCTCGCCCTTGGTTGTGCCACCGGATGCTGCGAGTTGCGCTTTGATGATCGTGTTTGCAGTCCGCGGGAACACATAGTCTGATCCTACCAAAAAGAACTCTTTCCCTTTGTTCTTCAGCAGCCATTCGACTGAGGGTTCGATCTGTTGGTTAGGAGCAGCACCTGTGTAGAACACATTGTTCGAGCATTCTTGCCCTTCGTACTGTACCGGATACCACAGCAAGTGTTTTTTCGACTCGAATACGGGCAGAACGGCTTTCCGACTAGCTGAAGTCCAACAGCCGAACACCGTTGCAACTTTGTCTTGGTCGATCAATTTCTTTGCTTTTTCAGCGAAGGTGGGCCAATCCGAGTTGCCGTCTTCAACAACCGCTTCGATTTGCTTGCCCAACACACCGCCCGACTTGTTGATTTCTTCGATCGCCAACTGTTCCGCATCAACGACGCTTTTTTCCGAAATTGCCATCGTGCCAGAAAGCGAGTGGAGAATTCCGACTTTGATCGAGTTTCCAGGTGCAGCGGTGCTGGCTGCGGGGGAAGCAGCGGGAGAACTGCTAGAAGTTGATCCTGTCGATCCAGTGGGCGGAGCGCCGCAAGATTTTAGCAGAACGCTCCCGGCAAGAGTGGAGCCAAAGACGATAAATTCGCGCCGTCCAAATGATTTTGTCATGTCCCAAAAATGTAGTGACTGTTGAATCAAGCCAAGGCGATCGAACAGCCCCCGAAAAGAGACTGCTTCTGCGGAGGAGCGATCGCAGAAATCGCGATTTCGAGCTTCAGTAATAACTCTGAAATACTATGGCTAGGATTTTCAAGAAATTGTATAGCAAATCACTTTTTTTAGAATTATTTTGTTATCTTTGCTTCAAATTCAGCCCTGCGTAGGCTGTCACAAAGTCAATAATTGTCTCTAGTCCTGCACCAGTTTTAAGGTTTGTAAAAACAAAAGGCTTTTCTCCCCGCATTTTCTTAGCATCTCGCTCCATCACTTGCAAATCCGCGCCGACATAAGGCGCGAGGTCGATTTTGTTAATCACCAAAAGATCGGATTTTGTAATGCCAGGACCACCTTTGCGCGGAATTTTGTCACCGCCTGCAACATCAATCACATAGATATTCAGATCTACTAGTTCCGGGCTAAACGTTGCGGCTAAATTATCACCGCCGCTCTCAACAAAAATTAGCTCTAAGTTCTGAAACTGTTGTTCAAGCTGGTCGATCGCGGCAAGATTCATCGACGCATCTTCGCGAATTGCCGTATGCGGACAGCCTCCAGTTTCGACACCGAGAATGCGATCGGGTTCTAACGCCTGCGATCGCACGAGAAACTTAGCATCTTCTTGGGTGTAAATATCATTAGTCACAACGGCGATTTGAGCGCGATCGCGCATCGCTTTACAGAGCGCATCGACTAACGCCGTTTTGCCTGATCCGACAGGTCCCGCGATTCCAACTCGAAATGCAGTAGAAACCAGAGTTTGTGTCATGAGCGCTTCTTAAAATTTTGCTGATCTTAATGACATATCACGAGATCGATCGATTACGGTGAAAGAAATTCTTGACTTTAGAATTTATGGCGCTCACGATCGACTTTGCCAAAGAAGGAGAGGCAGGATATCAGCGGGTATTTGCGCGATCGCCTCAACTCACGAACCGTGCTGCTAGCTGGGATGGAATTTGCTTTGGCTATGACTATATGCCACCCGGAGAAACGGCTGAAGTCTTTTCGATCCAACATACGCTGGCTATCTTTACGCAGACGAATCACTCACAAGTGGCAGAGCGATCGATTGATGGAAAGTTTCAGCGGGAACAAGTTGCAAACGGCAACATGGTGCTGGTTCCGGCGCGTGTTGGCTGTCAGAGTCGCTGGTTTGACTGGGGCGGAGTGATGTTCTTCGGCTTTGATCCGATCAAGATAACCCAAGCGATCGAGGTTGATTCAATCGAACTCATCCCACAATTTGCGCTGTACGATCCGTTAGTTCATCAGATTGGACTAGCACTCAAAACAGTTTTAGAACAAGATGGCTGTGCAAGTCGGCTGTATGGCGAGTCGTTGTCAAATGCGTTAATCGTTCATCTCTCACAGCATTACTCAACCCGACGAGTTTTAATTCAAGAACATACTAACGGTTTATCTCGATCGCGTTTACGCTGTGTTGTGGATTATATTCACGCTCATTTGGATCAAGATCTGAGTTTAAGCGAATTGAGTGCGATCGCGAACATGAGTCCGCACTATTTTTCACAGTTGTTCAAACAATCGACGGGAGTGACACCGCATCAGTTTGTGATTCGGGCGCGAGTCGAGCGGGCAAAAGAATTGTTGATTGTAGGGAGGATGTCGATCGCAGAGGTTGCTAAGCAAGTTGGATTTGTGGATCAAAGTCATTTGCACCGACATTGTAAAAAGCTGCTTGGAGTCACACCGCGCATGATTCAAAAATCGTAGGACGAATCTACAAAAACTGGACGAATCTACAAGACGATCGCATTTCAATTCCTGATAGTGAAAAGAAACGTCAGGAGTTCAAACCATGGGCTGGATCGAAACCAAAACCGAACCGATGGTGATCAATATGGGACCTCACCATCCCGCGATGCACGGCTGTTTTCGCATCATTGTCACGTTAGATGGTGAAGATGTAATCGACTGTGAACCTGTGATCGGCTATCTTCATCGCGGCATGGAAAAGATCGCCGAAAACCGCACGACAACGATGTTCATTCCCTACACGAGTCGATGGGACTACTACGGCGGCATGTTTAATGAGGCAGTTAGCGTGAATGCGGTTGAGAAGTTAGCTCAGATCGAAGTTCCGAAACGTGCGAGTTATATTCGGATGATCATGCTCGAACTGACGCGCATTGTGAATCATTTGCTGTGGTTAGGACCATTTGTGGGAGATGTCGGCACACAGGCGTTGTTCTTTCCGACGATGCGCGATCGAGAACTGATCCTCGATCTGTTTGAAGCAATCACAGGCTATCGCATGATCAATCACAACTATTTCCGCGTGGGAGGGGTTGCTGCCGATTTACCGTACGGATGGATTGATAAGTGTGCAGACTTCTGTCACTATCTGCCGCCCACCTTAGATGAGTACGAACGATTGATGAGCGACAATCCAATTTTTCGACGACGCACCGAAGGAATTGGCGTGCTAACTCGCGAAGCTGCGATCAATTGGGGAGTAACAGGGCCAATGTTACGCGCTTCGGGTGTGATATGGGACCTACGCAAAGTTGACCATTACGAATGCTATGACGAGTTAGAGTGGAACGTGCAGTGGGAAACAGCAGGCGATTGTTTTGCCAGATATGCAGTGCGCTTGCGAGAAATGCGCGAATCAATCAAAATTATTCAGCAAGCCTTAGCAGGGCTTCCCGGTGGGGCTTACGAGAGTTTAGAAGCCAAGCGAATTGAATCAGGATCTAAATCCGAGTGGAATCGTACTGACTATCAATTCATTGCCAAGAAGATTGCGCCGACTTTCAAAATTCCGAAAGGTGAACATTATGTTCGGGTGGAATCCGGTCGAGGCGAACTAGGAATTTTCATCATTGGCGATGATCATGTATTTCCGTGGCGCTGGAAGATTCGCCCTGGAGATTACAACAATCTGCAATTGCTACCTGAATTACTTCGAGGGCGCAAAGTTGCCGATATTTTTGTAATTTTGGCAAGCATTGATTTAGTTATGGGATCAGTCGATCGCTAATCGTTCAAACTTGCGAAAACCCGCCATAATAAGAGCAATCAGCGGATTCGATCGCGCACTCGTGCAAAATCTGCTGTATCTTCGTAAAGCATTCTAGGGATCAACGATCGTGGCACCAGCGAAAGGAGAACCAGTTTCTAAAGGCTTTGCCGTCGGACTTCAGATTTGGCTATTATTCCTTCTTAGCCTCTATGGGATTGGCTACCCTGCGCTCTACAGCATCACGCTCGGTGCGATCGGGGGAATTGCTAGCGGATTTATTGTCGATTGGTGGCTGACAAAAGACGAAAACATCGAGCCACAACGCAAGCCTGCATCAGACGAAGGCGTTGAAGAACAGACTCGATCGCGCAAACGCCGCCATAATTCCGCGCTGCACCACCGCAAACGTCGCAAAGAACGTGAACCCATAACGCTCCAAACGATCACGAAAACATTCTTTCAGCGTTCCCAAGGGAACCGAAACGAGGATAACTAGCCCTTCTTCAGTGCGATTTTAACGATCGCGATCGTACTCAAGAACATTGCACAGAGCGCGACTGCCACGATCGTTTCTCCGATTCGCGGCGACACAAACACAAAAAAGCCTTGCCCTTTGATTAAAGCCGAAAAACTGGAGACGCAGAAGGGCATCAGATACAGCCTGAATGTTTGCCAATGATCTCGCGTACCCTGAGCCGAAACGCTGAACAGTAAACCCGTTCCGATTACGGCACTAATACCGATCGAATTCATCCAAATTTTGAGCGAAGGATCAAAGTAAAAATAAACCGTGACCCCGTACCAAATCAGGTAGCACCAAAGAATTGCTTTACTGGGCTTAATTTTGTAGAGATATTGAATTAGCCCTTTCATAACTTTAAGGTGCTTCTTTCAGCAGTAGCAGTATCGATGAAACGAGAGCCTTTCATGATCCTTGATCTCGCAGTGTTCTAGTCGTATCTGTAAACACAAAGTCTTAAATGCTCTTGCTTCAATTCAATAAAAACACTGCAAAATTAAAATTCTTTATTTTTGGTCTCAGTATCCGGAATAGCTTCTAAGAAAGATGAATACACAGGTGGTTATTATGCTACTGATTCCATTCGCATAATAGTTTTACTTTGATTGGACTGGGCATTCTAGACGATGGAAGTTTTCAATAGGAAAAGGCTTTATCTATGCAGCAAATCAATTCGGGAACGGCTTACATCCTCTGGTGTTTATGCTTGTTTGGAATTTGCGGTGTTCAACGATTTTACACAGGACAGATTGGAATAGGTTTACTGTATCTATTCACCTTTGGTTTGTGCGGAATTGGACAGTTGATTGATTTAGCATTAATTCCGGGCGCGGTTGATGCTAGAAATGCTTATTTGCGTGGCAGTACAGCCTCAGCTAACGTTAATCAAACGATCAACTTAAATCTCGGAGATATTCCCCAACTTCGAGAGCAGTTACAGACGATACCTACATCGGCTTCTGCGGCAGTCGCTCCGATGCAAAAGCTGTTAAAAGCTGCAAAGGAGCATGGGGGTCAGTTGTCGATCGCACAAGCTGCAATGCACACTGAGCTTGATCCAGAGCAGGTCAAAGCCTTACTTCACGAGGCAACTAAAGCGGGTTACGCTGAAGTCACGAATGATTCCAAAACAGGCTCGATTCGCTACCACTTTGATGTATGAAAATCGTCAGCGCTCTTAAATCAGCGATGATAGAGCGCTGCGATAACAAAAGAATGCTTTAATATACGGATTTTAAATATGGCTTTTAAAGCGAAGAAACCGTCACTCTTGATTCTCTGCTCAGTAGGAGGAATGGTGTATTTCAATGCAGTCTCATCGTTGAATACACATTTCATCTTTCAAAGCTATCTGATACTTTGTCCCATTGCTACCAGTATTTTGATTCATTTTGCTTGGATTCGGCAAAACAGTCGCTCAAAAGATCCTCAAGACTAAGAAACTCTAAATTTCTCGGTCAATTCAGCAAAACATCTTCTACGCTCAAGAGAGAAGATATTTTACTGACCGGAGCGCTGGATCTTGTCGCAAACTGTTTTACCCCCTACTGCTGAATCGCACGAAACCGTCACGCTCGATGTCACCGGAATGAAGTGTGCCGGGTGTGTCCGAGCCGTCGAAAAGCAACTCACTCAACAACCGGGCGTAAAGTCTGCAACGGTTAATCTTGTCACCGAACTCGCTACCGTTGAATGCGATTCGTCGATCGATCCCACGATTCTCGCGACAAAACTCACAGAAGCGGGCTTTCCAAGCCAACCCCGCACCGCAGAATATGTTGACGCTCCCGATTTAACTGAACGCCGCCAAGCCGAAATGCAGCGGCAAACTCGACAACTCGCGATCGCGATCCTTCTCCTCGCTTTTTCTACGATCGGTCATCTTCACGTCGATTTTCTTGGACTGAGCAATGTTTGGTTTCACTGCGGACTTGCGATCGCCGCGCTGATCTTTCCGGGTCGATCGATGATCGTAGACGGTTGGCAAGGACTCCGCCGCAATGCGCCGAATATGAATACTTTGGT
>CAXTDB010000011.1:0-37440 GCA_964242045.1 uncultured Leptolyngbya sp. | reverse complement strand
TAAGTGCTGATCCGATCATTGCCAGTCTACGCGCCCAACTCCAGCAAATCGAATCACAAATGTCGGTCTTACTCAAAGATCTGCGACCGGAACATCCTCAAATCGTCACGCTGCGGAAACAACAGCAGGCATATGAAGAAGAAATTCGCAAACGAGCAACCGAAGTGATCGGCGGCAATGGTGAGGTTGCTCCGTTTGTGGCAAATGTGCGACAAGATAGCAGCCTCGATCCCGCCAGACAACAATTGGCAAATACCCTCGTCAATTTGAAAACACAGCAAGAATCGCTACAGCAGCAGATTGCCTCAACGCTGCGATCGGAACAAGAGCTTCGACAACAGTTCTCCACCATTCCGAACAAGCAGCTAGAACGGACGCGGCTTGAAGACCAAGTAAAACTGAAGAAAAACCTTTACGATCAGATGCAGCAAAAACTTGTAGATGCAAGAGCGGCTGAGGTTGAAATTGTGAGTAGCTTGGGGATGACTCAATCGCCAACTGTGTCACCAACAGGTGTGAAAGCGCCGAAAAGCATCCCAATCACGCTGGCAGTCGGCGCGATCGTCGGCTTAGTCGTTGGAGCGGGCATAATCTTCTTGCTCGACACGCTCGAAGGCACAATCTATACGGCTGAAGAATTGCGCGAAGCAATTCTTCAGCGCGATGTAACGATTTTAGGCATCTTACCGCTAATTAAATCTTTTATTCCAAATGACTCTCCGATTCTGATCAAACCCGATTCACCCTACGCTGAATACTACGAGCGGTTTCGCAGTAATCTTCGACTCACAGAAACAAAAAATCTGCGCGTGATCATGATGATTAGCACGATCGAGAACGAAGGTAAAACAACCACGGCTTACAATTTGGCGATCGCGTCGGCTCGTGCAGGAAAACGAACGTTGTTGATTGAAGCAGATCTGCGATCGGCTTCTGCCGCTCACCGGGTTAATCTCGCCCCTGATCCTGATAGTCAACTCGAACCGCTGCGGTATTTTGGACAGATTAGCGATTGTATTCGGCTCGCTCCCGACGTTGAGAACCTTTATGTTGTGCCAAGTCCAGGCTCGCAGCCGTCTGCTGCCTCGCTGCTCGAATCGAGCGAACTTCGTCGTTTACTTGAAGATGCACGCGGACGCTTTGATTTAGTGATTCTCGATTCCCCGCCCTTAAGCCAGTGCAATGATGCCTTACTGTTAGAGCCGTTCACCGATGGCATGGTCTTAGTCACTCGTCCAGGTGTGACCCAGCAAAGTCTACTCGAAGAAGCGATCGACCAACTCACCGAAACTGCAAGTTTACGTCTACTGGGTGCAGTCACGAACGGCGTTGAAGTGCAGTTACCGCGCGCTGCCGAAGATGCGTTGATGAATGATGCTAGACAGTGGTTGTTTGACTCAACTCAAGAAGCGGAAAATGCAGTAATGAGCGATCGCAATTAAACGCGATCAAACCTGAAATACCTCAACCAATTTAAGATTGAGTCCTTTTCTCTGCTCTGTGCCCAATTTGCCCAGCTTCTTGAGTAAAAGCGATCGCTGCAACGTAGCCACGCGAGTTACTCGAATTTTTGACGAAATCCGCAAACCTGTTTCAGAGAACTCAGAATCAGTTATCTCAATCAAGAAATCTTCGGGTTGAAGCGTCTGCAAGTTCTGCGAGGTAATGGCACAAACAACAACATCTTCTGCATTCGGACTGACCCAAACAACAAGAGCAGGCCGAAGCTTTGTTTGGCTGAGGTCAGTGAATGGAAAATTGACCAGAACAACGTCTTCTTTGGTCATTGTTTGATGGGTTCTCCATCTTCGAGCGTGTAAATATCAGGTTCATCATGCCAGAAGTCAAAAGCTCCTCCCTGCTCGACAAGTTTCATTAGTTCTAACGTGGAAGCTTCAGGGATTGAAGTCCAAAGCTTCTCTTCTAGTAAAGCTTGTTCAGCCGGAGAAAGCGATCGGATCGCTTGAACGAGAGATTCGATTAAGGCAACATTGACATTTTGCTGTAGGTTGCTTGGCTGCATTTTGTTTCTGAAAAATACATGCTTCGATAATCTATTATACGAACACGCAATCTTTAGCGAGATGAAACCTTTAAGCGATCGCTTTCAACAAGCAGCGCCGCGATCGCGATTTGAAATGAGATTTGCGATCGTGAGCATTCCCTGAAAAACCAAACACATCCAAACATGGGTACGCTAGGGTAAATAAACTGAAGACTCTATCGAACTCTAAGCAAATGGCAGATCAGGTTTACGATGTCGTAGTTGTTGGAGGTGGCGTTGCCGGAGCCGCTTTACTGTATTCGCTTGCAAAATTCACCGATCTCAAGCGTGTCGCACTGATCGAGAAATATCCGCGCGTTGCTACAGTCAACTCCAAGCCCACCAACAATAGTCAGACAATTCATTGTGGCGACATCGAAACCAACTACAGCTTAGAGAAAGCCCTCAAGGTGCGGCGATCGGCAGAGATGCTCGTGCGTTATGCAACTGAGTTACCCCCTGTTATGCGCGATCGAGTAATTCATCGCTATTCCAAGATGGTGATCGGGGTTGGAACCGAAGAAAGTAATATTTTACGGCAACGGTATGAAGCATTTAAGCCGCATTTTGAGAGAATGCAACTGCTTGAAAAAACTCAAATTGCTGAAGTCGAACCGAATGTAGTCAAAGTGAATGGGCACGATCGACCTGAAGAATTAGTCGCGATCGCGGTTCCAAATGATTACACTGCTGTTGACTATGGTGCTTTAGCTCAGTCAATGGTGGAGCAAGCGCAGGAAGTTTCAGATAAAACTGTGGGTCTTAAGCTCGGAAGTCCGGTTCAATCGATCGAGCAAGTTGGAGAGAATTATAGGATTACGATCGCGGGTGAGTCGATCACCGCTCGCTTTGTTGTGGTTTCTGCTGGAGGACACAGCTTATTGTTCGCTCACCGCATGGGGATCGGACTGAACTATTCTTGTCTGCCCGTCGCGGGAAATTTCTACTACACGCCTCAAGTTCTCAACGGCAAAGTTTACACCGTTCAGAATAATAAACTTCCGTTTGCGGCGATTCACGGCGATCCAGATGTGACTCAGCCCGGAAAGACTCGCTTTGGTCCGACTGCGCTACCGTTGCCGCTGCTAGAGCGCTATAACCTTCAAACCTTTGTGGACTATTTGGAAGTCCTTCGCCTCGATCGGAGTGTGAGTGCAGTTCTATGGGACTTGTTTAGAGTGCGAGATATTCGCAACTACATCTTTAAGAACATCGCGTTTGAAGTGCCGATGATCAATCGCCGCCTATTTCTGAAAGATGCGCGGAAGATTGTGCCGTCTTTGCAGCTAGGAGATCTAGAGTTTGCTCATGAAGTCGGCGGGATTCGTCCTCAATTGATTGATAAAACGCAGGGTAAACTCATTTTGGGACAAGCAGAAATTGATCCGGGTCATGGCATTCGGTTTAATGTTACGCCTTCACCGGGAGCCACGACCTGTTTAGGTAATGCTGAAGCGGATTTACTGCGAATTCAGCAACATTTAGGTTGTCACATCGATCGAACTTGGTTTGACGCGCCGGAAGTTGCTCGATCGAGCACACAATCATAAACTTCAGACGTTGTACGATCGACAACAATCATTTTTCATCGCTACTAAAATTGCTTGCACTTTTACGCTTCTACATATTCACACAGCGTCGTCGGCTCAGGAATTGACAATCCTTCTTGCCGCATTCCTTCTAGATGAAACTCGACTGCTTCCTGGATTTGATGTTCTACTTCTTCAAGCGTTAACCCGGTTGCCACACATCCAGGTAAATCCGGCACATAAGCTGAGTAGTTTCCGGGTGCTTTTTCGATTACAACTGCATAACGCATTATTCTTTCTCCTCTTCAAAGTCTTCTGTAAATTGGGCTTGCTTGAAAATGCTATTTAATGTTCCCGGCGCTAAATGATCTGAGGGTTTTCCTGGAACTGTTACCAAACCCGACTTTACAGAGTGCTTGAACTGCCGATGACTGCCTTTTGTTCTTGCCAAATACCAACCATCTTCCTCTATCAGTTTAATCACTTCACGAACTTTCATGGCTCATCACTTCTAACAAAAAAGCCCCCAGAATTTCTGAGGGCTTGCAATTTATCACTCAAAGCAAAACTTGCGGTTATTTACCCATCACGGCTTTAGCTCGATCGACAACATTCTCGACGGTGTAGCCGAATTTCTTCATCGCTTCACCCCCCGGAGCCGAAATCCCAAAGCGCTCGATGCTGATCATGTCACCTTCGCTGCCCATATATTTCTGCCAGCCAAAGCTCGATGCTGCTTCAACAACGAGACGTTTTTGATCCGCTTTCGGGAAAATCGTGTTCTTGTAAGCTTCGTCTTGCTCCTCGAACAGTTCCCAACAAGGCATCGAGACGACGCGAACTTTGTGACCTTCAGCCCGAAGTTTTTCCGCTGCCGTCACACAGAGACTCACTTCGCTTCCGGTTCCCACTAAGATGATGTCGGGTAGATCATCGCTGCCGGAAAGAATGTAAGCACCCCGCGCGACTGCATCGATCGAGCTTCCATCCAAATTCGGCAAGGCTTGACGAGTCATCGCGAGCAGTGAAGGTTGATGACGACGCTCGATCGCAATTTTATAAGCCCCAGAAGTTTCATTACCGTCGGCAGGACGGAAGACCAAGAGATTCGGAATCACGCGTAACGATGCGATCGTTTCAACGGGTTGGTGCGTCGGACCGTCTTCACCCAGAGCAACTGAGTCATGAGTCATGACGTAGATGACTCCTGCTTCTGACAGTGCGGAAAGGCGAATCGCTGCCCGCATATAGTCAGCAAACACCAAGAAGGTCGCACAGTACGGAATCAAACCGGAACCATGTAGAGCAATCCCGTTACAAATTGCGCCCATGCCGTGTTCACGGACTCCGAAGCGGAGGTTACGATTTTGGTAAGAGCCTTTTTGGAAGTCGCCGAAGCCTTTCAGTAGGGTTAAGTTCGAGTGGGTTAAGTCAGCGGAACCGCCGATTAGTTCGGGAAGAGCTTGCGCGATCGCGTTCAAGGTCTTCTCAGAAGTTTGACGAGTTGCCAGACCTTTATCTTCTGGGGCGTAGGTCGGCAAACACTTCTCCCAACCGTCAGGAAGCTTGCCGCTCAACATCCGCTCGAATAAAGCAGCCTCTTCGCCGTACTTCGATTTGTACTGAGCGAAAGTCGCGTTCCATTCTTCTTCGAGTTTTGCACCGCGATCGATCGCTTTGCGCCAGTGATTCAAAGCATCTTCAGGCACGACGAACGGTTCGTAATCCCATCCGAGATTCTTCCGAGTCGCTGCAACTTCATCGCCACCCAAGGCTGCACCGTGAACGCCTGCGGTATTGGCTTTGTTCGGTGAGCCAAATCCGATCGTCGTTCTCACCTTGATCAAGGTCGGCTTTTCGGTTTCTTTCTTTGCTTCTTCGATCGCGGCTTGAATTGCTTCTAAATTGGTATCGCCATCGGGAACGACGATGACTTGCCAACCATAAGCCTCGTAGCGCTTACCGACATCTTCGGTAAAGGAAACTGAGGTATCGCCATCGATCGAGATGTGGTTGTCGTCGTACAGCGCGATTAGTTTACCGAGTCCCAAGTGTCCAGCCAGCGAACACGCTTCACCGGAAACGCCTTCCATGTTACAGCCATCACCTAAAATCACGTAGGTATAGTGATCGACGATCGTCGCATCTGGCTTGTTAAAAGTCGCAGCCATGTGCGCTTCCGCCATTGCCAAGCCAACTCCGTTACAAATCCCTTGACCCAAAGGACCCGTCGTCACTTCAACCCCAGCGGTTTCAAAGTTTTCGGGATGTCCAGGAGTGCGCGATCCGAGTTGGCGGAATTGTTTGATATCGTCGAGCGTTACACTGTCGTAACCCGTCAAATAAAGCAGCGCATATTGCAGCATTGAGCCGTGACCCGCGGACAAAACGAAGCGATCGCGATTAAACCATTTTGGATTCTTCGGATTGAACCGCAGGAACTTATCCCACAGCACGAAGGACATCGGAGCCGCACCCATTGGTAAACCTGGATGTCCGGATTTCGCTTTTTCAACGCCATCGATCGCTAAGAAGCGAATCGAATTAATGCAAAGTTCTTCGAGTGACTGGGCTGCAACGACCATGATTTCTGTTAAGAATGAACGACGATTGAGCGATAACGGAAGAATTCGGAACGAACACGAATCTCTGATTCCATTATGAGGAATAGTAGGCAAAAATACCTAATCAGAAAAATATATCAGAAACTGTTATTCGATAACAGCCTCCTAATAATCCTAGATAACGGTAGACAGTTCAAGCTCAAGGCGCAAACTTTTTAAACGCCAGCGTGACGTTGTGCCCGCCAAAACCAAATGAGTTCGACAGTGCGACATTGACAACGCGATCGCGGCTCTCGTTGGCGACGTAATCCAAATCACATTCTGGATCAGGCTCGACTAAATTAATTGTTGGGGGAACGCGATCGTGTTTGATCGCCATCACGGTTGCGACTGCTTCGATTCCACCCGAACCGCCGAGTAAGTGTCCGGTCATCGATTTCGTGGAACTCACCACGATTTGATGAGCGCGATCGCCCAGTGCCGTCTTAATTGCCATCGTCTCGTTCGGATCGTTGACGGGCGTACTGGTTCCGTGAGCATTGACGTAATCCACTTGATCCGGAGTCAAATCACCGTCTTTAAGACAGAACTGCATCGCTCTTGCCGCATCTTTTCCGCCTGGAGTTTGTCCGGTAATGTGATACGCATCGCAGGTGACACCGTAACCGACGATTTCCGCGTAGATTTTCGCGCCACGGGCTAGAGCGTGTTCCATTTCTTCTAGCAGGAGAATTCCAGCACCTTCACCCAGAACGAAGCCATCGCGATCTTTATCGAACGGGCGGCTGGCATGAGTTGGATCGTCATTTCTAAGCGAAAGTGCTTTACACGCGGCAAATCCGGCAACAGCCAACGGTGTCACAGCGGCTTCGGTTCCGCCACAAATCATTGCTTGAGCGTAACCGCGTCGAATCCATTGAAAGGCATCCCCGATCGCGTTAGATCCCGCCGCGCAAGCTGTCACCGAACAAGAATTCGGACCCTTCGCGCCGATGTGAATCGCGGTTAATCCGGCTGCCATGTTCGCGATCATCATCGGAATCATAAACGGACTACAGCGGTCGGGCCCTTTGGTCAGATTCACTTCTTGCTGATCTTCCAGCACTTTCAAGCCACCGATGCCCGTTCCGATCAAAACGCCAACCTGTTCTGCATTCAGGTCATTGATTGTAAAGTTCGCATCTTCTAAAGCCTGCTTGCTGGCTGACACCGCAAACTGACAAAAGCGATCCATCCGCTTTGCTTCTTTGCGATCCATATATTGATGTGGGTCGAAGCCTTTTACCTCAGCCCCGAAGCGACAATCGTGCCGATACGCATCAAACAGCGTAATCGGGGCGATGCCGTTGCGCCCGGTCATTAACCCGTCCCAATACTCAGAAGGCGTATTCCCGATCGGCGTAATTGCACCAAGTCCTGTGACAACCACGCGCTTATTTACCGAATTAGTCATGATGTCCAATAAAGAAAAGGAGTAGGGAGCAGGGAATAGGGAGTAGGAAAGGATAATTGCCCTCTCCCGACTCCCGACTCCCGCTCATTATGCGGATGCTGCAACTTTGCCGCTGATGTAATCAACTGCCGACTGGACTGTGGCGATTTCTTCTGCCGCTTCGTCAGGGATTTCGATGTCGAATTCTTCTTCAAGCGCCATCACCAACTCGACGGTATCGAGCGAATCTGCGCCCAAATCGTTTGCAAAACTCGCAGCGGGAACAACTTTGGCGGTATCAACGCCCAACTGTTCCGACACGATTTTCTGGACTTTATCAAAAATTTCAGTCTCGCTCATAGTTCCTCTTGGGTTGCAGCAGCAACAAATCTCACTAAATGAAAGGATTTACTCACCCGATTTCCGGTCTTTGCGACGATACGGTTTTGAGCATTTTTTCATCTTATCTGATTGCGGATACACACATCAGATTCGACGGTGCGGTGAATATTCTGCCACGATTCTGCTAAAAATCTCGACTTGAGAATTTCTGCCGCTCAAATGATGAATTAATCATAAGGAAATCAAAGGAATCATTGGAGAAAGATTCACAAGCGTAATCGATCGCTCAACTTCGCAGTACTATCGAAAGCGAACGCTTCGCTTGAGTATGTTATGGCACTGAAGTACGCTTATTTTCCCGGTTGTGTGGCGCAAGGGGCTTGTCGCGAGTTGGATCAATCGACCAAAGCGGTCACACGATCGCTGGGAATCGAATTAATTGAACTCAAGAAAGCGTCCTGTTGCGGATCAGGTACGTTCAAAGAAGATTCGCAACTGCTCGAAGATACGGTGAATGCAAGAAATATTGCACTAGCAGAAGAATTAGATCTGCCGTTATTAACGCATTGCAGTACTTGTCAAGGTGTGATCGGGCACGTGGATGAACGGCTGAAATCCGCAGATTCAAACTATTTGGCTCAGGTGAATGGCTTTTTGAAGAAGGAAGGCTGTTCGCCCTATAAAGGAACGAGCGAGGTAAAACATTTACTTTGGGCGTTAGTCGCAGATTACGGATTAGAAGCGATCGCTCAAAAAGTCACGCACAAACTTTCAGGTCTAAAGTGCGCCGCGTTCTACGGCTGTTATCTCTTACGCGGACAAGACCATCCCTACGATGATCCATTTAATCCAAAATCGATGGAGAACTTGTTTGAAGCGATCGGCGCAACGCCAATTTATTATCGCGGTCGAACTCAGTGCTGTGGATGGCCGCTTTCAAGTTATGCCACCGATCAATCGTTTAAAATGGCGGGAACGCATATCGAAGAAGCGATCGCCGCTGGAGCCGATTGCATTGTCACACCTTGTCCGCTGTGTCACTTGAATTTAGATTCTCGCCAACCGGAAGTTGAGCAAGCTATCGGAAAATCGCTCGGTTTACCTGTGCTGCATTTGTCACAGCTTGTCGCACTGGCGATCGGAGTTTCGCCACAAGAATTGGGACTCGATCGACATATTGTTTCGACACGATCGGTACTGGCTAAATTAGAACGATAGAAAAATATCAATCGATCGTGCCAGTGCTTGACAGACTGAGTTAAGTTAGAACCATCACGCCCCGAATCCCCGTATTTATGCAGATACACTGCACTCGTCCTGGTTGTGCCCGTCCGCTGAATCATTTTCCGGATTTGGATGACCCCAACGTTTTGAAATCGATTCCGCAAAAGTTTTGTACGCACTGTGGAATGCCGTTGATTTTAGTGGGGCGGTATTTGCCAGCAAAATTGCTAGGGCAGGGGGGATTCGGGGCGGCGTTTTTAGGACGCGATCGCTACACCCCGAAACTGCGTCAGTGCGTTGTCAAACAGTTTCAGCCCTCTGGAAATCTTAAGCCTGCTCAGCTAAAAATTGCCCAAGATTTATTTGAACGAGAAGCCGAAGTCTTAGAGCAATTGGGACGCGAACATCCACAGATTCCGGATCTGTTTGCGTTCTTTGAATTAACCGTTCCGAATGCTCAAACGCGCAAAGACGATAAATTTTTCTACTTAGTTCAAGAATACATCGACGGACAAACGCTCGAAGAAGAACTTGCCCAAACCGGGAAATTTCCAGAAACTGAGATTCTGAAAGTTCTCGATCAAGTGCTGAAAATTCTCGATTTCGTTCATGAAAACGGCTCGATTCACCGAGATATTAAGCCTTCTAACATCATGCGCCACAGAAACGGACGCTTTTACCTGCTCGATTTTGGTGCAGTGAAATTTGTCACAAAAGCGGTAGGCAATACGCAAAGCTCCACCGGAATTTATTCCGCCGGATTTGCTCCTCCCGAACAAGTGTCAGGCAGTCAGGTTTTTCCGTCGAGTGATTTGTATGCGCTAGCCGTGACCTGCGTGATGTTGCTAACGAACAAAGCGCCCCAAGATTTGTTTGATAGCTACAACAACACTTGGAAATGGCGCAGCTTCGCTCAAGTCAGTTCTCGTTTAGGCGATGTGCTGGATCGGATGTTGCGGTTTGCGCCTGCCGATCGCTATCAGTCCGCCAATCAAGTGCTAAGCGCACTTGCCCCAGAACCCGCTGTGTCTCAGCCTCCTCAGCCTCTAGTCACCCCGCCCAAACCTGTCGCTCGTCGTCAAGCATCGCTCCCCAGATTTTCGACGATCGAGATGATGAGCAGCGCTTTGTTTACCGGATTTGAAGGGGGAGTGATTGCGATCGCGCTTGTGAGTTTGCTTGGAACGACAGCGATTAGCGCCGGGTTTTGGTTAGCGCTGGTTGGAATTTTGATTTTGGCTCAGTTCTTCCGCTTCATCGAGAAAGTTGATTTCTTAATTTTGGCAATCATTTCACTCCTAGCTGTAGGATTCGTGGGACAACTGAACTGGGCAGGAGCCTTTATTCAAGCCGGAAACCCGTTTTTGAATATCCTGGTCATTGCTGGATTTACAGGACTCATAGCACTGGCGATCGCACTACTGTTTCGCCTGATTTATAAACTTGTGTCTCGATTTTTATGACTCAAAAAAACGAAACTCCCGCGCTGGTTCTGTCGTTGCTGTTGGTGGCTGGAATTTTAGGCGGTGGCTTTTGGTGGTTGACTCGATCGTGGAATCCTAGCGCACAGACCCTAACGCAAAATCAATCGACCGGGGATGCACTTTCTTTCGCAGCGGTGCAAAACGTGCCATCGGGATTGTTTAACTATGGTGGTAGTACTACTTGGGCACCGCTGCGCCGCGACATTGATTCCGCTTTGCAAATCGTTTGGACAAATTTTCGACTGAGATACACCGATCCGATTCAAGGCGCACCAGGATCAGGCACAGGCATTCAAATGCTGATTGACAATCAACTTGCATTCGCTCAATCATCACGTCCGGTGAAAGAATCTGAACTTCAAGCCGCAAAGCAGAAAGGATTTGGATTAAAAGAAATTCCGATCGCGATCGATGGCATTGCGATTGCGGTGAATGCGAATCTCGCGATCAAAGGATTGACGATCGAGCAACTCGCAAATATCTACGAAGGCAAAATCACCAACTGGAATCAAGTCGGAGGCGCAGACTTAGCGATCGTTCCGCTTTCCCGTCGTCCTGAAGATAGCGGCACGATCGAATTCTTCATCGAGAACGTAATGCAGAAACAACCGCTTGGAAATAATGTTCGATACATTTCCAGTACGACTCAGGCGATTCGAGAAATTGCGAATAATCCGGGTGCAATTTATTACGCTTCGGCTCCGGAGATTGTACCGCAATGTACGATTAAAGCGATTCCCGTGGGCAAAAAACCAGAAGAATTGATTTCACCCTATCAAGATCCGCAGGCAGGTTCTAGCGCTTGTGGACAATCGCGATCGTTAAATGTAGCGGCATTTCAGAGCGGACAATATCCAATTACGCGCAACTTATTTGTGATTGTGAAGCAAAATGGTCAAGTCGATGAGCAAGCAGGTGAAGCATACGCAAGATTGCTCTTAACCAATCAGGGACAAGATTTAGTTGCAAAAGCAGGATTTGTCAGACTCCGATAGTGTGATTTGGGTTTAGAAAATGACACAGAAAAATGAAACACCCGCTTTGATTCTTTCGCTGCTGGTTACAGGCGGTTTACTTGGTGCGGGGGCTTGGTGGATCGCTCAGCGATCGGGATTTAATCTTCCCCAGATCAACTCATCTGCCTCGCCCCAACCTGCCGTAAATAACACGGTTCAAGATTGGTCAAGTGTACAGAACGTTCCATCCGGCATTTTTAGCTATGGTGGCAGTACGAGTTGGGCACCGATTCGGTTGAGTGTCGATTCTGCCTTGCAAGCTGCCCGTCCTGAATTTCGACTCCGCTACGTTGACCCAGCAAGTAGCGCACCGAGTTCGACTTCTGGAATTCGGATGCTGCTTGACGGTCAGATTCAGTTTGCTCAATCATCGCGTCCGGTCACCGCGCAAGAACAGCAAGAAGCACAGCAGAAAGGATTTAGCCTTAGAGAAATTCCGATCGCCATCGACGGGTTAGCGATCGCAGTGAATCCCTCGCTGAATCTTCCTGGTCTAACCTTGGAACAATTAAAAAGCATTTATACCGGACAAGTCACAAACTGGAAGCAAGTCGGCGGCGCTGATCTGCCGATTACCGCTTTTTCACGCAATGCCAAATCGGGCGGAACGGTGGAACTCTTTATCGAACAAGTGCTGAACAAGCAAGCATTCGGCTCGTCGGTGCAAATTGTCTCGACAACCACTGAAGCGCTGCGAAAACTAGGAGCAACTCCGGGTGGAATTTACTTTGCCTCGGCTCCAGAAGTTGTTCCACAATGCACCGTGAAATCGATTGCGATCGCTAGAACCAATCAGTTTGTTGCGCCGTATCAAGAGCCGAACGCGAAGCGCGGTGCAAGCATTGCAACTTGTCCAACTCGTAATCAACTCAATACCCAAGCCTTTCAAGATGGCACTTATCCGCTGACTCGCAATCTTTCGGTGATTGTGAAACAGAACAATGGAACCGAACAGAGAGCGGGTGAAGCTTATGCAAATTTATTGTTGAGTCATTCAGGACAAAGTGCGATCGCGGCTTCGGGCTTTGTTAGAATCCGCTAAGCTTCGCGAACCAGATGCAGCTCTGGCATTTCTTGATGTACGAAGCGTTTACGGAGTTTGTGAATCGCTTCGATCGCATGTTGATGTTTCGCTTGATCGCCTTGGATCGAAAAGAGCCAAGCCGCTTCCTTGAGATCCCGGATTGCGCCTGTTTTATCGTTCATCGTGCTACGAGCTAAACCGCGATGAAAGTACGCCACCGCATTTTGAGCATCGATCGCCAGCATGGCGGTAAAGTCATCGATCGCGCCCAATTTATTCTCGAATCTCATACGCGCTAGTCCTCGCTGCACATACGCATTCAGGTAAGTAGAATCGACTTGAATTGCGTAGCTAAAATCTTCGATCGCGTTCACTTTCTCACCGATCTGCAACCAAATCACGCCGCGATTGCAATAGGGAATCGGATTCTGAGCTTCGTTAATCACAGCACGATTGAGATCCGCGATCGCGCCTGTATGATCCCCTAATTCAAACTTGATCAAAGCGCGATTGTTATAAGCAATGCCGTGAGTTGCATCGAGTCCGATCACGCTGGAATAATCCTCGATCGCGCCTTGTCGATCGCCCATTTCATACCGAGTAATTGCACGATTGAGATAAGCGATCGTGTTGTTTTCTAAAATCGGATTGTCAAAGCGGTCGATCAAACCTTGAATCACCGTTGCGTTTTGAGTGCGAAGTCCGATCGCCATTTCTGGAAACGCGGTGCTTGCAGTAGCGACCGGATGAAGTCCGAGAATGCTGTAGGTCGAGTCACAGACTAAGAAATTTTCGCTGGTTCCTAAAACTTTGAAGCGAAACTGAGTTGGATAGTTGCGCTTGAGTTGGGTGAGTTGGCTGAGAACCTTTCTGATGAAGTTTTTTGAGATCGAAGGCGTTTCTCGATCGTGGATATAGCGCGCTTGTAGTCCAGCTTGTTCGTCGCCCAAATGTCCCCAACCGATATCCAGTGAGCCACCGCGATCAAGAAAGGCTTGAAAGTGCTGCAATAGTTCCTCGTCTAATGTGGCGCGATCGGGATAAGGAAAAACCACAATGATTCGCGATCGAGCAGAATTGAGCGCTTCTTTCAATACCATCCGTGTATTTTCAAACGGATCAGAGGTTTGCGATAAATTAAACATCAACTCGTATTCTGACTTTGCAGAAGGTGAAACTAGCTCTGCAAGCTGATTTTCAGTCACTTCTAACCGCGAGGTTAGGTACTTAATCTGAGTTTGAAGCGCGCTAGCATCGAGCATTTCGGGCAGCCGACCCATCCATTCTGTAAGTCGCTTTTGTTGTCGATCGAGATCCTCAGCATAGTGCTGTACACTGCTGAATTGCTCTTGTAAGTGACTAAGATGACCATTGATCAGGGTTTGCATTTCGGTATGCAGCTCTGCTAGATTCGCACCGCTTGAGAAGGTATTTAAGCGATCTTCGAGTTGTGTGACGGTTGCTTGTAGCTTCTCAACATCGACCATTGGTGAAGCTGGATGTCCGGTTGCAACCCAAGACGATAAAGTATCCATTTGCTTTCGCATGATCGTATTGATCGATCGCAGTGGCGCAACGGTTTGCTCTAAGCCCTGATGTTGCTGTCGAATTTTCTCAATCTCAGCCATCAACTTCGCCAAATCTCGCCGAGTTACCAAATCTCCAACAACTTTCACTAATCCATCAACTTCTTGTTTTAGCGCAGTTGCATCAAACGGTTGAGGTAAACTACTCAACCGCCGATGAATCTGATGAATTTCATCTTGCATCACGCGCGGCATTACTTGCTTGTGGTTAGTTGCAACTTCGGTAATTTTAGATTGCAACTGTGCAACTTCACTTCGCAATTCAACGATCGCACTTTCTGCCCCCTCTACCCGATTTGCTGTCGCTAATCGATTCAAGTACTGTGAAACCGTTGCCAACGATTCTGATAGCTGAGAATATTTTGTTCTGAGATACGCCAGTTCTTGTTCAATCTGATCAAAATCTCGATTTTCGATCGCGCTGAGTCGATTGGAAACACTGTGCTGTAATTGTGCGATCGCGTTGTCGTGACGCTGTTGAATGGTTTTGCGAACACTGGCAAGATCAACGAAACTGGGAAGGGCGCGGACTTGCTGATCTAAGCCTTTGATCTCGTTAGATAAGCGCTGGTCGAGATGGACAATGCTAGTATTTGCTGCCTTCAGCGTCTCTTTGTCGAGACGACGGCGATTAACTAAATTCAGTAACAATAAGCACGAGATAGGAGCAGCAGTGAATGCCAATTGTTGAGACGCGATCGAGGCGATCGAACCTGCACCCGATCCAATCAATACAAGATATTCGATCAGGCTGAGCCATTTTGCATTCTTCATGTTGCCCCTGAATTTCACAATCACTGAGTAGTTAAAATTACATTCGATACTTTCTCCTACAAGCCTGCGATCGCTCAATCAGGAAATGGCTCTAAAAAATCTTTCAATCCTCGCTAAAATACGCTGCTCAATGAACAGAACTCTGAATGTGCTGCACATTCTCGACCACATGCCGGAGTGAAGTCGAAACCTGATTAGAATCAGACAGGGTGTGTTCAGCACAATTCACGATCGTATTCAGGTAATTCGCTGCGGTTTGAGCAGTTTGACCCTGAGATTGAGCCGCTTCTGTGATCGATCGCACAAATTGCTCAACCTGTTGGGACGTGCTTATAAGCTGCTTTAGTGTTTGTTTTGCTTGTTGAATCGACTGCGTTCCTGCTGTTCTCTCAGATGTACTTAGCTCCAACAGCGCGACAACTTCACTCACCTCCTGTTGAATCATACTCATCGTTTGTTTAACTTCCTGAGTCGTACTCACAGAACGAGTCGCGAGTTCACTAATGGTTGAAGCCAAGTCAGCGAGTCGCCCCCCTCCGATTTGAGTACGAGAAGCTTCGAGACTTGTATTCACAGCAAACACACTAGTCTGTGCAACGATCTTGAGCGAAGATTGATACATCTGAGCCGTTGACTGAATCACGCGATCGAAGGATTCCCCCAAACGTTTGAGGATTTGAGTGGCTTTGTCGATCGCGTCTTGGACAGTTTCAAACTGTTGAACAGAGCGATTAATGCCTATTTCTCCTGATTCTGCTGTGGTCGAAACGACTTGGATCAGTCCGGTTAGTTCTTGCACTTGGTTTTGGATCGCAGACAGAGCATCGGTGATTTGCTCAACTACCCCTAATGTTTGGGTAGAAGTTTCAATCTGATAATGCAGCGCTGAGGTGAGGTCGTGCACAATTTTTTCGTCTTTGAGTAACTCTGTTTCAACTTGATTCAGGGGTTGTGTGAGCTGCGATCGTAGCGTTTTTGCTTCGTCTCGCTGATCTTGCCAAGCGGTTTCAATTCGCGCTAGGTGGTTTGACTGTTCCCAAGCGAGTCCAACGTGCATCGCGATTCTAGAGAATAAGTCGATTTCTTCAGGCTGCCAGATTCGCGTCTCAGAACACTGATGAGCAATTAGCAGCGCGATTAGTTGACGATCGACAAAAATCGGGGCGGTGAGATTTGCTTTCACTTGCAGAGATTCAAGCTGCGCGATCTGCTGCCGAGTCAGCCCCGCTTCGTACACATTCGGGGTAGACACTGTTTCACCTTGCCGATAGCTGTCTCGATATCCTTCAACAAACCAACTCTGATTAATCGGATGACAGAGCAAAGAAGCATAATCTGGATTAACCGCTTCTTGAACAACTGAGCCGCTCCAATCTTTCTCAAGCTGGTACACCATAACGCGATCGACCTTCAGGGCTTGGCGCGTGTCTTCTGTGACGGCTTTGAGAATCTCTTCTCGTTTCAGCGATTCGCTCATGTGTGAGATAATTCGTCGAATCAATTGGGCCCGCTCAACTTCCGTTTCTTTTTTTTGAACCATCGATCGCAGTTGATGCGCGGTGTGATTGATGTTGCGACCCAAAACGGCAAGTTCATCGTCACCTTGAACGTTCAAATGAGAATTGAAATCGCCTTGTCCAAGCTTTTGTAAGGCAGCACAAGCCTCCAAAATTGGGCGAATTATGCGTTTTGAAAGAACTGCTGCGATCGCGCCGATTCCTATGATCGAGGCAGCAACGATTCCGATGTAAATCAAGACGAGTCGCTGCTGCTCTGCTTGCAAAACCCCAAGATTCTGAGCGAGGAGAATGCTCCATTTGAGATTTGGACCTGTTGCAAGCTGCGGCAAAGGCACATAGCTAGTTAGAAGACTCGTTCCTTGAGAATTTTTTGCGGTCGTAGTAGCGACTCCCTGACGCAGACTCAGAGACGGAAAAGCAGGAAAAACTTTCGACACAGCCTGCCCAACCTCTTCTTTGCGCGTTCCTGAGAACACCAGTCCTTCTCGATCGATGAAAAGATGTTCACGCTGCTTGAAGTAGGGATTGTTTTGAAAGACTTCTTCGACTTTGTTTGCAGGCATTCGAGTTCGCACCACCCCAATCAGTTTTTCGCTGACCGTATCGATCACGGGTGCTGCAATGAAAATAGAATAAACTCCATTCACCTCTGATTTTCTAGGAGCGCCAACGACTGGACGTTTGGTCGTCATCGCTTCCTTGAAAAAGTCCGAATCTTTATAGTCTTCTGAAGCTGGAAGTCCGACGGTTAGCGTGGGTTTTCCGTCTGGTTCAATAAACGCGATGCTGTCATAGACGGGATGAAACTGGATGAACTGATTCAGAATTTTTTGTTTTCCTCGCAGAGAGGTCTCGGTTGCAACTCTAGAATCATTCAGAATGGCTAAGTTGGAAATCACTTGCACATCGCTATACCGTTCACTCATGAATCGATTAAGTGCCTCTGCAAGCAGGATGGCTTTCGCTTCTTGATCCTGAGCGATTTTGTCATTCATCAAAGCATCTTCATGCCAAAACTCAACAGTTTCAGCAACGATCACAGGTAACACACTCAGCGCGATCGCAATGATAACGGTTTTAGTTTTCAGGCTCGATCGCTGCCACAGGGAACTACGAGTAGCGGATTTGTTGCCACTCGTTTGAGAATTTACGGTCATAAACGGAGGTTTTCCTTGAAGTGGATATGAGGCGGATGCGTTCCCCTTCAGACAGTGATGTCTTTGTTAGACAAATCGGTTAGACAAATCGCTCGATTCAACTTCGATCAAGAGCCGTTTCAATTCTACAGATCGTCTACGGAAGTTTTAGAGTCTGCCTCTTCGGTAGACTTTGTGAACTCGTCTCAATTATAAGACTTAACCTATGACTTTTCTTCAAGCACTAATTTTCGATGTCGATGGTACACTTGCTGATACCGAACGCGATGGGCATCGAATCGCCTTTAACCGCGCTTTTGCAAATTTTGGACTTGACTGGAACTGGTCGATCGATCTCTACGGCGAACTGCTCGAAGTCGCAGGCGGCAAAGAACGGATTCAGCACTATATTCAAACTTACGGAGCAAAACTGCCAGCAGGCGAGGATTTTGAGTCGTTTACACTTAAGCTTCATGCAGCAAAGACGAATCATTATCAAGCATTGGTTAGAGAAGGAATCATTCCGCTGCGTCTAGGAGTAAAGCGATTGATCGAAGAAGCACGACAGGCGGGAGTGAAACTTGCGATCGCAACCACAAGCCGTCGCGATAACGTAATTGCGCTGCTTGAAACTGAACTTGCACCCGATAGCCCGAAGTGGTTTGAAGTGATTGCAGCCGGCGACGTTGTGGAACATAAAAAACCTGCACCAGATATCTACTTCTATGCGTTAGAAAAGCTGAATTTAAGCGCAGCGAACTGTATTGCGATCGAAGATTCTCTTCAGGGTTTACAAGCTTCGCTAGCAGCCAAAATCAAAACGGTGGTGACGCTCAATGCTTACACGCGATCGCAAGATTTCACTGGAGCCGCGATCGTCGTTGATCAGCTAGGGGAACCTGATCAACCTTTTGAAGTTCTGGAAGGACAAGCCGAGCAAACTTATGTAAATTTAGCCTTATTGAGAAGCTTATGAATCTTCGACCACTTCCTTTGCTGAGTCTTTTGATCGCGATGCCTGCCTATGCTGAGCGGATTGAGCTTAAAAATCCAGCTTGGAAAGAAGTTCCTGGCACACAGTTCGACGGAACTGCCTATGTTGAAATCAATGGAATTCAAAAAGCGGGAAGTAAGGTTGTTTATGATGTCGTCAATTCTGAAGCAGCTTATTCGCGCGTCGAAATGAACTGTAAAACGCAACAGTTTCGCACCGTGAGAACGGGATATTTTGAATCACGATCGCGAATCAATTACAAATCGATCAACGACCCCTGGATTAAACCTGAAACCGCCTATCATAAGGCGCTTGCAGCCTTTGTTTGCAGTTTGAAGTAGATGTCTAAGTATCAGCAGATTTATCAAGTCGTGCGCCAAATTCCTTACGGTCAAGTCGCCACTTATGGACAAATTGCCGAACTTGCCGGACTTCCGAGACAAGCGCGACTGGTTGGATATGCACTTTTTCGCGCCACCGACAACACTTTAGAAGTGCCGTGGCATCGAGTGATCAACGCTAAAGGCGAAATTTCTATGTCTCCGTTTCGTGAAGGAATGGATTATGTACAGCGATCGCTTTTAGAAGCCGAAGGCATCGAGTTCGACAGTCACGATAAACTCAATCTCACTCGTTATCGCTGGCAACCCGATTTCACTCAGCTTGATTGAAAATCGCTAAAACTCGCTGACAAAACGCTTTCAATCTCGCAGCCGATTCGGGTGCAGGCTGACCTTCCCCTTCAACTGTCCAGTTTTGCACCGTCGAAAATTGCCACTGTTTCCCTTTGTGATCAAACCCTGCGGCTTCAATCCCGATCGCGCGTCTAACCTGCGTTTCCAAATCGAGATGAAACCGGATTTGAATCAACACACTGCGACACTGAAACAGCCGACTGCGCCCTGGAAAGTGAAAGCCAATATCGATCGAGTCTGGATCAATCAGTTCGCGCGTATCCGGATCGTTTGCCCAAGGTTTGAGATCGACGCGCGCATCTGGAAAGTCCGTTTTAATCAAGTTAGTAATCGTCGCGATTTTGCTGGCGGTTTCTAAACTGGTCGCTTGTTCTGCTGCATTCACGATCGCGCGGCTCCAATTGAGATATAAAACGTCATGATGTTATCTTTCCATCATATGAAGTTCCCTCAATCTGAAGCAGTACCACTGGATACGAAAGAAAATTTTTGACAAAACTTCAGAGCTTGATGTTATGATATCGAAGGTAAAGCGATGGGGCGTCGCCAAGTGGTAAGGCACCGGGTTTTGGTCCCGGCATTCCTAGGTTCGAATCCTAGCGCCCCAGTTTGTGTTTTAGATAAAGCTTGAACGACTGCTGATTCAATTCAGCAGTCGTTCGAGGTTTGATTCTAAATTGCGCTTATAAAGTAAATTCTGTCCTAATTCAATCAATCCTGTAGAGACGCAATCAATCGCGCCTCTACCTTACATTTGACGCACCACACTGGGACTAACAGCGACTCTATCGACGGAAGAGGTGAGGCTTAGCTTGCGTTGCTGGACGAGTCGATCGCGTTTGTACACCTCCAACCAGTCGTTCACCCGTTCCACCATCTTTCGGCGACAAGAACGGTTTCAAATTAATATTTCCATTCGTCACCGGAGTCGATCGACGACCGCCAATCCCGATCGCGCGTCCAAGCTGATCGAGAATATTAGAACGACCGCCTGTATAAGTCAGTACGCCTTGAGTCTGCTGACCGCTATCCGCCACCGAAAGATTTTGGAAAACACGATCGCGCGTCGTGGTTGGATCTTGTCCGGGCGGAACCGTCAACACAATCCGGCAAGACGGAACGCGATCAGTCGTTACACAGATTGTATTGTAGCCGTTTTCAGATCCAGTTTTCATTTCTACTAAGCCGTCTGGACGATATGACTCCAAACGACGCGCAATTTCAGTACAACGACGATCAGAACTCCAACCTCCACCCAACGTACTCGGAACCGCCCACGGATACGCTTGATTCGGCTGACTTTCCGGGAAGTACATCACCGTATTTTGCCCGTTATTTGCCTGACAAGCAAATCGGGTTCCCGCAGCGGTCGGAGAAGGAATCGTCGTATCCCCTGGTCTTGTGGGAATATTCGTCGATCCACCTCGATCAGGTTCCGTATTGATAATCACATCACCAGATGATGGGCTAGTTTGAGCCATCGCCGTACCCGCGATCATTACTGTCCCTAACGATAGCGCCGTTCCTCGAACCACTAAATTACGAATTCCTGCCAAGCCAACTAGCGACATGGTAATCAACCTCGATCGTGTGAATGACTAATACGAATGCAAACGCTGAATTGAACCCCTCCGGAGCGGCGTTCTCTTGTAATGACCAAAATTTCTCTTTGAAGTTCCCAAATCTGTATCTACACGATCAAAACAGCCTGAAACGCGATCGCATTCCAGGCTGTTCTACAGAAGCAGGATTGTTTACTGCGTCAACCGAAACCTTCCAACCATATTCTTAAAGTCCCAGCGGACAGCGTTTCCTGGATATTCGTAGAGCGCACTCAACATAAAGATGCTGCGTCCATCCCGACTTGGAACAACCACACTATCGCCGCAGTTACTTGTGCCGCACCAAGAGTAGGATATCGCGGGTTCACCTGCAAAACTGTAGCTACGATAATCGCTCTGCCGCCCATCAAAAAACGATCGAGGTTTGTTTTGTTCTGCCCATTGACGCGCACTCAGCCGCTTTGGATTTTCAAATCTTGAAATCGTAATCTTATCGCCCGGAGAAGATTGAGATTGCACATTACTTTCGACAGGGGCAGGTTCGTCGCTACCGACTGCTTCAGGACCTAATGAACTATTCCGAAGCACTAGCGTTCCTTTCCTTTCTTGCGAGGTATCTAAAGCATAAGGTGCTTTGAAGTCAAACCGGAATCCAAGTTGACTTTGGTAGGTCTTTAATGTGCCTCCCGAAGCTTGTCCGACTGCGTACATCTGCACTTTCGGGGTAGATTGAGCGGGTGCAGCTTGAGCGATTCCGGCAGTTACGGTAGCGTGTGCCAAAGGCATCGCACAACTCAGCAATCCTGAGTAGAAAAATGCTTGAAGGGGGGATAATTTTGATACTCTCATACGACAACTCCGACCATCGTTGGATGAAAACCCATATTAGAAAGACTAAAAACTTGGCAGCAAACCCGTTCTAAACTCATAGATTATGCACCCTGATAATCGAATTCTACCATGAAAAATATAGGCTGTTGCTAGATTCAGCTCTACCATTTTGTAGACTTTTATTCATCTTTTTTTAGATTTAATGAAACCTTGAAAAACTCGATTAGAATCTTCAACTATCTTCGCTCTAAAGTTAGCAAAGCTTTCTGTTTCTTCTATTATTTTGATTCCTTAAGAAAAAGCAAGGAAGCAGCTTTGATTAAAACTGCTTCCTTGTTTACAAGTCATATCGATTAAACCGGACTGTAAGAATCAGTCGATCGAAATAGATTTCGGCATGTTGCCGTTACCGTTGTGCGGACTTGACACATAAGCGGTGGTTCCCGTTTGCTGATTAAGCCAGCTTCTCACAGGCTCTTCGGTCAAGCTAAGGCGCAATAGACCCGTGAATAGACCGCCGAGAAAGGCAACGGGTTGCTGAGTCAGTTCTTGCACGAGCGGTGAGAGTTCAGTTAAAAACATCCAAATCCCCCTTGTATTGAAATCGAATCTAGTTGCGATCGTACCGCGACTCTCAAAGAATCGCAGCGATCTAAAATAAGAACTGTCCCTAATGCGCGAGAAACTCCCCATGACTGATGCCAACTTGATTGGAACCCCTGACCAAACTGTGGAACTCGCTCCAAGCTATGCCATTCCGATCGTTTTGATTGTCGCTGCGATCCCGCTCCTATTGGTTCAGGTGTGGATTGCAGGCGCGATCGGTCTATTCGGGGCATTTTTGCTGATTCAAACGGTGATGTTACGGCTCCGATTTACGCCGACTGATTTAGATATCTATCGGGGTGAAACGCTGATTCGACGCTTTCCTTATCGGGAATGGCAGAACTGGGAAATCTTTTGGTCGCCTGTGCCAATTCTCTTCTACTTTAGAGAGGTGAAAAGTATTCATTTTCTACCGATCATCTTTGATCCTAAAATGTTACGGATGTGTCTTGAGCAGCACTTTCCCAAAGCTTAGTGTCTCAAGGCAAGTTAGTACTGAGTGTTGCGTATGAATTCTGATGAGTTGCCCATTCCCGATGAAACTGCGCCGATCGAAACGAGTGCAGCGTTGCCAGAATTGAAGTTGCCAGAGGCTCAGCGACTTTCTGACCTGACACAGCAAGAACAAGCTTTAGAGCGAGAAATTGAGGCTTTGGTTGCGACTCGTGATGATTTGCAAGCGCAAGTGTCGCAAACGCGCAATGCTTTGGGGCAAGTCGTTCAGCAGAATTTATCGGAATTGGAACAACGCAGACAAACGCTGCAATTGTCGATCGAGCAGTTAGAACGCCGACAAGAACGCATTCGCAATGAAATGAAATCTAGCTTTGCAGGCGCATCTCAAGAAATTGCGATTCGCGTTCAGAGTTTCAAAGATTATCTCGTTGGCAGTTTGCAAGATTTAGCGATCGCCGCAGAACAACTAGAGTTACCGACGTTTCAAACGGAATCGCAGCCTGTTCCAATCCCAGAAGAACCGAAACCGCAATCGGCGGCTGCAAGTCCGAATTTTGCAGAATCGACTTTCGAGGAAGAAGCGCGGAAAATTCGCACGATTATCGATCAGTTTCGCAATCAGCCCGATTATTACGGTCCCGTTTGGAAATTGCGCCGCACCTTCGAGCCAGTTCATGCCGAGCGCGTTTCTAACTGGTTTTTTAAGCAAGGGGGACGAGGTGCAGTACGGACCATGGGATCGCGGTTGCAGAATATCTTGATCGCATCCGCATCGATTTCGATTTTGTATAACCTTTACCGCGATCGCTTAAGAGTTCTGATTCTGGCAAATTCTCCAGAGCGCTTAGGTGAATGGCGGCGCGGATTGCAGGATTGTTTGGGTGTGACGCGGAGCGATTTTGGCAGCGATCGTGGAATTGCTTTGTTTGAAGCTCCAGAACAATTGGCGCTCAAAGCAGAACGACTCGACAAAGATGGATTTCTACCGCTAATCGTGGTTGATGAAACCGAAGAAAGCATTAATCTTGCTCTGCTCCAGTTCCCGCTACTGCTTGCGTTTGCACCGAGTCCACAACAAATGATTCAGCAACAATCGTTCTATTAATCTTATGCTTCCTTGGTTTATCAATAACGCGCTTCTTCTCGTCGTCGCTTACTTGCTCGGTTCGATCCCGACCGGGTATCTTGCAGGACGACTGCTTAAAGGCATTGATATTCGAGAAGAAGGATCAGGATCGACGGGTGCAACGAACGTATTACGCACGATCGGCAAAATTCCAGCGATCGTGGTTCTCTTAATCGATATTGGTAAAGGCGCATTAGCGATCGCGGCTGTGAACTATGCCTTTACTCATCTTCCAGGTTGGCTGTATTTCTCCAAAATTTTCGGGCTGAATTTTAGCGTGTGGCAGCCTGTAATGGCTACATTAGCAGGACTTGCGGCGTTGTTCGGACACAGTAAATCGATCTGGCTTGGTTTCACAGGTGGAAAATCAGTCGCGACCAGTTTAGGCATTCTATTAGCAATGAACTGGATGGTCGGATTGGCAACCGTTGGAGTATTTGCACTGAGTTTGGCAATCACGCGGATCGTTTCGATCAGTTCGATCGCGGGAGCCGTTTCGGTAATTGCATTCATGCTGATATTCGCTCAACCGTTGCCGTACCTACTGTTTGCGATCGCAGGGGGCGCTTATGTGATTTGGCGACATCGATCGAACATCCAACGATTGATCGACGGAACAGAGCCGAAATTAGGACAAAAACTAGAAGAATCCGAAGGCACACCCAGTTAAGCAGCTTTTGGCGGAAACAGATAAATCAGCCCTGAAATCCAGGTTAAAGCAACTGAGACCCAAAACAGGCTCAAGGTTGCAAGCTCCCATCGTTGAGACAATGGCGCGATTAAAAGCGCGATCGCCGCAATCTGGCTGACGGTTTTGAGCTTGCCCCAGAAGTTCGCGCCCTGCACTGATTTTTGCAGATTTGGATCAACGCGCCATCCTGCGATCGTCAATTCCCGCGCCAGAATCATAAACACTCCCCAGGCTGGAATTTGCTGTAATTCCACTAGCGAAATCAATGGAGCCAACACCAGCAGCTTATCCACCAGCGGATCAAGAAATTTACCTAAATCTGTGATCTGGTTGAGCTTTCGTGCTAGATAACCATCGAGCCAATCGGTTCCAGCCGCGATCAGAAAAATGGCAACCATTATCCAGCGAGTCTCGATCGACGGTGACTGCAACCCATAAAGTAAGATTGGAACTCCAAGCAGCCGAGACACCGTAATCCAGGTTGGCAAATTCATCACGTCGTACCAATTTAGAACAACCTCCAGCATAAAAAAATTGGGACAATCCTAAAAGGACTCTCCCAATCAATCTAAAACAGCTACCGAACCTTATTTATACAGAGGCTTAACAAGCACCGTGCTTATTCAGAACCACGACGAACGTTTTGAAGATCAGCTTTAAGTCATACATCACCGACCATTTCCGCTGATATTCCAGATCCATTGCCACAATCTCTTCAAAATCTGCCACCGTGGATCGTCCATTCGCCTGCCATTCCCCGGTAATTCCCGGCTTCACGTTCAAACGGTTCCAGTGATGCACGTTGTACTGTTTGACTTCGTCAACTGTTGGCGGGCGAGTTCCGACCAAGCTCATTTCACCGCACAACACATTCCAAAACTGCGGCAACTCATCTAAACTCGTGCGACGCAAAAACTTACCGACGCGCGTAATTCTCGGATCGTCTTTACTTTTAAAGATATTTCCCGTCGCTTCATTCTTAACGAGGTGCTTTAAACTATCTGCGTTTGTTACCATCGATCGAAATTTCCACATACGGAACGGGCGACCATTCACTCCGCAGCGAATTTGGCTGTAGAAAATCTCGCCAGGATTATCAAGTTGAATGGCGATCGCAATCGGTAGAAACACTAAGCCAGTCACTACTAATCCAACCGCAGCCCCTAGGATATCGATCGTGCGTTTGAGCTTGCTTGTAACCGAAGCATGAGAAATGTGAGTTTCACGAACAAGCCGCAGTGCAGAACGCATTGAACCGAGATCTTGAGCATTGAGCCGAGAAGCAGAACGAGTTGAAAAATCAGTAAATGCCATCACGAGAGTAGCCCAGGTAGAAGGTCGGTGAACTCATCTGTCACTATATTCAGGGCTACTGATCCCTACCCAGATATCTCGCAGGTGTTTGTCTAATCTTTCAACGTTCACACAATTGTGTGAAGTTTAAGTATGGTAGAGCCAATACCTGTCGATATTAGGATGAAATCTATCTGTATCAACCATTAGTCTGATTTTCTGCATCGTCATCAAAAAGATTCTCGACTCCTTCGAGCGTGAAAATCATTGGTTCCTCAGACGGTGAAGAGTGAGCAGGATCAGGCAGTTTTAATTGCTCAAGCGAGGTTTCTTGCTTCAGGGCGCGGTAGCCATTTGGCTCGATCGAGGGTTCGACTTGTGGTGAAGCACCTTGAAACAGCGATTTCAACTCTGCCGGAGCTTCTCGCCCGCTATTTGATCCATTCCGAGGCGGCACGATCGTAACTGCGACCGGAAGTTCATCGACTTTGACTGCTAATTGATCGACTAGTTCAGTCAGAACGGTAATCGAATCAAGCGGAGATGCAGCCGACTCACGCTGTAATTTAGGCGATAACTCAGTTCCAGCGTAAGGCATTGCAGGCGGAGGTAGCTGATTTTGCCCGGATGAATCCTGCAAGGCTGAGGCATCTCGTTCCACCTGAGTTGCCAATCGTCCTACGATGCTGGAGAACATGATTTCGCTTTGTTGCCCCAGACTGTGCAGTTTGTCGATGCCCTGAGAAAGTGAGTCTTGATACGCTTGAATATCTTTTTGCAGCGAGCCAAATACAATGTGCAAAGTTGTATCAAGCGTTGTTAGAACTTGATCAGCCCGATCATGAACGACTTGAAGTTTCTCAACCGGGAGATGCTCGGCAGATTGGGGAGCAGGTTGCTGTAATAATTCGCGATGTGCTTCAAGCTGACGGATTTCGCGCAGGAGAGCGGTACGCTGCTGCATTAATGTTGAAACTTCGGAATGAAGCGGGCGCAAGAGCGTCGATCGTAGCGCGTTCATCTCCTCGATTACCGACTGCATCACGTCCTGAGCTTGATTTTCAGTTTGATTCGGCTTGCCAAGTTGAAACAGCGCATTCTGCAAATAAACGCGAACTTGTTCTAATACCTGGCGCTGACGAGCGTTTTGTGCCGCCGATCCCCAGGGTAAACGGGGATTTGCTTGAGCGAGGATATCTTGAACCTCGGTAAGAAGACGCTGAATCTGATCTTGGTTGGCAGTCACAACAAAAATCCTTGACTAAAATTCGGCAATACCGGACGTAGCATTGATCTCAACAGGTTGCATTTAGGTTGCCCGAACCGAGTCGTCTTTTGCCAGTTTCACAGGGAATTATGCGATCGATCTACTTCACGAAACAAAGCTTCACGCAGCAATCAGGATAATTTCAAGAGAAGAAAATGTCTTTATTTTTATTTTGAAAAGCCCAGATTTGCTGAAACATGCGCTAAATCCAGCAAACCATCTAAAATGTTCCCAGACTGTCCGAGTGCAAGGCTGTGCAATCTCCGGGACAGATGGGCATTCTAAGCTCATCCCTCGCTTTATTCATCAGGGTCATCTTGCGTTCGTGTTCATGCCGCACTCTGGTTAGTACTCTCAATGGAAGACCGTTATACCCTCCGCGACACTACGATTCAAACCTCGATCCGTTCTGCCCCATTTTTTGAAGGGTTGCCAGATAGCGCGATCGAGAAAGCAATTTCTCATGTCGTAATGCGAAATCACCCCGCCAATCAAGTGATTTTGCTCGAAAACGATTGGGGTAGCTCGGTCTACTTTATTCTCAGCGGCTGGGTGAAGATTCGGACGTACAACCTAGACGGCAAGGAAGTGACGCTGAATATTCTCGGTAAGGGTGAACTGTTTGGGGAGATGGCTCCGCTCGATGAAGTTCCACGATCGACCGATGTGATCACGCTGGCTCCCACGGTAATCGGCAATATGCCTGCTCAAGACTTTGTGCAATTGTTGAACTCGGAGCCAGAAGCGGGGATTCGGTTGGCTCAGTTAATGGCGCGACGGTTGCGACAGGTGAATCGACGCTTGAGATTACGCGAGTCGGATAGTACATCGCGGGTGGCAGATATTCTACTATTTCTCGCGGATGGGCAAGGGAAACGGAGTCAGAACGGAACAGAGATTCCAAATCTGCCACATCGAGAATTGAGTAGCTTGAGTGGATTGGCGCGGGAGACGGTAACGCGCGTGTTGAGCAAGCTAGAGAAAAAAGGCTTGATTGTGCGCGATCGCGATACGCTTTGTATTCCCGATGCTCATGCGCTCGAACGCTTAATGATTTAAGGTTGCCAAGCTGCGTAGAAAACTGAGGTACTGCGATCGCGCATTAGTTGTTTCAATCCTGAACTATCACAATTGATGCTGTAGAGGTTGCCTTCGCTAATTGTGCCTGCGATAAAACTTAGTTGTCCGCTATCTGGCGACCAAGTAATATTTTCGAGCGATTCGGTTTTTAGGGTGTGAGATTTTACAGCGAAGATGAACTAGAGTAGGCGATCGCTTTTTAAGGAGCGGCTTGGGCTGCGAAGCTGGTGAGTGCGATCGCAAACGTAAGCAGCGCAATGAAAACAAATTTTGCTGTTTTTTGCGAAAATGCCGTTTTCGACATTTGATTTAATGATTGCGATTGAAGTTTTTGCACTACGCTAGCCGTAAACTTTGACACTATATTTTATCAATCAATGAGCGAAGCCAAGACCGTAGAAACTGGCAAATTTCTCGTATGGGGTTTGGGATCGCTGAGTCAATACTGCACCGTGACCGTGACTCTTAAAGAGTTCGGCGCGTCTGTAAACGCAATCGAGTTTGAAAACATGACGAATTGAAAGATCCCTAGTGTTCCAGGATTGATCATTTTTTTATTGGCGATTGTTGTCAACCCAGCGTTTTAGAACAAGTTCAAATTGACCAATATCGCGCAATTTTGCTTGTTACCAGCGATGAACGAGTCACTATTGAAGCGGCGTTTGCGGTGCGATCGCTCAATCCTTAGGTGCGATTGATTGTGCAATCGGCTCAAGTCATAGCACGAATAAATTGTTTGCGCGAATCGCAAATGCTCTACAAGTGAAGTTACGGCACGATAAGCAAATCTTCTCATCCATTCCTTTGTAAATTCACACAATTCAAACAAGAATAGAACGAAGCCCCTTTAGTGGACTTCGCTCTACTAGCCCGTCACGGGTGAAGCATTACCAGAGCGCGAGAATCAGTCTCTAAGAAACCTTCGTCAAACTCTTCGTCGGAATCGTATTAACTCTTGAGTACGCCACCTTTCTCGGAGCCAAAATCACGCCATCACCCATAATTGACTCGGCAAGCGATCGACGATACAAATCACTCAACTGCGCCGAAACTCCAGTCCAGCTAAAATTCTGCTGCACTCGTTCCGATGCCCGTTTGCGTAACTTTCTCGCCCACAGTTCGTCATCCAAAATCCGCTCGATCGCGATCGCAAACGCTGCGGTATCTTCGGGTGGAACCAGTAATCCCGTTTCTCCCGGAACGACCGTAAACTTCAATCCACCGACATCTGAAGCCACTACAGGCGTTCCACATGCCATTGCCTCGATCGCAACCAGTCCAAACGGTTCATAATGGCTTGGAATCGCACATACATCCGCCGCTGTGTAGTAAAGCGGTAGGCGATCGTGTCCAACTCTTCCCGCAAATATTACACTCTCTGTAATCCCTAACTCATTCACTAATTGCTCAATCCGTTGGCGTTCTTGTCCGTCTGATTTATCAGAAGCACTCCCACCCACAATCACTAAGCGTAAGTTGGTTGGATCAGTCGCATTCTGTTTAATTAATTTAAACGATCGCACCAGCGTTTCAATTCCCTTACGCGGATCGAATCGACCAACGTACAAAACAACTTCATCAGTTGGCTTTAAGCCCAGTTCTTGTCTCGCTTCTAGCTTTGGAATGGTATGAAACCGATTCAAATCAGTGCCACAGGGAATCACTTCGATTCGTCCGTTCTCTGACACTAACGATCGCAGCATCATTTCTTCTTGCGGACTCGTCGCCACAATACAGCGCGCTTGTTCTAAAATCTGTTTCTCGACCGCCAAGCGAGTTTCCGCGATCGCTGGACGATTTGGAACGGCTTGATATTTCACCGCACCCAGCGAATGATAAGTGTGAATCAACTCCACTTTATGTGCCTTCTGCACTTCTAACCCAACCCAAGCCGACATCCAATAATTTGTATGAATCAACGGATAATGATGCTTCGATTGGTACTGAAGAAACGATTCCACAAATTCCGGCATGAATTCAAATAATTGATCGCGTGGCACAAACTCCTCTGCACCTGCTTTCAAGCGAATCGTGCGGCAATGCGGGTTATGTTGCACAATCGTTTCATCATTCGGATGCGTCTTGCGCGTGAACATATCGACCTGCCAGCCCAAGCGAGAAAGCGCCTCTCCCACCTGGCGAACATACACATTCTGACCACCTGCCTCTTCTCGACCAATCTCAGCAGCCGGATCACCATGTTCAGAAATTAACGCGATCGACTGTCTGTGAATGTCCGATCGACTTGGCACATTCGGTAATTCTTCTTTGATCAAAACCATACTTCCACCTTTAAAGATTTGAACAATGGAGAACGAAGGATAAGCACTTTTACCCTCCATTCTTTTCCTCACTCCGTTGCTCAATTCAGTTGACTGACCAATCGCCCATTCTTGCGAAACACGCGCTCACCGAGCAATTGGCGATATACTGCCTCGTAGCCATCCGCCATTTGTTCTACGCTGAAAGTTTCGATTACATGCTGACGGCACACTGCTCGATCGATCTCTGCTATTCGAGCCAAAGCAGCGACACACTCATCCACGGTTTCACATAAGAATCCAGTTTTTCCATCTTTGATCACTTCTGGTGCTGATCCGAGCCGCATTCCGATCACGGGTGTTCCTGCTGCCATCGACTCCACCATCACTAAGCCAAACGGCTCTCTCCACGTAATCGGGAACAGAGTTGCAACCGCTCCTCCCATGAGCGTATTTTTCTGAACATGGTTCGCTTCACCCAAATACTGGATCTGCTCACCATCGATTTGTGGAGACAGAATCTCATCATAAAACGCACGATCAATGATATCAATCTTTCCAGCCATCTTCAAACTCATCCCCGTCCGCTTGGCAATCTCGATCGCGTGGTGCGGACCCTTTTCTGGCGACAATCGACCCAGAAACGCTAAATAAGGCGGATCATTCGGCTCAGCATAAAACTTGTAGCTATCTACATCGATGCCGTTATACACGGTTGCAACATAGTTCAATCCCAACTCCGGCTCTCGCTGTGCATCAGAAATACTCACATAAGCCTGTGATCGGGCATCCGCGTACAGCTTCCGGCTATCTGAGCTAAATACGCCATGTAGCGTATGAACAGTTGGTGTTTTCGCAAATTGTGCGTAGGGCAATGCCGAGAATCCCATGTGAGAATGAATCACATCGAACTCATGCGATCGCTGGTAAACGTGACCAAGTTGCATACTTTCGTAGACTTGGTACTCCTTTACGCTCGGATCAGTGCGAATTGCACGAGGATGCACCGACTCCAACTTCGCCAATGTGATCGAGTCACCCGTCGCAAATAACGTGACTTCATGACCTCGACGCACCAATTCATCCGTTAACAGACTCACAACTAATTCAATGCCACCATAAGCTGGGGGCGGAACTCGCTCCCACAACGGGGTAACTTGAGCAATTCGCATAAAAACCTCCTACAAGGTCAAACAGCTTGGTCGCCTCACACATGACAGAGACTCTCGATGATTTGCTTCCTAGGAGAGCTAAGTCAGATCTAATAGAAAATTCAAAATATGCCAAGACGGGCATTTCGACTTGACAGCGTGAGAAACACCACTCTTATCAAGCAGGTGCTACGTAAATACTACGAGATGATTTCGGCAAAAATACCTATCTAGGAACGGATTGTCGAAGCGCTCAAAATATCCTCCCGCATCTGCTCCAATTGAGATTAGGCTCTATCTCTATATGACGCTGCATCAGGTTTAGAACTGCGTTCCTTAGTCTGCGATATTTCTCGGTTCGGTGATTACGAAATCCTCTAGCTGACGATCGCTCTTCCAAAAAAGAGCAATAAGCAAATCATGTCGCCTTTTCTACCAAAATTTAAAATATGTAAATTTTAATTTCGCAACCTTTCTTTAGAAAAACGTATTCTAAGTCTGTGAATCTGTCTTTGAATTTGTAGGTTATCGCAAAAAAGGTTCTACCGATCGACAGATTTGTAGGTTTTTCGGAATTTCTCAATTCCATGAAAAAGGCGAAACTGTTCTAGTTTCGCCTTCATCTATGTAGAGGGGAATTTGCGCTTAACTGTTCCCAGAACTATTGGCTGAGATGAGAACTTCTCCTTTCAACATTCGCTGCGCCGCATCTAACAGCGCTTCTTCCAAGTACGGCTTGGTAAAATACCCGTTTGCACCGAGAGAAGCTGCCATCTGGCGATGTCGATCGGCACCCCGCGAGGTCAACATCGCGATCGGCAAGTTCGCCAAATTCGGGTCTTTCTGAATTCGCGACAGCAACTCTAGACCATCCATCCGCGGCATCTCAATATCGCAGAACACAATGTCGCACGGCAGACCTGCTCGGAGCTTTTCCCAAGCCTCCTGACCATCGCGCGCCTGCTCCACCCGATATCCGACTTTGTTGAACGTCATTGACAACAATTCCCGCACCGTGATCGAGTCATCCACGATCAGCACCATTGGCTCAGTCTTCGCCGCCACCGTCTCAATCTGTGATTGAGCGGTTCCTTGCTCCCACATCGGTCCAGCATCGCGTCGAATCCGACCGACTGAAAGATCAATCAGTTCCAGCACATCCGCGATCGGCATAATTCGCCCATCCCCTAGCACCGTCGCACCCGCAACTCCGATCGGTTTCGGTACAGGACCTTCAAGCTGCTTGATCACGATTTCCTGCTCGCCCAAGACTTGATCGACTTGCAGCGCTAGATAATTTCCAGCACTTCGCAAGATTACGATCGATACCATATCGTCTTCTTGATTGCCGCCGTAAACTGTGCCGCGACTAAGGTGACGATTGTGGCTCAGCAACTCTCTTAGCGGTCGTACTGACAGCACCGCATCGCGCCAAGTAATACAAGGCTGTCCTGCCGCATCGGTTTGAAGCCGCTCTTTGGGAATGTCGAGCATATCTTCTACCCCATCCATCGGGAAAGCAATTCGGGCACGATCGCTGATGCAGCATAGCGCTTTAGAAATACTCAGCGTTAACGGCAATCGAATCGTAAATGTCGTTCCTTTGTTCTGAGTGGAATCTGTGCTGATTGCACCTCGAATTTCGCTCAGGCTCGTCCGAACTACGTCCATTCCAACGCCCCGACCGGAAAAATCATCGGCTTGATCTTTCGTACTGAATCCAGGATGAAACAAGAGATCGTAAATATCAAGACGAGAAGCGTTCTTTGCTTCAGCAGCGGTGATTAAACCTTTTTCGATCGCTTTCGATCGTACCCGCTCAACATCCACACCTGCGCCATCATCCGAGACCGAAATGACTGTTTGGTTTCCTTGATGAAACGCTCGAATCGTGATCCGACCCGTGGGCGATTTTCCTGCGGCGCGGCGAACTTCTGGAGCTTCGATTCCGTGAGTAATCGCATTATTCACCAAATGCGTCATCGGATCATACAAGTGCTCCAGAATCATTTTATCGATCAGTGTGTCCCGCCCTTCGATCACCAGTTCTGCTTGTTTGCCGCACTTCATAGCAATATCGCGAACAGCGCGGGGCAGGCGATCAGCAGTTTGAGCAAACGGCACCATTCGCGATCGCGTCAATCCCTCTTGCAGTTGCGTGGTCACTTGCCGGAACATCCGCGTCACCTGATCCGTTTCATCGACAATAAATTCGATGTCCGACGACGACTCTCGCACCCGCACAATTAACTCAATCATTTCTTGAGACAGCGAGTGGAATCCAGTGAAGCGATCCATTTCCAATGGGTCATATTCTACGCCCGTCGAATTCCCATTGCTCGCGCTTCGCTCTGAACCCCCGAATGGAACGCGATGATTTTGACGACTCGCTAGCAACGAGCTTTCCAGCAGCGATCGTTCATACAAATCTTGCATTCGCTGACCGACATCACTTAACTGCTGTACTTGATACAGCAAATTATCGAGCGACTGCCGCAACCGCTCCTGATCTTGCTCTAGGCTATTTCGGTTGACTACCAACTCTCCAACCAAATTGCTCAAGTTATCAAGATGCTTGATCGGAACTCGCATCGTTTGTTCGCTGAACCCTTTTGCTGCACGAGTTGAACGGCGACCTGATGGAGTTGCGGTACGACTTTTTGCAGCAGGGGAACCGCCCATCGCCATGTCGGATTCCTCCAACATCTTCTCCAACTCTCCAAATCCTGCATCTGCCTCGCTACCAGCAACATCTACCTGGATCGCCGCTTCTGGAGCATCTGCGAGAAGAGATTCTAAGTTGTCGAAATTTTCGTTGATCGCAATTTCGCTCTTAGGTGCTTCATTAAGTAACGCATCCAAATCATCCAAGTCTGTTGATTCTTTATGATCAATCAACACATCTAAGGTTTCATCTGAAATACTTGCATCTAGCAGATCATCGAGATTGTCTAATTCGTTCTGCAATGCTGCTGAATCAGAATTTGATCCAGCAAATCCTGATTCTAAACTTGCGATCGCTACCGCTCCAATTCCTACTCCGAACGGCGATTCGGCATCGTTAGCCTGGTCGCTAAACAGGTCTTCATCTCCAAGCAGCGAATCAAGCTCATCTAGACTTGCATCATTAGACGAATCACTCGTTAAATTACCTAGAGCCAAATCAAAGTCATCTTGGGAATTCTGTCCAGGCTTAGTGCTTTCATAAGTTGGTGTTTCTGCACCGAAGAGATCTAAGTTAAGGTCTGAAAAATCATCCTCAGATTCAAGCGATGATTCCTCCACGAATCCCAGCTCAAACTCCGGATCAGCTTGCAACTCTGCTGCTTGCAAGCTTCCGGCATCAGTATTAAATTCGTTCAAGAAGCCATCTTGCAAAATGTCTAACTCTTGCTCATACAAAGCTTCTGGGTCTGGTAGTTCAGCACTGATCAAATCATCAAGACCGAGCAATTCTTCATCCGATGAAGAGCTGCCCGTTTCTACGCTAGCTAATGGTTCAGAAGATGAAAAATCAAGAAGATCGGCAAGGGGATCGACCGAGTGAGACACTGAGCCGTTGACAGCATCAAACTCATCTAGTGGCAATTCGGACGATGAAAAATTGAGTAGATCCGCGAAGGGATCTTCTGGATCGCTTGACGATTTTTCATTGATAACTGACTCATCATTTAGCGCTTCCTCCTCAGAGGCGAATGCGCTGAATCCAGTGAAGCTAAACTCAACTTCTTCACCAAAGTTAAGACTGTCTAGCTCATCTAGATCCAAATCATCCGATAGCGAAATCTCAGTTTCACCCGCATTAGAGGATATATTCTCGATCGAAGCTTGATCAGCAAATTCTCCAGAAAACAGCGAATTTAGTGCATCATCTTCATCCAAATCTAGCTCTGATAGCTCTAAATCCTCTTCGCTCACATCAGGGGATAAATTCTCGATCGAAGCTTGATCAGCAAATTCTTCAGAGAACAGCGAGTTCAGTGCATTATCTTCTTCAGCATCCAAACCTAGCTCTGATAGCTCTAAATCCTCTACTGCAAAATCAGCGCTGTTCAAATCATCAGGAGCGTGCAAGATTGCGTCTTTTGTAGCACCATTCTGCACCTCAGGTTGTTTAGACAATTGAGAAGAGTCAAGCAGATCAGTACTTATCTCTAGATCTAAGCTATCCCAAGGATCGAGCACCAGTCCTGTTGGAGGGGTTGGCTGAGATATTTCGGTAGGTTCATTTAGCGATCGCTCATCTAAAACACTGTATAGATCGAGTGCATCGAAGTTAAGCGGCTCAGAAGGGCTTGTTTCAAACGTTCCATCAAGCTCAGTTAGAGCAGATGCGTTCATCTGCTCTAGAACGTTATCCTGACTCAGCACTGACGAGAAACCTAAATCGGCATCATCTAGTCCTGCAAATAGCTCACCGAGATCATCGAGAGAACCTTCGTCTTCTGCCTCAAAGTCGCCAACAGGGGCATCATGAATGCTCTGAGAGATCAAGTCAATTTCGTCGAGTTCCAAATCAACCGCTGCGACGCTCTCTTCGGGTGAGGGTATTATGCTGCTTGTCAGTGCAGAACTCATTCCAATCTCTGTTATATCCTCAGAGAAATCAGGTAGCTCAAACTCATCCACTACTTCGAGTGGTGCTGAATCAGTCTCATCAAGTTCCTCTAAAAGATCATCTCCAAAGAGGTTTGCCAAATCATCAGGCTGAGTATTACTACTTTCAGATGGCTCAGATAGGAAATTCGCAAAATCTGCCTCTTCATCTAACGCATCGCTCAGCGAACCGGAGAGTGTAGAGGCATCAAGCACTTCCTCTTGTTCCCAAGTCGCTCCCAAATCAGGCATTTCGCCCTCGAATAGATCAGCAAGGCTATTTAGTTCTTCCATTCCCATATCAGGGCCGTTCCGATCGCGATTGTCGATCACTGCTGCCGCTGAAACCTCTTCTAGTCTTGGTAGATCAAACATTCCAGTCAGACTTAGATTATCTGCGTCTACCGAGACTGCATCCGACGCTGGTAAATCAAAGAAGCTATCCAAGCTCGAATCTTCCACATCCGTTGCTGCAAAGTCTAAATCTGCAAAATCAAGCTCATCTGAGGAATTACTATTTGCGATCGCAAAGAAGTCCGCTAAATCTAGATCCATCTCAGTCGCGTCAGATGCCGCCGGAACCATCGCTTTTAGCTGATCACTCGGAGCAATCTCCTTCGCGCGTCCTGCTAAAACTAATCCCTGTGCTTGCTTAATTTCCGTAATCACCAGCGGTGCAAGTTCTCGATAAGCATTCTCAGGACACGCAATCGCCTGACTTGCGGTTGCAATCAACTGACTCCACTGCGCCAATCCAAACGCATCACCCAGCCCTTGCAGACCAAGACAAATATCCTGTAAGCGTTCGCGAGCATCAAGCGTTGTCTCTGCTTGTCGAAAGGTTTGCAGCATTTCGCGCAATTGCGCTGGAACATCGTTTTGGAAGATCAGCAGTAACGCATTGTCTTGTACGATCGTTTCAGGCTGAACCGCAGTTGCATGATTTGCAGGAACAGTTGTTGCTTGCCGCTCTAGCTGAGTGAGGTGCTGTTCAATTTCTGAGAATACAGGTTCTAGTTGAGCTAATGATGCCTGCGCCGCTTCCTCATCCAATCCAGTAGGAGTTTGTAGCTGCTCTAAATGCTCTTTCAGCTTGTCAAAGACTTTGAGTAGAAGCGTTTCTAGCTTACGATCGGGCTTGATGCTCGGCGTTTCC
>CAXTDB010000010.1:35682-37971 GCA_964242045.1 uncultured Leptolyngbya sp. | reverse complement strand
TAACCCTGATCGCGACTCCTGTATTTCGGCACTGGTTGAGTGAGACTTTCGATCGAGGTGCAGATAGTCAATCTTTTCTCACCGAAGCGCTGAATGGAATGCACGCGGTGAAAGCCCATGGCGTACAAAAATCGACGCGCAGCCGTTGGGAAGGATTGTATGCACGCTATATTCGCACGAGCTTTCGAGCGGCAACGACTTCTAATATTAGCGGCAACCTTGCAGATTTGCTGAAGAATCTCTCTTCGCTCGTGCTGTTGTGGGTTGGTGCTTCTTTAGTGATGGAAGGAAAGCTAAAGGTGGGCGAACTGATCGCGTTTCAAATGTTAGCGGGGCACGTGACCGATCCGATTCTGCGCTTGATTCAACTGTGGCAGAACTTACAGCAAGTGTTGCTATCGGTCGATCGTTTAGGCGATATTCTGAATACTCCGCCTGAAGTTCCGCCCGGTAGCGGACGACCTTTACCGCCGCTGCAAGGCGCGATCGCATTTGAACGGATTTTCTTCCGCTACACTCCCGAACAAGAGCCGGTACTGCGAGGCGTTTCGTTTGACATTCAGCCGGGAATGTTCGTCGGCATCGTTGGGCGGAGCGGTTCTGGAAAAAGCACCCTCTCTAAATTGTTGCAGCGCTTGTATGATGCTGAATCCGGCAAGATCCTGCTCGATGGCTATGATGCTAAAACCGCCGAGATGGCTTCGTTGCAGTCTCAGATTGCCGTGGTGCTGCAAGAAGACTTTTTGTTTAAAGGCACGATCGCGGAAAATATTGCGATCGGAAAAGACGACGTGACTCAAGCGGAGATTGAAACTGCGGCACGTCAGGCAGCCGCACATTCTTTTATCACACATCTGAGTGCTGGGTATGCAACACCGCTCGGAGAACGCGGTGTCGGTCTTTCGGGAGGACAGCGGCAGCGAATTGCGCTCGCAAGACTCTTTCTTTCCAAAGCACCGATTCTGATTTTAGATGAAGCGACCAGTGCTTTAGATAGTGAGACAGAGCGCACCGTCCTCGACAGCTTACGGCAATCCAGGAGCGATCGCACGGTATTAATGATTACTCATCGCTTTGCGCCCCTGCGTCAAGCAGATTTGATTTTAGTTCTGCAAGATGGAATTTTGGCTGAGCAGGGCACACACGATGAATTAATGACGCAGCGGGGACTTTATTGGATGCTGTACCAGCGTCAGCTAGAAACAGTATAGCTTTCTCTTTCATGGCATTTAAGTAATAGAGGAGCTTAGTCGTGTATCGAAAGATAGTTAAAACTAATACGATATCTGTTGAGTTAATCAAAAAAGTTTGCTAGAGTGAACGCAATCAGACAGGTGGGGAAGCAATTTACCTCATCTCGGTGTTGTAATCTGCCAGAGTCGAACGCATTCAGTCTAGTTCTTCATCACCGCAGTGTGACTAGCTCAGTTGTTCCTTAGTAAACATTCATCTTGTAGGCATTGATCATTCTCAAGCCTTTTGCTACTAAACTCCAATCTACAAACTCTGGAGCAATAGGTCAGTAGCTCAGCGGCATCAAACATTCAACTTGCGGATTGGGCATCTTGCCCAAACTCTTAAATAGGTACTCGCCTCACATGATCTTGACTGAAAGCGATCGACGCTTAGTCAATTCGCGCGCATACACACGACTCAGATTCTTGACAGAGAGGATTCTTGATGCAACCATCTCAACAAGGACTGCAATCTCCTACGATCGCAGCAACCAAAACCTATGTGAGCGACCTCAAACCGACTTTTGCGATGAACGGTTGGGGGTCGGCACACCTCGACAAATCCAACGGAGAGCAGGGCACTCCGGGTAACACACTCTCGATTCGGGGAAAGACTTATGCTAAAGGTCTCGGCGTTCACGCAACTTCAGAAGTTGATATCCCGCTAAACGGGAAATACAGCCAATTTATCTCGGACATCGGTGTAGACGACGAAAAGCGTGGACTGGGAAAAGTTGACTTCCAAGTTGTGGCAGATGGTCAACAAATCTTTGATAGTGGCGTGGTCAGTGGAACTGATCCAGTAAAATCTGTCGGTGTTGATGTCAGCGGTAAGCAGAATCTAAAGCTGATTGTGAAACCTGGAGCCAATGGAATTGACAATGATCATGCAGATTGGGCAGGTGCAATGCTGCTATCGAGCGGTTCAAACACCTCAACACCACCTCCAACGGGTTCGGGTTCCGGTGGAACCACACCGCCCCCACAAAGCTCTACACCACCCCCACAGAGTTCTAGTGGATCAACCTACTATGTTGCCACGACCGGAAACGAC
>CAXTDB010000010.1:955-35672 GCA_964242045.1 uncultured Leptolyngbya sp. | reverse complement strand
CGGTGATGGTTCGATCAATCGCCCGTGGAAAACTATTAATCATGCGGTTGCAGCGAATTCTGCTGTTAAAGCGGGCGACACGGTTTTAGTTCAGCCTGGGACTTACACTGAGCAGGTCACCCTTGGAAAATCTGGCAACCGCACAAACGGCAATATTACGCTGAAAGCAAACGGTAATGTCACCCTGGTTGATCCCAATCCCACAGGTGGGCAGTTCGAGGACGGAACGATTCAATCGACCGGAAAATCCTTCTGGGATATCAATGGCTTTACCATCAAAAACTCACCTTGGGCTGGAATTGCACTACACGACGCGCACAACATGACCGTTGAGAATAACCACACTGAGCAAACCGGATCATCGGGCGTTATTGTGCTGCCAGGTTCCTACTATGGTGGGGGTGATGCTGAAGTGACCAGTTCAAATATTAAGGTTTTGAACAATACGATCGATCAAGCAAATCGTCGCTATTACGAAGGCACAACTGGAGTGGGTGGTCAAGAATCACTCAGTATTTGGGGAGTTGATGGCTTCGAGGTTGCAGGGAACAAAGTCACGAGTGGTAATACCGAAGGCATCGATATCAAAGTTGGATCGCGCAATGGCTCGGTTCACAATAATGAAGTATCTGGTGTTGCGGCAATTACAGGCAGATCGCGTCACGGTGGGGCTGCAATCTACATTGATGGCAACCGTGCGAACGAGTCTAACATCGATATCTACAGCAACTACCTTCACGACAATCACGCTGACGGAATTTCTCTTGCCGATGAAGTTCCCAATCAAGGTTCTGTCTCAAACATCAAGATTCACGACAATACAGTGACAAACAATGGAATCTTGGGAATCAACGGCGGACAAGGCGTGGATATTGCATCTGATGTTAGCCATGTGGAGATCTACCACAACAAAATGGACGGCAACTTGCAAAGCTTTGGGGTCGATGGAACGGCGTATGGTGGTACTCCTGCCACCGATATCAATATTCACGACAACCAATTTCTGAACAACAAGTACCAAAACGGCTATGTTGGCGACAAGATTAATGGAATGAAGCTTGTGAACAACGTCTTCTCTGGCGGATTTGGAACGAGCTACGCGAAGAGCGGCACTCAAACGAATTTCCAGGACTCTGGCAATACTTCCGTTTAGTCGCTCCACCTTGAAGTCTAAGCGATCGACAGAGCCGTTTTGAACAGAAAGTGATTGATACACGAAGTAATTAAATCTTGAATCAATAATGGTTAACTTACTCGTGTTCGACGCTTTCTAGAACTATCATGATTGAAATTGCGATAGCTTAACGCTTGGTTCGATCGCAAATGCAACAAGGGTGATACTACCAAAGATACTCAGATTATTCTTGTGGAGCAAAGTTCTGATGCTGACATCTAAGCACCTCCCTCAATCAGACCTATTATTGATCAAGCAAGTTTCGCCTGTGTCTACAGTTCCACTGATTAAATTATGTGCGATCGCCATTGTGCTTCATTATCTCGTGTCAAATAGCATACCAACATGCTTGTATCTAGCCCGATTAAACCGACTCCCCCGCACCTTCAGCAATTGCAGCATCCATCTCTTCTAATGAAACAGGTGCTTGATCTGGTTGCTAGAGAATTTCAGACAACTCACGTGCATCGATCGCAGCGGGTTGCACATACACTTTTCCATCGTTTGTAATCACAAAATCGATTTGATTGCCTGGCTGCAAGTTCAGTAACTGTTGTACTGGCTCTGGAATTAGGGCTTTTTCTTCAGCCGTAAGTGTAGATTTCAACGTAAGTGTAGATTTCAACATTCCCGCTCAAATACCCCGATCTCTTCTGCTTCAAGGCTAACGCAATCACCATGAACAGGATTCTACTGCTGCTTTAGATGAATATAGCGGTAAACATCCGCATCCAGCGACCTGGAATCCGTAGCCATTAAATGACTGCGATCCGCCGCATACTTGCATCATTGCTCTCCTACAGGGAGTCCATTCAGGCTCAATACGAACGAGAAGACGATACAACTCTAGGTGCGTCTCCTAAGCTAAGGCTGAAAGTGCATTGATCGCATTTTTAATTTCCGTCATCGGACAGGAGCACAATTGCACAAATATGCAAGAGTTATGTCGGCAATTAATGACTCATAATCTCTGCAGAGTTGCTCATTCACTTCAACCTAGTTCAAAATTGCGTCAGAACGAAGTAGGAAAAAATATGCCAGTCTCGATCGTGATTCCCACATTGAATGAAGCTGAGAGTCTTGGGCGCACGTTGCGGCAGCTTGCAGTCCTTAACCCAACCCCGATCGAAGTGCTAGTCGTCGATGGCGGTAGCCAGGATGAAACCGTCTCAATTGCACAAGCGGCTGGAGTGCGAGTTATTGTGTGTGAGCGCCGGGGGCGGGCAGTGCAAATGAATCATGGGGCAAAATCAGCGATCGGCGATGTTCTGTGTTTCTTACACGCTGACACCAGTGTTCCTGATGACATCATTGCTGTTATCGAGCAAACATTCGCAGATCCATCGATCGTGTGTGGTGGCTTTGTTTCGCTAATGGCTGGAGCGCACACCACCCGCTGGGGAATTTCACTGCACAACTACTTAAAGACCTACTACGCACCCCTGCTATTTAAGCCGCATTTGTTCTTTCGAGGATTGCGTCTGCTATTCGGTGATCAAGTGATGTTTTGTCGCCGCGCTGAGTTTTGGGAGTGCGGGGGCTTCGATGAGAGACTCCCTATCATGGAAGACGGCGATTTATGCCTACGGCTCGTGCAAAAAGGGCAAATTCGACAGGTCAATCGAGTGGTGCAGTCCTCGGATCGGCGTGTCGCAAAATGGGGAGCTTGGAAAGCAACGGCGATTTACCTTTACGTCGGTGTTTTGTGGGGCGTTGGTGTTTCTGCGGACTACCTCAAACAGTTCTATGAAGATATCCGCTAGCTGAATCTAGCCGCAAGCTTTAACAAGAATTGGATGGCAGGGTTGAGAAACGTTTTGCGGTAGTGTTGGTCTGCCGCTTGTTTAATTGCCTGTGCTTGCGTTGGATAAGGATGAATCACTTGAGAAAGTGCCTTCAGTCCTTGTTTCTTCACCATTGCGAATGTCACTTCGCTGATCATTTCCCCGGCGTGACGTGCCACGATCGTTGCTCCCAAAATCCGATCTGAGCCGCGTCGTAGCAGAACTTTCACAAAGCCATTCGTTTCTCCGTCGGTGAGGGCACGATCGACTTCTTGAAAAGGAATGTGAATCGTTTCGGTCTCGATCCCTTTCGCGTGAGCTTCTGTTTCATACAGTCCGACATGAGCAATTTCAGGATCGGTGTACGTTACCCAAGGCATAACAAGACTACTCAGCTTACTGCGCCCCAAGCCAAATGGAGCAAATAGAGCATTCCGAATCACAATTCGAGCAGCAGCATCCGCAGCATGAGTAAACTTCCAGTGCATACAAATGTCACCCGCCGCATAGATTCGAGGATTCGTGGTTTGAAGATAATCATTCACGATTACGCCAGAGCGATCGTATTTCACATCCACTGTTTCTAAATTTAATCCTTCGACGTTTGGCGATCGTCCTGCACCGATTAATATTTCATCAACGACAACGGTTTTTTCCATGCCCTGATGCTGATAGTAAATTATCTTACCCACGTCCATCTGCTCAACTCGTTGCACCGTACTGCTGAGAAAGAGATGCAGACCATCTTGTAAAAAACTCTGCTTTATCAGATCAGCAGCATCGACATCTTCACGATCGAGCAAATGTGCTTTGTTATGAAATAACGTGACTTCACTGCCGAGTCGTTGAAATGCCTGTGCCAGTTCACACCCGATCGGACCTCCTCCAATCACGGCTAAACGAGCAGGGCGATCGACCAATGAAAAAACGGTTTCGTGCGTCAGAAAACCCGCATCGACGAGTCCAGGAATGTCAGGATGAGCCGCACGCGCCCCCGTGGTAATTGCTGCTTTTTTGAAGCGCAAGCGAGTTCCGTTCACCTCAATGGTCCGTGGGTCGCGAAACGCTGCACGACCGAGAAAGACATCAACTCCCAAACGCCGAAATTCGGTTGCCGAATCATGAGGACTAATCTCGGATCGAACGCGCCGCACTCGTTGCATCACAGCGGCAAAATCAATCTCTACATCGGGGGGACGAATGCCAAACGATCGAGCATTGCGGATGGTAGCCGCGACTCGTGATGACTGAATCAGCGTCTTCGAGGGCACACAGCCTATATTCAGACAATCGCCACCCATTAGACTTTTCTCAACCAGAGCAATTTTCAATCCCAAATTCAATCCAGCCGCACCAGCCGCAACGACCAATCCAGCTGTCCCCGCACCCATCACAATCAGGTCATAGATCAGTGCAGGTTCAGGATTGACCCAATCAGGGGGATGCACTTGAGCAATCAGTCTTTGATTGTATTCATCAAGCGGTTGAACGGCAGGTTCATTCAGGATTGACATAGGACTTAGACGATCGCACCACTACAAGAACTTCCAGCACCCGCCGTACAGCCAAAGCAATGCAGTCCAGTGACAATTTCACGTTGGGCAAGCATCGCCGGATTAAAGTCACGAATGTGAGGGCGCTGATGATCCGGTTGTTGAGCTTCTAAATCGAGCATTTGATTGAAGTCGCAGTCAAAAATCCGACCATCCCAAGAAATCGACAAGGTATTTCGACACATCAATCCCGCGATCGTACCCGGATTGAACGCATTCACGAGTCGTTCCATGTACGCCTGCAAGTCGCCCGATGCTTGTAGCCACTCTAGATATCGAGAGATCGGCATATTGTTCAGTGCAATCAAGCGATCGAAGGTCACGCCATAATTGTTCTGTAGTCCTGCCTTCCATTCTTTTTCGATGCACGGATTCATCTTCGCAAGGCAGGTTCCGACTGGATTGGTGACTAATACTAGCGATCGTTGTGGATCGCCCGTTCCGTAACCGACCGCATTTAATCGCCGCAGGGCTTCGATCGACTTTTCAAACGTGCCATCGCCGCGTTGCGTATCCGTTCCGAGTTGTTGATAATGCGGTAGTGAACACACAATTTCGACACCACGTTCACCGAGCCATGCGGGAAGATCCTGCATTCGAGGCAGCAACAGCACCGTTAAATTACAGCGATCGATAACGTGCTTGCCACGCGCCACGCATTGATCGACGAGATAGCGAAAATTCGGATTGAGTTCGGGCGCACCCCCGGTAATATCGACGGTATGAGCATGAGTTTGATCCAGAGCTTGCAGACAGGCATCGATCGTCGCTCGATCCATGTTCTCAGCGGTTCGAGTTGGTCCAGCATCAACATGACAGTGGCTGCACGTCATATTACACAGCTTGCCGATATTAATTTGAAAAATTTCTAGTTGGCTCGGTCGAAGTGGATACCAATCATGAGCCGTAAGCGTCTGGGCAAAATTGCCTTTAGCGATCGCCGCTAAAGTTGCCCGTTGTTGCTGTGGATCGGCTAATGTCGATCGTTTAGTTACTTCAACTACAGCCTGATTGCGTTCACGGTTCTGCTCGATATTCATCATCAAGGTCTACCCGATTTCTGGTCTATCTACAGCTTACCGTTTACAGGAAGGGGTGAGCTTTTGTTAAGCCGTGTTTTAGATTTGCGTCCAAGCGGACAGATCCTCTGGTCGATCGATATCAGTCAGTACAGGCAGACAAGTTAGAGAAACATTCAGTGTGTTCGCAATCTCCACCGTTTGCTGAAATACTCGCTCGGTACTCCACGCGATCGACTGAAATAACTGGGGCACAAATCGTCGCAGTCCGATCAGATAATAGCCGCCATCGCTTGCAGGACCTAAGACTAAATCGGTCTGTTGTACTGCCTGAAATGCTTCTTCGAGCAGCTCAGCACTTAATTCTGGACAATCTGTGCCAATGATTACCGCTGCTTTTGCGCCCTGCTCGAATGCCGTTTGAAACGCTTGCGCCATTCGATTCCCTAAATCGCCTTCGAGCTGAGGTTGACACCTTAGGGTTTCACCTAACCAGGCTTGCATTTGAGCGCGATCGCCGCCCGCAAACCAGACCTCAACAGTAAGTGGATAACTCTGCTGCAATAATTTAACCTGAACAAGTGTCCGTTCGGTCATTTGACGATGTAAGTCTGCTGCTCCTGTCGCACCCAACGCGGGAATCAGGCGGGTTTTTGCTTTCCCTGGCTCTGGATAACGAGTAAAAATAAAGAGACGATCGCTCACGAACTGCTTTTATTTGTAATGGAAACAATGGTGCGTCAACAGTATAACCAAATGGCGAGCGTGTACGATCAACTCTGGAGCCGCTATATTTTCAAATCTCTATCGTTTCTGAAAGACTGGGCGCAGCTTGACCCAACTAGCACAGTGCTCGATGTTGCTTGTGGTACGGGAGCCTTTGAATATTTAGTTCTAGCAGAACAGCCGACGCAATCGATCGTTGGAATTGATTTGTCGGAGAAAATGCTAGAAGTTGCTCAGAAAAAATGTCGTGACTATCCGAATGTTTCGTTTGAACAAGCTTCTGTGACATCATTACCATCTGACGATCGCAGGTTTGATGTTGTCGTATCAGCGAGTGCCCTGCACTACTTTGAAGACCCGATCGCGGCTTTGACCGAGATGAAGCGAGTGCTAAAAACCACGGGCGAACTAATCATTCTCGATTGGTGTAAAGATGATTGGCTGTGTCAAGTCTACGATTTTGTTCTAAAACGATTTGATCGGGCGCATCAGCAGTGTTACACGCAAGCCGAATTTCACCAGCTTCTGAACAAGACGGGCTTTCAAGTTCAACAGGCGACTCGATTTCGCACAGGTTGGGCATGGGAATTGATGATCGCCACAGCAAAGCCAATGGAACTAACACACTAACGGACTCGATCGCGCTCGTTCGCTAGAATTCGAGAAACGTAGAACGCTGTATAGTATGACGAACGTTGAGAACACCGAACAAATCTTGCAATTTCGCCAACGTCGATATGATTTTGACTGGTTGAGAGTCTTCGCTGTTTTGCTCCTGATTTACTTTCATGCGGCGGCTGTGTTCTATCGAGGAGAGCTAGGAGAGTTCTACATCCAGAATGCTCGATCGAGCCAACTCATGAATGGCTTTGTCTTATTTGTACATCAGTGGCACATGCCGCTCTTTTTTCTGATTTCTGGAGCCGCGACTTGGTTTGCACTGTCACATCGGTCTGCCAAGCAGTATGTTCAAGAACGCTGCCAACGCCTGTTTATTCCGTTTGTGTTTGGGACACTAGTATTAGTCCCACCCCAGGTGTATTTGCGACGACTCAGCCACTCAACTTACGATCGCGCATACTGGCAGTTCTATCCTGAGTTCTTCAATGGCGTTCGTCCCTACGGTAACTTTGAATGGGGGCATCTTTGGTTTCTGATTTATTTGTTTACGTTTTCAATTCTGGCACTGCCACTCTTGATATCTCTACGAAACCCGAATGCACCCTTACGAGCAACGCTGGCAAACTGGGTTGAACAACCGAGCGTAATTCTGCGAATGGCGTTACCGTTGGCGGTAATCGAAGGCAGCTTACGACCGCATTGGATCGGGTTTCAGAATCTTTATGATGACTGGGCAAATGTCTGCTTGTATCTGCTGTATTTCATTTATGGCTATCTAATTTGTTCAGATGCTCGATTTGGAGCCGCGATCGACAAGCATTTAGGTATTGCAACAATGCTAGCGATCGTCTGTATGACCGTGTTTCTAGGTCTATGGCAGACTGATTTAGTTCCCGATCGCGCTTACTCTGTGAACTATGTTTTGTATCAATGCTTCCGAGGCTGCAATAGTTGGTTTTGGGTATTGATGTTACTGGGATTGGGGCGGAAATTTCTGAACGTGAACCATCGCCTGTTGTCTTACGTGAATGATGCAGCTTACCCGGTTTACTTGATACATCAAACCGTTTTAGTCACGATCGCATTCTACGTCGTGCGTTGGAATGTGGGAGTGATGACGAAGTTCTGGGTGATTAGCACAGCAACATTATTTGCCACGATCGCGCTTTACGAACTGCTGGTTCGACGGTTCAATCCTGCACGATTCTTGTTGGGTCTAAAGCCAGTGGTGCGGCAGCCGAGCCAATCAGCCACGCCTGCACCAAATTCGAGCCAACTCTAGCAACGGTGTGATAGCTGCTGATTTAGATGGCTTCCGGATCGCGCTTGCCCAACAAATGACGAAAAGCAGTACTCGCTTCGGGAATTGCCAACGCAAACGAAGCGATCGGACAGAGTGTCGCAACTTGACAGTAGGCACACGGCGCTTCGCTATCGCGCCACTCGATTCGTGTTAGTCTCAATGCCACGATCGAGCGTCCGAATAATTCGACAGGCGATCTCTCCACGATCGGCAATCAGAACTTTCTGAAACATTAGATGCTATCCCATACAATCAATTGAATTGGGGTCGGATTGTAGCCATTACACGGATTGTTCATCTGAGGACAATTCGAGATTACAACTAATGTATTCATCTCAGCCTGCAAATCGACAGTGCTACCTGGATCAGAGATTCCATCGACAATCTCAAGCGTTCCATCTTCGCTCACGGGAACATTCATGAAAAAGTTGATGTTGCTTGTCATATCTCGTTTCCCCATGCCGTAATCTTTCAGAGCATAAAGGAAGTTCTCCACGCAGGCGTGCTGCCATTTTTTATCTAGTCCGAACCGGACTGAATTACTTTCGCAGCTACAAGCTCCACCAGAGGTATCATGCCGCCCACAAGTATCCTTCAGAACTGTCATCAAAACATTTCCGTCGTTCGAGTAAAGCTTTGTGCCTGTGGTGATGAAGATATTTCCTTGAGCGCGGATAGTATCGGGGGCACTGTAGCGCTCACTCGTATCATCGGCATTGTAAACCAAAAAATCAACGGCTTGATTGCCACCAAGATCAACAATGCGAAGAATTTGCCCTTTCTTGATCACTTTTGCCCAAGGCTTACGAGCAGGCAGCACTTGATCATAAATCGCTAATTTTGGATCAAGCTGAACATCGATCGTAGTCATCATTCACACTCCTATTAAGCAAAAATGGCATCGGTGTTTTGGAAGCCTCGCAGTACCTCTGGATTAGCAGTCCGACAGAGATCATCCGGGGTTGGGGCTGGAGAATTCCATACGATCGCTCGAATCGGTTTTGGGTCGTATACGGGATGCGGATCAAGCGGGTGCGGGCAATTTGAGAGCACCACCAAGACGTTCATTTCTGCTCGTAAATCAATGAAGTCTCCGGGCTGCGCGGTTTTGCCTGCCCAAGCCAAATTGCCGTTTGGTTCAACTGCAATCCGAGTAAAGAGATTGAGGTTTGGCATGATATCTTTTTTGCCGAGATTCCGCTTGATCAAGGCAAGCATAAAGTTATCGCGTGAATTCTTGTAGTCTCCCCCATACTTAGCGTTTGTCGCTAGATTGCTGCATCCGCCGAGGGTGTCATGATAGCCGCAAGTGTCTTCAACGATCGAGAACAAAATCCGCCCCATGTCCGAGTAGAGCACCCTGCCTTTCTTGAGAAACGCATTGAACTGGATTTTGGCAGTATCGGCAGCATTGTATCGCTCGATCGAGTTGTCTGCGTTGTAACACAGTAAAGCGACTCCGCTCGAACCTTCTGGAGCAATAATCCGTAATGTTTGCCCGCGTTGAACAACATCAGACCAGTAGGCTCCCCCAGGAATCGTTTCCTCGTAAGCGATGAGTTCTGCATTTATTTCTGTAGTCATACCTAACTCCTGACTGAAACTGCAAAAGCCCAGGAAGCCGTCAGCGATCTCTCCCGGGCTTTTCTCCCTCCGTGTAGCTGCTCCGAAACATTTCTTTCTAGAACAGCGGCTTCTCTCGGACCAGACATCCAGCGCTGAATCGGAACCCTAGAAGCAAATTTGTGATGTGAATGAAATTGAAACGATTTCCTAGAATTTCTAGCACGAATCAAATCATAAGTAAATATGTTCAACAATTAAAGCAAAACCGTATTCAACGCTACTGTTATCAAATTTAATGCTCTGTGAGGTTTGGAGATAAAACGCTTCATTCACGATGTATCATTCACTCTCAGTCTCACTGCTGCCTGGTGTCGTCACGATCGTCGAATCTCACCGAATCGCAGGACAACAGCACGACAATCTTTGCGGAGCTTGTTGGGCAGCTTCTTCTGCGATCGCGGCTCGAATTCCGATTGTCGGCATTTGTTTAGGTGCACAAGTGCTGGCAAAAATGTTAGGTGCTCAGGTCTATCGAGGTGAATCAGGACGCGAGGCGGGATAGTGCGAAATTGAGCTGCAAGAAAGTGCAAAGCGCGATCGCTTATTGAAAACGCTTCCCGAAACGATTTAAGGTCTTTCAATCCCATCAAGATACTTTTGAATTTCCTCATTAATCGATAGCAAAATTTAAGACACTACAATCAAAGACATCATCGACGAAGCGATCGCATTCCCTGCCGCTGTTCAACCTTTAGCCAACCAGTTTATGAAGCAGTTCTTACAAATTTAGCTTTGAGCCGCGCACTCTAGCGCGTCGCTCAAAAGATGGTTTTACCACCATCGACTAACAACGCTGCACCTTGCATTAATTGAGGGGCATCACTTGCAAGAAACAGAGCGACTTGAGCAATTTCCTCCGGCTGCCCTAGTCGTCCGATCGGCATTAACGCAATACTGTCTGCCTTCGCCTTTTGTGGATTAGTTTCTCGCTCAAACTCCTGACTCAGCAGGGCGGTATCAACGGGTCCAGGACAAAGCGCGTTAATCCGAATATTGTCCCGCGCATATTCCAGAGCCAGTGCGCGAGTCAACGATAAGACGGCTCCTTTACTAGCACAGTAAGCGGAATACAGCGGTTGAGCTACGATCGCAAGTTCAGAAGCGGTATTAATAATCACACCGCTTCCTTGCTGTTGCATTCCTGGAATGACTCCCTGACAGAGATGAAATGTTGACATGAAGTTGATTGCAAAAATTTGTTCTAGTGTTGCAGGAGCGACCGAGGTGAAGGGTTCAATCACAGAGATGCCCGCATTGTTGTAGAGAATATCAATATGGTCGTAGCGGTGGTAACACGCTTTAACCACTGCGATCGCGGCTTGTGGAGTCGATAAGTCTGCGGCAAAAAACTCAAAATTCAATCCTTGCTGATGCAATTCATCGAGCAGCGCTTTACCTGCTTTAGCATTTCTGTCTACTCCGAAAACGGCTGCACCTTCTGCGGCAAACAATCGAGCAGCAGCAAGACCAATTCCTGCACCTACCCCAGTAATCAACGCAACCTTACCAGATAATTTTTCCATTGCTGATTTTACTCGTGTTTTCAATGCTAATCCGATCGCTATATTCATCAAACAGAGCTTAAAAAAGCGCGATTGCTCTATTCCTACCTCAACGATCGTCGTCCCGAACTCTACACGCTCTGAGCAACTTCACCTGGACATCCCGGTTTGCGACGCGCTGCTAAATATTCGGCAAGAATTCGCTGATATCGAGCTTCTCCAAACATTGAATAATGTCCTGGATAGACTGTTTCGATCGCAAGTTTCTGTAATCTCTCATAGGTCTTGATATAAGTCGGGATATGACTACAGTGCAGTTCGTCTAGCAGTTCACCATCGTAGATTACGTCCCCTGAGAATAAATCTTTTGCAATTGAATCGTAAAGCGCGATGCAGCCTGGAGAATGTCCTGGAAGATGCAGCACTTCAAAAGCGCGATCGCCTAAATCTAAAACATCCTCTCCTTGTAAAATCTGAGTGGGTTCAGCCGCTTCAAATCGATACTGTTCGACGGTGAAACCGGGATAAGGGAGTTGCTCAAAATGTTCGTCGAGTACCCATCCTTGAGCGGGTGTACACAAGGCTTCATACGCATCTCCGGTTCGCAACGCTTCAGCTTCTGCGGCATGAATCGCTCGATGCTCAAACTCGTGCATTCCTGCTGCATGATCGAAGTGAATATGAGATGCGATTGCAAGCAATGGTTTATCTAACAAAGCAGCAATGTAGCGACGCAGGCTAGAGACTCCTAGTCCCGTGTCGATCAGTAAATCGCGATCGCGTCCCTTGATTAACCAAAGATTAGCGCGATTATACCAATAATAGTGAGGCTCAGTGATGAGATAAAGTCCGTCTTGGATTCTCTGGGTGGAAAACCAACGATCGCACACAGGTTTTGGAATCATTAAAGCTTAGTGATAGGATTGCTCTAATCTAAAGCGAATCTAAGGAGCCAAGAAAGTAATGATAGCTACAGAATTGCTCGTATGAATCAATCTGTCATCAAAAACATTGTTCCAACTCAGCAGCATTCATTTGAACTCATTCTAAAGCAGACTGCATTGTTGATTATTGATATGCAGATCGATTTTTGCGACCCGACTGGTTTTTGTAGCGCAAATCTAAATGCAGATGTCTCTGCGATTCAAGGAATCATTCCGCGCTTGCAGCAAGTGATTGCGTGGGCAAGAAGGCAAGGAATTTGGATTATTTTTACACGCGAAAGTCATCAGCCTGATCTCTCTGATCTTTCAGCTAGCAAGCAGCTCCGCTATCTGAATGCGGGCTATCCTGTGGGCAGTGCGGGCAGTCGCGGACGATTTTTAATTCAAGGAGAGGCAGGAACTGAAATAATTCCAGAACTCACTCCCAAAGCAGGCGATTTTCAACTAGATAAACCTGCACAATCGGCATTTATTGGAACTCAACTAGAGCAGCAACTCCGATCGCGCCATATCACTCATTTACTCGTTGCAGGAGTTACGACTGAATGCTGTGTGTTAGGAACTTATCGCCAAGCTAATGATTTGGGCTTTTATGCGCTACTGCTAGAAGATTGCTGCGCCGCATTTAATTGCGCCGATCATGACGCTGCGATCGCGATTGTGTTAGCCGAGAACGGCGCGATCGGTTGGGTCACAACTTCAGAACAACTTATGCAATCAATTCCATGACCGATCTTATCAGTCCGCAGCCTTTCCCCATCCGTTTATCCAGTTTCACAGCCGCACTCTCGCTTGGATCTAGAAGCATTCAACGGCTGCTTGATTGGATTCCGCCGAGTGGTTTAGTGATTCTGTCGTGCATTGCCATTCAGATGTCTACCGCAGTCTCAAAGTCGTTGTTTGAAACGATTGGTGTTTTTGGAACGGCATTTCTCTGTAAGGGAATGGCTGCAATTCTGCTGTCCTGGATCGAGCGAAACAATTTGAAGTCCGCTTTGAACCAATCCCGCTCCTACCGTGACTATATGCTTGTGGTGGGGTTGGGTCTGTCGATCGCGATCGCAGTGATGGGAGTCTATGCGGCGGTGGCTCGAATTCCAATGGGAATTGCTTCTACATTAGAATTCGTTGGGCCTTTGGGGGTTGCTGTCTTAGGATCAAGGCGACTTTTGCATTTGGTTTGGGTCGCTTTAGCCGCGATCGGAGTCCTGCTTCTGAATCCGGTTAGTTATCCTGCGTTAGATGGGTCAGGAGTCGGATTTGCACTCTTAGCAGGAATCGGTTGGGGCAGCTATATTGTACTATCAAGCAAAGCAGGTCGAATTTTTCCAGGTAGAGTTGGACTCGCGCTGGCGATGATGATCTCAACCCTAATCATGCTGCCTTTTGGAATCGCTCAACTCAGTCGTGCAATCACTCCAGAAGTCATCTTGATTGGACTAGGAGTCGCAAGTTTGGGTACGCTACTGCCCTATTCGTTTGAATATACGGCACTCAAACGGCTTCCCTCCCGAATTTTTGGGACGCTAATGAGTATCGAACCTGCGATCGCCGCGATCGTCGGTTTTATCTTTCTAAACGAGGTCTTGAGTCTACAGATGGTGATTGCAATTCTACTGGTCACGATTGCCGCAGCAGGGAGCAGCGTTTCCGAATCAAGCTAGAGCTATCTCAATTTTGTATTGCTGAGTTTTACACCTATCTAGAAGCATTGTATGGAGAAGCTGATTATTATCCAAGAGTGATTGGAACCGAACTTGTCTCGATCAGACGCGAAGATTCACTCGATCCTGCAATGGAAAAACCGTTTGCAACAGTCGCTCTATGAACTGTAGAAGATGTCAAGCCTGAAATTCATCCCGGATCGCAGCCGCGATACTTTCTACAACTTGACTCGCCATCAGTGTTCCTTTCTCAGTCGTGGCGGTCTTTGCAGAAGATAGCACTCCAGAGGCAGGAACCCATTCTAATCGAGGTGGATAGAGATCATAAGGCGGAAATTCAGCAGGCTGATCATCAGGAATTAGATGCAATCTCACTAGATCAGGATAGTAATGCAGCATCAATGAGGTTTCCATTACAGCAGCATGCTCTAGTGCAAATCCTGGAAAGCCTTCTGAAAAAGCAGTTGCTAGAGTGGCTTCGCTCAAAAAATCCCAATATTCTAGGCGCATCACTCGCAAATTAGTCTGTCCAATCTCGCGCAGTGCGAGATCAATGCCTTCTGTCAAAAACCATTGATTTTCATAGTGTCCATCCAGAACAACAATATGCTTCACTCCTTGACGGGCAAACTCTCGAATCACATCCCGCAGCATTTGACTCAATGTATGACCATCTAGACTGGTGGTTCCCGGAAAGTGCTGCCCGCCGCCTGATTTGGGTTGAGATTTGTAGCCATAGCTAAAAGTTGGAGCAACAATGCCATTGATTTGTTCTGCGACTCCTTGAGCGATCGCGCTACTCAACAGCGCATCTGTTCCCAACGGCAAATGAGGCCCGTGCTGTTCTAATGCGCCACAAGGAATGAAGACGATCGAGCGATCTTGTAATCGCTGCTGATACTCAACCCAGCTTAAACAGCCCATTAAGAGTGGGTGCATTGTCATGATCCCTGTTTCAGCGCTTTGACAAATTGTGGATCGAGTAGTTTTGCCATGTCAGGCAGGCTCGAAGTTTTCCCGTTTGATTTCAAAAAGCTCGCCAATTCTGTCATCGGCTGCGTCAGCGAAAGTGGACTGTTCGGATTGCCTAACATTTCAATGTTGGTCGCGACATCGGGGATTTGAATGCCTTTTAGCTGTTGTTCGAGTTCTGCTGATGTAATGTTGAGTTGTTTCGCCATGATGGCTAGTCCCTCTTTAGGATTGGTTTTGAGAAAGTCCAATCCTTTGAAATGCCCTTGTACAAACGCTGCGATCGCTTTCGGATTCGATTGAATAAATTTTGTGCTGAAGACGTATAAGTCAGCGATCGCGGTCGGCATCGCTTTTGAGCTAAACAAGATTCGCCCATCTTTTTGCTCTTTCAGCGCTTGATCACTAAATGGCGAGCAGGTGTACACCGCTTCTAAATCGCCTTTTTGGTAAGCTGCCGCAGCGGCATCGGGTGCAACATTGACGATCGTGACATCTTTTTCGCTCAGTCCTGCTTTTGCAAGAATTTGCAGCACAAAGAAGTGACCAATTCCACCAAGCTCTGCTCCGATTTTTTTGCCTTTGAGGTTTTGAAGTGTAGCAATACTGTTTCGCGCCAGCAGCACATCTGCCCCCACTGACGTATCTTCAACCAACACGACGCGAAACTCTCCGCCTTGAGAAGCTAAGGCAGCCACCTCCGATGTCACCGGAGCCAATCCCTCTATCTGTCCCGCTAAAAAGACTGGAAATCCTTTGGCAACCGTTTCAAACACTTGTAGCTTAAGATTGAGTCCCAAGTCCTTGAAAAATCCTTTTTCCTGAGCAATGTACAGTGGGGTATTGCCAATCCAAGTGGTGATGCCCATCGTCAGATTCATGCTGTCCGGGCTAGGACTCGTAGTCACCGTCGAAGTAGAAGCAGACTGACACGAATGCAAGCCCAATCCTGCGATCGCACCCCCACTCAGCCACAGCATTCGTCGTCGGGAAAACAAACTTACCATAGCAATCACCTCCTTAATCACTAAGCGGGTAGAACCAGAAACGAAACTTCAATACCGCCGTAAAAGTTCTCTAAGTTGAGATCTCCGGCTTCATCGATCGCGGTTCCTTGTCCTGAAAAGATGCGGCTGACTCGAAAACGGTGATAGTTCCACAGAAGCTGAGAAAGCGTAACATACTGCGCTTCAGTTCCTTTAAAGCAAGCGCGATCGAGATCGGGCAATCGATACCAGGGACATTTCATCAACTCATGATGAGCATTGTGATAGCCAAAGTTTAGCAGCAGTAAATTGAGCCAGCGGTGCTTCATCGAGATGAGATTCGAGAAGGTATTCGCTTGCTCATGGGCGCGATCGCGTTTTGGAATGGGAGAACCGATCTCAAACACTTCATAGGTATGCTGAAAGCAATCGACAAAGCGCAAAATGTGGATCATGTTGATGTAAGCCACAAAATACAACAGCAGCGCTTTGAGCGATACGATGCCAAGGAGCGCAAATAGACTCAGGCGAATCGCCGCGATCGCAATAATTCGCCACCGTTCTGCCTTGCGTTCTGTGACCCAAAACGGAGCAGTAATTGAGCGAAATCGAGTCATAAATGCAAGGGCTGGAAAATACAACCCTTCCAGCACAAGCAGGCTATTCCGAACGAAAACGGGCAGTGAGTTGAGAAAATTCCCTAGATCAAACCGACAAAAATCGACGCGATCGACGTGATGAGCAATGTGCATTTTTGCTAAATCCTGAAAGCGCGAATAGCAAGCACCATTCAGCCACAGTGTTACAGCACCGAACACAGTGTTCCACTTGATTGACGTAAAAATCGTACCGTGCATAAATTCATGCGCCAGATAGGCAGACAAAATCAGTCCATGCGTCAAAGCAATAATTCCAATCGCATTCAGCCAAAGATTTGCTTGCAGAATCAAAGCAATCCCGCCGAAGTAGGCTCCGAGAGTGTAGAAAATCGCGATCGCATTATAGAGAGGTCGATCGCGATGTAAGTACTCGCTTAGCGCAAGTGCGTTAGGCTTCATAGGTTAGAGAGACTTTACTAGAGAATCGTCGTACAATGCCTTCACATCAAGCGGTTGAGGAACAATCTTGAAGTCGTATGCAGCTTTGGAAACGAGTTCAAAGCTTTTGATCGCGTTATTAGCGTTGGCTGGATTAAATCCGATCGACTTATTGCCGTCGATATCAAACAGCGTAATCCCTGTAAGCTGATCGCGGAGTTCTTCGGGTTTAATACCGAGACGAGCGGACGCAGCAGCGATCGCGTCTGCATCTCCAGATTTTAACAGTTTGATTCCTTGATCAGCAGCTTTGAGAAACTTGAGCAAATCATCTCTGCGATTTGTCACAATATTGGGGCGCGTTACTAGCACGTCTGCAATTAGATTTGTTCCTTTAGAGCTAAAGATAATCTCTCCGCCCCCTTCTTTTGCTGCTTTAGTTAGGAAGGGTTCATAAGTAACGGCTGCATCAACTCGTTTAGCGCTAAACGCGGTCGCAGCATCAGGAGCAGGCATATCTTTGATGCTGATATCTTTTTCGGTGAGTCCGCCTTTTTCAAGATAGGCTCGCAGCAAAACCTTCTCAAACAAAACATCTTCACGGGCAAGCGTCTTACCTTTTAAGTCTGCTGCAGTTTTGATCCCGCGTCCTAAAATACCATCCGAACCGTTCGAGTAGTCGCATAGAAAAATGATCTTTAGATTCGGATCTTTTCCAGCCATTTGAATGACATCGCCTGCGGTCAGCCAAGCGAGATCCGTCTTACCAGATAAAAATGCCGTGATTTGCTCAGTATTTGACTGAAACAGTGTATCTTGAATGTCCAGTCCAGCTTGCTTATAGAACTCTTTTTTAACGGCAACATGATGACCAGAGTAGCCAGACCAAGGATTTGTAGAGACAGAGAGAGATGGAGTGGCAGTGTTGGCTGCAGTATTGTTTGATGCTTGAGGAGAACAGCCTACTGTCCAAAACAGAGCAATCAAGGCAAATGCGAATAGTTTGATGAAACGAGATCTAAACATCTATGACTTTCCTCAAGGATAAAAGATGGGATTGATCACTCAAAAAGCCCAGAAGAGCCGTAACAGTTGCTCACTGTTAATCGTCCCTCCCGGGCTTTTATCCCGCCGTGTGACCGTCTAGCATCTAGCTAGACAGTTTGCTTCTCTCGGACCAGTCATTCGTGCCATCTAAATCATTTTGGCTGAATCGGAACCCTAGAAGCGATCTGTGTTTTAGCAAGGGCAATTCTTCTCGATCGCGTGCTCCTGATGGTGATCTAATGTCATTACTTCTATCACGAAGTAATAGAAATAAAGTGTTCAAAAGCACAATTCCTCATCCTGCTACGGCGGCAATGTTCCCTCAACAGGAATCCAGCCATCTGTAGCTTTTGTAAACAAAGGACAGCGAATTGGTGCTGTAACCAGAGTAGGATAAGTTGGATCGATCGCGCTTAGCTTGTCAACCCAAACGTTCGTCTCTTTCACTGCGGTAACAATTCCAACCACATCTGCGTCAATCTTTTTCATCAATTCAAGCTCGGCTGAAAGTGTTCCTCCCGTACTAACCACATCTTCAACGAGAATCACCCGCTTTCCTTCAAGTCGCTCTAATAACTTTGGATCGATATAAACGGTTTTCGGTTTGGTTGGGCTGGTGATCGAACAGACTGGAATAGAAAGTTCTTCTTCGTACCAGAATTTGCGTGAGTAGCCCAGTGGAACATAGCGATCGTGCCCTAATTTCTTTGCGACAAGCGACGCATAAACCATTCCTAGCGTTGGCATTCCAACGACAACTTCAGGCTGCCGATGCCGAATCAGATCTGCCATGTAGGTAGACAGACGATCCTCGACTTCAAATGAAGTCTGATTAGAGCAAAGGAATGCGATCGCCGTTTCAAAATCCGGCGGCAAAGCCAGAAAAGGTAGCTCTAAATAGTCACCATCCGGCAGCAGACAAGGATAAGCTTGCTGATAAGGCGGGTCGGGAAAATTGGGAAGTGCAGCCGCAGGAATAATCTGTTCTCGGTAGCTGCCTTTACTCGTGATTGATAGCATCACAGTATTCACGTAAAGCGTGTAAAATTTGGCGTTTAATCTCGACGAACTCAGCCGATAGCTTCATTTCCAAGTTCCGATGCTCTGGCAAGGTCACAGGAACTTCCAGCTTTATCCGCCCAGGTCGTGCACTCATCACATAGACGCGCTGCGACAGGAAAATCGCTTCTTCGACATCGTGCGTAATCATCAGCACAGTGACGTGAGTTTGTTCCCAAAGCTCCAGTAGGAACTGCTGCATTTGCTCTTTGGTCTGCGCGTCTAATGCACCAAACGGCTCATCCATTAATAAAACGGCTGGCTCATTGGCGAGAGCACGGGCGATCGCAACTCGCTGCTTCATTCCGCCTGATAGCTGTTTTGGATAAGCCTTCGCAAAATCTGTAAGTCCGACTACATTGAGATAGTACTGAACGCGATCGCGCTGCTCGACTTTCGGGATTTTGCGAAGCTGTAATCCGAAAGCAATATTTTGGGCAACGGTCAGCCAAGGATAAAGCGTGTAGTTCTGGAAGACCATTCCGCGATCGGAACCAGGACCAGACACTTTCCGCCCATCGACTAGAACAGTCCCAGCAGAAGGCGCGGCGAGTCCTGCCACAATGTTCAGCAAGGTCGATTTACCGCACCCAGATGCGCCAACTAGGCAAACGAATTCTCTGGGAAAAAGCTGAAAGTTGATGTCTTCAAGGACACTCATCGAACCAGTCGGCTGCACAAATGACTTTGATAAGTCCTGAACCTCAAGCTTAGCAGAAAGGTCAAATGCGATCTCAGGTTCAGATCGCTGGCGTATTCCTTGAGATCGAGTATCCAGCATGGTTGAGTGTCCAGAATGACGTGGCAGAATTAGAATTCTCCTCTCAGTTAAGTCGATATTTCGACTTCAAATTGCCAAGTTTGCTACAGAAACCGCTAGAAACTAGAGAATTCACTAATTAATGTGATTTTAGATACAAAACTGCGGTCGTATCTCTTTAGACTGGAATCTATCATAGTTAATGATACTATCTGGTATCAAAGGATTAATGCCAGTGGCTAATGCAACTCACCCTTCGTCCCAGACTGTTGATCGACAGCATCAATATTTAAGACCTTCGATATTTTGGAGCATTCGACAAGGCTTTCCTCGTCGATTGGCAGCACTGATTATCCTAGTATCGCTAGCAATACCGCTGTTGCTCTGGTCAATCATCAGTTATGCAAAACTCGTTCCGCCGATGTTCCTGCCGACTCCCACCGCGGTCATGCAAGCGGGCATCGATATGTTTACCAACAACGACTTGATGTCTGATGTGTTAGTCAGTTGTGGTCGAGTCTTGGCAGGCTTCATTGTTGCAGCGGTGATTGGAGTCCCAATGGGGATTGCAATGGGAACTTTTTACAGCATGGATAGCTTCTTCGCGCCATTTGTGGGAACGGTGCGATATATGCCTGTCACTGCATTTGTGCCGCTGATTGTGATTTGGGTTGGATTAGGTGAAGAATCGAAAGTACTCATCATTACGCTGGGTGTAGTACTGTACAACGCAATTATGGTTGCAGATGCAGTCAAGTTCATCCCTAATGAGATGATCAATGTTGCATATACGTTAGGAGCAACGCGACGAGATGTCTTGTTTCGAGTAATTGTTCCCGCGACGTTTCCAAGCGTGTTGGATACGCTGCGGGTCAATATCTCTGGAGCCTGGAATTTCCTTGTAATCGCTGAATTAGTGGCAGCTCAAACAGGGCTGGGATTCAGAATTATTCAAGCACAGCGGTTTTTGCAAACTGAGAAGGTACTGTTCTGCATTTTGCTGATTGGCTTGATTGGACTCGCGATCGACTACGGTTTAAAGCGGATGTCAGCCGTTCTCACGCCGTGGGCAGACCAAACCCGACACTAAAAGAACTTGAGATAGCGCTGAACTTCCCAATCAGAGACGTGGTTGTGATAGTCCATCCATTCCTGGGTTTTGAAATCCACATACGTTTGATACATCAACGATCCCATCACGGATTTGCTTAAGGGATCTGCCGCGAATGCTCCGATCGCTTCTCCCAAAGTTCGCGGCAGAATTTTAATGCCCATTGCGTCTAGTTCTGTCGGGGTGTAAGTATACATATTCTCGGTATGTGGCTCACCCGGATCAAGTCCTTCTCGGATTCCTTCTAATCCTGCTGCCAGAATCATCGCGGCTCCCAGATAAGGGTTGCAGGAAATGTCTGCTGCCCGACATTCCACTCGTCCTCCTGCTAACGGAATTCGCAGCATATTCGTGCGGTTATTGTTGCCATAGCAAACGTACACAGGTGCCCAGGTAAATCCAGACATACTACCGCGTGCAATCAGTCGCTTGTAGCTATTCACCGTCGGTGCAATCACCGCGCAAATGGCAGGCGCATGACGCAGCACGCCAGCGATGAACTGATAGCCTAACCTAGACAATCCACAACCGCGTGGATCTTGTCGATCGACAAACAAATTTTCTCCGGTCTTCAAATCCGCAAGCGACATATTATAGTGAGCACCACTCCCGGTTCGATTGGCAAACGGTTTGGGCATGAACGTGGCGAAATATCCATGCTTCCGAGCAATTTCCTTCACCATCAATCGAAAGAAGATTAATCGATCGGACATCGTGAGCGCATCTGAATACGCAAAATCCGTTTCAAATTGACCATTCCCATCTTCGTGATCAAACGAATAAACATCCCAGCCGAGATGATTCATCGCTTGAACAATCTCATCAACCCAGACATAGTTATCGAGCAATCCTTGCAGGTCATAACAAGGCTTTGCCAACGTATCTCGATCACTGATTGGCGTGGCTTGTCCAACTTCGTCTTTGAGAATAAAAAACTCAGTCTCGATTCCCAAATTAAACTGAAATCCTAACTCCGCTGCTTGCTGTAAAACAGACTTTAGAATGCTGCGACAACACGCCTCAAAGGGTTTTCCTTGCAAATACAGGTCGCTGGCAATCCAAGCCATCTCAGAATTCCAAGGCAGAATCGTTGCGCTTTTGGGATCTGGCATCGTCGCCACTTCTTCATCGCTCACTTCTTGCGGCACACCATCGAGTGCGGCTCCGGTGAACAGTTCCGACCCTTGCATCATTTGATCAAAATGCGCCATCGGCACTATTTTCGCTTTGCACATTCCATGAATATCGACAAAACTCGCGATCGCATACTTCACTCCTTGATCTTTGAGTGTCGTTTTTAGGCGTTGCAAATCTTCTGAGATTGGCTGATCAATCATAAGTCGAAGCAATTCTAACGGTATCGCTAGATTGTTTACAGAGGATGACGCTCTAGTTTGTGCTTTTGACTACGCTTTTGGATTGTATTCCAGAAAGCAAATGGATTCTGTCCGCGTTTTAAAGTTAACTGAAGTGCAAAGTAATCGTACTTCTCACGTCGTTTGTAACGTCTTTCCCCTGTATTCTCGTCACCGATTTCGCCGAGAAATCATCAGCTACTATATGTGGCTTCACTGATAGGCCACATTTAAAGAGAAAGCGCTCATCTTCGACTCGATCGCCAAAACCCAAAGTTTACCGGACACCACCAGCACATCAATTTCTCCCCGAATCACGACCCCCTCTTCTGCATCGGTCGCCTCGATCTCAATTCCTACCTCTGACTTAATCCGAAACGGCGGTTGATAGAAACCCGCTAAATCGAGCAGCGGCGATAGAACGACCATCTTGACCGCTTCTTCGAGAATTGGCGGCTTTTTAATTAGATGTTCAAAATTTAATTTGACTCGTGCTAGTGCTTGAATTTCTGGTTCAATAATTTGCGTTTTGGGTGCAATCCACTCGGTGAAGAACCCGCAACCGCCTATACAGTACATTTGTTCTTTATCTTCTCATTTTTAGCATCATAAGAACCAGATATTAGCCACCTAACTTGCTCAGCTTATATTCTGGCAATAGCGTTCAAGCTTGCCATAGATACAATAACGAGAACAGAATGATCCAAATGGCATCAACAAAATGCCAAAATAAAGTCGTGGCGCTCACGCCAAAATGCCCATTCTGATAATTTCCTGTCTGGAACGATCGCGCAAGCATAATGATCTGTAAAATCACACCAGTCAAGACGTGCAATCCGTGAAAGCCTGTCAAGATGTAGAACGTTGCCCCCACTAAGCCACTCTGTAGCCCGAAATCCAAATTTCGCCATTCAATACCCTGACCGATTAAGAAATAGCTTCCCATCAGAGCAGTGATCAACCAGAGCAGTCGAAATCGACCCAAATGGCGACGACTGAGGGCGCGTTCTGCGAGTTGAATCACCCCGCTACTCGAAAGCAGAACGATCGTATTGATGACCACAAAGGTCGAGGGTCTGGGTCCGGTTACACCTGCGGGTAGCCAATCTGGAATAGTTACCCGTAGCAGAATGTAAGTGATAAAGAAACTTAAAAAGACAATGCTTTCCGAAAGCAGGAAAATGGTCATGCCGAACATTCCTTTTCCATGATGGTCAGCGTGTGTCCCGCCACCACTGGGTAGGAATCGCTTCAACCAATCGGGGAGTCTTTGGCGCAGTAGTTCTAAATTGATCGGGCTTTCATCTTGATGAATAGCGCGGTCACCGGGCGGTGTAGCAGAGCTATCGCGAATAGGTCTAGACATCGTTACTCTTGAGTGGGATTATTTTCGCCGTAAGCTCTCGGATTACCATAGTCGTAAGGAGGAAAGGTGACCTGTGGAATCTCTTCAAAGTTCTCTCTGGGCGGTGGCGAAGTCGTCATCCATTCTAGCCCCGTTGCTTCCCAAGGGTTATTAGTTGCGCGTGATCCGAGAAACAACGATGCAATCACATTGGCAATAAAGGGTAACGTCGAAACTCCGAGCAAGAATGCGCCTAAACTTGCAATCACATTCCAGCCTTGATATTCAGGCGGATAAGCTGCAACTCGTCGCACCATGCCTTGTAATCCGACTGGGTGCATCGGGAAAAATGTCAAGTTTGCACCCAAGAAAGTCAGCCAAAAATGAAGTTTCCCCCAACCTTCGGCATACATTCGTCCAGTAATCTTCGGAAACCAGAAGTAGATAGCTGCAAAGATGCCAAATGTGATGGTATTGAACACAATGTAGTGAAAGTGCCCCACAATAAAATAAGTATTGTTCACGTGCAAATCAAAGGAATTAGAAGCTAGCATCACACCCGTAATCCCGCCGAAAATAAACATGGCGGCTCCGCCCATTGCAAATAGCATCGGAGTGTCTAAATGCAGCTTGCCCCGCCAGATCGTCGCCGTCCAACCAAAGGCTTTAACGCCTGTTGGAACTGCCACTAGCGCCGAAGTGACGGCAAACAGCATTCGCATCCAGTCTGGAGTCGCACTAGCAAACATATGATGCGCCCAAACGAGCGTACTGATCAGCGCAATGCCGATCGAGGCGAGGGCAAGCGATCGGTAACCAAACAGCGGATTGCGAGAAAAAGCAGGCAACACTTCCGCAAAAATTCCAAACGCAGGTAGCGCCATCACATACACAGCGGGATGCGAGTAAAACCAAAATAAATGCTGATAAATCACCGGATCGCCCCCTAGCAAGGGCTTAAAGATAGTCGTGCCAAAGCTTAGATCAAACAACAACAGCACCAGTGCACCAGTAAGCGAGGGTAAGCAAAAAAGCTGCAAGAGTTGGGCGCTGAGAATCGACCAGACAAACACGGGCATCCGAAAGAAGGTCATGCCTGGGGCACGCATCCACATGATCGTAGTCACAAAGTTCACGCCGCCCATGATCGAAGAGATTCCAATCAAGACCACGCTCAGAATCCAGATTAGTTGACCATTAATCGGTTGTCCGGGTGGAACTTGCAAGCTAATCGGAGGATATGACCACCAACCGGACTGAGCCGGACCATTCGGCAACAGAAAACTTGATAGCAGCAGAATTCCTCCAGGTGGAAGTAGCCAGAATGCGATCGCGTTCAGCACCGGGAACGCCATATCTCGCGCTCCGATCATCAAAGGAATGAGATAATTCGCAAGTCCCGCATTGAACGGAATGATCCACAGGAAAATCATGATCGTACCGTGGAGCGTGAATAACGCATTGTAGAGAGGTCGATCGACTAAGCTTGATTCGGGTGTGATTAATTCTGCCCGAATTAACATCGCGAACAATCCACCAATCAGAAAAAATAGAAAGCTCGTCACCATGTACTGCACACCAATGATTTTGTGATCGGTGCTGAAGCTAAAGTACTCTCGCCAGTGACGAGTGATTGGTTCTGATTCAGTAGGCGTGTAGCGGGGGGGCTGTTGGGCAGCTTTTAGACGTAAGCTCATGATCTTTCCTCTGATGAACGAGCAGCAGTTTCTTCCGAAGTCGCGTGGTTTAAATAAGCATTCCAGCCTGATTGAATCAAGGGTTTGGCATCAGGAACGACTTGAGCCGTGCTAGAAGGCTGAAGGAGCCAAGCATCGTACGCCTGACGCGATTCAACATACACATCGGCTTGCATCAAGGCAAAGTCAGTTCCACTAAAAGACGAATCTTGTAATCGATATTTTCCGACTCGATTTGGTGTAATCACTAAAGCAGTATCACGAGCAGGAAAAATATCTTGCTTCAGTCGAAACGCAGGCACATAAAAGCCGTGAATCACGTCTTGAGCGTGCAGATTCAGCCGAGTGCTTTCATTCACGGGCAAATGCAGTTCAGCGCTGGTTGCATTGTTGGGATAACGAAAACTCCACGCCCATTGCTTAGCAAATACTTCAATTTGCTGTGCCGCAGGTTTGGGGGCTTCTTGTGTCGTTGCTGCGACTGCCGGAGCGGGATGAAGCGGGGAGTGAAGATGAACCAAGCGATCGAGTCCGACAATGTTTAACTGCTGATAAATATTAATGTTTTGCAATTCAATGTACAGCACCAATAGCGTTGGAACAATCAGCCATAAAAGCTCGATTTTGACTCCGCCTCGTGCTGGATGCCCTTCACTGTAGTCGTCAGGCTTTGCTCGATAAAATACCGCAGAATAAAGCATCACTCCCACTAATCCGAGTAAGATAAATGCCCCGATCGAGGTTAAGAAGCTAAACAAGGAATCCACACGAGCGGCTTCTGCGGTTGCTTGTGGCGGTAGCCATCCGTAGGCTTGCTGTCCAATCCACCAACTCACGACAAGCAGCCCTGCAATGTAAATTGCGAGTAGTCCATACTCAAAAAATCGAATCATAACAGTAAGATCACTTTAAAAGCACATTTGGATTTTGTCCTTGGCGTACTAAGTTCGCGGCAGTGTTGTGAATGCCAAATTCGTCACCGAGTTGTGCTCCTAACGTACCATGAACAAATAAAATTCCAAACATGATAATTCCTGCGAGTAAGTAGCTCCATTGCACTTCTCGCCGCGCCGATTTGCGCCAGCGATAGCGTTGAAGTCCTCGCCATACTGTCATGCCGACGATCGCGGCTAAAATTAACACTCCCTCAACTCCATGAATCAGCATCGTTGTGCCTGCACTCAAGCCCCAAGCACTGGTTCCCGGTGGAGGAGGGGTTGCAAGGAGTAGTTCAAAAAAACCTGCGGCAACGGTGAAAAAGGTAATCACCGCAGCCGCGAATAAGTTGTACCATCCGACGGTAAAAAAGCCCGATCGAATTGCAGTTAAACCGGATAGTTTGAACAACGGTCTTTCTAGTGGAAATAATGCGCCAGCAATGTCAAAAATAACAGCAATAATAAACAAGCCGAGTGTGAGATGGACAAACTGCGGATGAATTGGAACCGGATAGGGTAGAGTGTTGGCTCCAACGTTTAATCCCGATTGAAACTGCTCGGTCATGCTTGATCTCCTTGCGGTTTTGATAAGGCTTGCAGTTCCTTCCAGAAATAGTGCTGTGGTCGTCCGATCGGCTGATTATCTATGTCAGCGAGAACGTTGCCCATGTTTTGCACCCAGTAGAAATCGCTCACGGCGATCGTTTTCTGAAAGTTCGCTTGATTTGGTTCCGTTTCAGGTGCGATCAAAGCAGTAAACAGATGCTTCATAAAATTGCGTCCGACTTGATCCGATCGATTTGCGAGTCCATTCGGATGTTGATCGTTTGCCGATCGCAACAACACCGCAGAATTGATTGCCCCAGAAAACACTACCACAACATCCGCAGCAAAGTGATGAATCTCACCGTTAATCTCAGTTTCAACCGCTGTGATTTCTCGCCTTGATGCACTCGCATGAACCCGTAACACTTTTGCATTCGTCAGTAGCGTGAAGTTTGAGAACTGCTCTCGCGCAGGACGAATCGCGCTAATCTCAGCATCGGCTTTCGCCTCAACTAGACACGGATAACCATCGAAAGTATCACAGCGAATACAAGGACTGCGAGAACGATCGCTTTCATTCAACTTCAAACCCAACGGTAAGAAGTTCCCGCGCTCTAGTACCAGGATTCTTTTACCTGTTGCTGCGAGTCGGTAGGCTAACGTTCCTCTATCCGCTCTAATTGCAATAGTAATGACATCGTAGCGATCGACAATGTTCATACGATCTTCTGGAGTGAGGCGTAGTAAGTTGCTGATTCGTTTTAGAAAGGTTAATAGTTGCAACACCGTAGATAGATTGCTGTGTTTAAGCTAGAGTCGCAGTCTCGTGATCTCGTCTATCAGATGGCTTGATAGGCACTAGAAAATAGGAATCAGACGATGACATCGAATTAATGTCCTACTACTAGAAAGAAGCCAATCAAAAGCAAACTGGCAACAAGCGCAAATGCGATCGCGTGTTCGACCTTTTTGCTCACAATACCCACAATCACAACTAAGATAATGACAAACGCGATCGCCGCAACATGAGTAAAGTTTGCCCAACTTTGATTGACTAACGGATCGTTCGGCACAGTTGGGGAAGGTGCTGGATTTGGATCTTCCAGCGTTGCGCCGAAAAACAACTGCGCGAGAGTCACAGGATAGATATTCATCGTTACTCTCCGCCAGATTCGTGACTTAACGCATTGAGCAATTTTCGAGCCGCGATCGTTCCTACTGCGATTCCTCCCACAACTCCCGCAACTGTAGCAGCTTGCTTCAGCAGATGAGAATCTTGCTCAAATAGTTCTTCTTGAATCCATTTAGTCGTTGCTTTGAAGTTATGAATCGGAGTCGGTAGTAATTCTAGATAGGTTCCCTGTCGAAGTAAATGACCTGCCTCACCCGTAATCGGAACTTTGTTGAACAGATTGGCAATAGCATTATCTAATCCTAGCTTTAATAGCGTTCCGCGTAGACTGACATGGGCAGGCTTTAAATCATATCCCAGTGCTAAAGCCTGGAGATTGTACGCGATCGCGTAGCCTTGTTGATAAGCGACTTGAGCGGTTGGCGGTAGCGGTTTGGGATCGGGATGATGTTCCTCAGCGCTAGTCGATTGATCGCTCTGATGCTCGGAAGGTTCGTACTCATCACCGCGACCCGAAACAGACGGCTGGAAATCGATCGCGCAATCACCGCCTGCAAAAACTTCTGGAAAGTCGGGGAGTTGCAGCGTTGGAGTGACATTCAATCGTCCATGCTTGTCACGATGCTCGTCGGGAATCGGCAACGCTTTGATCAATGAATGCGTGTTGGTTCCGGTTGTCCAGATGATTGTACCTGCTCGGAGCGCTTCGGTTTGATCGTTTCGCTGATACTGCAACACATTCGGATCAATCGCAGTCACTTTTGCACCGATGATCACTTCTACTGAAGTAGCGCGTTTTTGCAGTTCTTGTTCTGCCGTTTCTCGCAGCGCACTATTCACATCCCCTTCAAGCAAGTCGCCGTGATTGACCAAAACAACACGAATTTCTTGCGGATTCCCTCCGATCGCTTCGTACCATTGTGGTAGTAAATCCGCTAGTGTAGCTGCCATTTCAACCCCCGATGGTCCACCCCCCACGACAGCAGTTGTCAGCAGTGAGCGACGTTGTGCAGGGTCATCTAGTTGAACGGCTCTTCCTAAACAATCGCGCAGATGGCGATCGATGGCGATCGCATCTTCGCGCGTCCGAAACGGTAGGGCATTTTCTTCAGCGCCTTTGACTCCAAAGAAACCTGTGGTACTGCCCAGACCTAACACTAGATTGCTGTAATGGTAGGTATCGCCTCCGGCTAATTGCACCTGTCGCTGATGTAAATCGATGCTTTGAACACTGTCTTGAACAAAAATTACGCCGCTATGCTTGAGCAGATCTTCATAGCGCGGCACAACTTGATCCGGTTCCATTTCACCACTGAAATACTCATAGAGTAGCGGCTTAAAACAGAACCGCTCGGAGCGATCGATCAAAATCACCGATCGAGGATAATGCTCATGACTCAAATGCAAAGCGGTAAACAGTCCAGTAAATCCACCACCTAGAATAACTGTTTGATACGTTGGATTTGCCATAGTTTTTAACATCTAAAGGAACGAAGCGTCTTCTACAGGTACAGGTGATGAAACTTTTTAATCTCACTGCAAGATCCCTTGCTTTGCGGCTTGTACCACAGGTTCGACGTGCAAACCATACACCCAAACTAATCGAGTGCCGAGATAGGTTTGAAAGCACACCAGAAAGCTCAGAACGGTTGCAACTCCCAAGTAAATGGGCGGAATTCGCAGCGGATTACGGTTACGAATGACGAAGCGCCAAGCGACGATCGCAGCTAAAACCACGGACAATGACCAGCCTGTAATCGTGTGTGCAGTTAGAGTCGATCGCGAAGCTTCGTAAACGTTTGCTAGTCCTGCTTCAAACTGCCCAAACAGAATCGCGACGAAGATCGCGATCGCAGCGACGAACAAATTCCAAAAGCTCACTTCAAAGAATCGAGCATTGCGCGTGAAGTAGCCAATCACATCACAGCAGAAAGAAAATAGCACCATCGCAATAATGAAGTGAACCACGATCGGGTGCATCGGATCAGGATAGGGTAAAGCTTGACTATTGAGCGGTGGCATCTGCATGATTTGTTCCCTACAATCAAAACTTTCCCATACTGCACGGAAAATTCCGGTATCCGCACCTGATGAGTACAGGGTATAACTTAGTAGAATTGTCTCCGCATTTCTTGTACCTTGAGAAAGATTCGTTGGCTCGATCGCAATTCGATTACTGTTAGAGCATGCTTTGGAAGTGTTGTAGGAAATGCGATGTAGGGCTATTCACTTTGTTGCCATCCCGCCCTCGCTATCCATCACGCAAAAGTCGCTCAAACTCATACCATGTCTTGCTTTTAGCATTCGCTTGCGCCTCAGCCGATCCCGGCTTTTCGGCACATGCCGACTCAATGAATCGGCGGCATCGCGAGTTTTTTGCGGTTCGCGTCAGTTGCTTAACATGAAGGAGTTCCCCGATAACTCTTAATTCGATTGAATCGCCTCGATTCTCGAACCAGGGAAAGCGGTAATCATCAATTACCGCCGCTGCAGCACTTCTAACGCTTTCACATACTGAGGATCGGCAGTAGTTCCTAATTTCCTCTTCGCCTGCATTTCTTCAGTTACCCAATCGATAGCGTCTTGGGGCGTTGCCTCGTCGAATCAGGTCGATCGCATAAGCAGCCGTTTTACGCACGCTTGGATCGGCATCCTTTAGCTGCACCGTCAGATGAGGAATGGCAGCCTTAGCGGGTGTTCCGAGTTTGCAAATATTCTGATGTTTGCATATGTTTGTGCAATCCCTAGCTATGAGAACAAAGTTGAACTATTTATATTCTGATTAATATTTTCGGACAAAACTTAATTCATACAGGTAGTGAATATGCCGTGAAACGATTGACAGCGATGATTGCGATTACAGGAGCAATCATTGGGGTGTGGGAAACGACTCGAATTGGCAGCAATGCGTCGATCGCAGCTCAGCATCCGTCATTGACGCTGACAGTTGCAGTTCCTCAAACGGCTCAGCCCGCTGTTCGAGGAGAAGGCTATATTCCGAAGGCGAGTATCCAGCGCCGCTTAGTTCGGCGATAGCCAATTGTGCGGTGTTGATGCAAGCTTGGGCTGGCGAGGCGCAGAAGTTACGCAATCAGGCGCAACGCCGAACACAATTTGGACACGCTGACCCAGATTTTTGCCTTGTAGGTGATGCGAACGTAAAAGCCCGTATCACTTATAAGAAGTTAGGGATCGTTGGCTTTGTTTTCTAATCAGATTATCCGCTGCGAGGTAAGAAATGATGGTGCGCCCTTTGATTCAAGCTTGGTTCGTGAAATCTGGGAGTTTTGGGTTAGCGATCGCGCTTTTATGGGGTGCGATCGGTGTAAACCAATCAAGTGTGGCTCAATCAGCTCTAGTTGCTCAAGTGCAGCAGAATCAACGGAAGGCGGAGGCCGATCGCTTACATCAGCAAGGGAATCAACAATATCAAACGAGTCAGTATCAAGCAGCGCTGCGGTCGTGGGAACAGGCATTGCAGATTTACCGGGAAGTTAGAGATCAAGACAACGAGGCGAAAATCCTGAACGATCTGGGTCTTGCTTACAAATCTCTATCGCGGTACGAGCAAGCGATCGACTACTACAATCAAGCCTTGCGGATTTTTGAAGTACAGAAAGATCAAGCTGGCATTGCAAGCGCACTGAACAATCTGGGAAATGCTTCCTTGTTTTTATCGCGATACGAGCAAGCGATCGACTACTACAATCAAGCCTTACATCTCTACCAGTCCGCGAAGGATCAAGATGGTAAAGCACAAGTAGTAAATAATTTAGGTCTTGCTTACGCTGCTTTATCGCGATACAAAGAAGCAATTGTCTACTACAATACGTCTTTATTTCTCTACCAATCCGTAGAGGATCAAGCAGGCATTGCGAGCGCACTAAACAATCTGGGGAATGCTTACTTATTTTTATCGCAGTACGAGCAAGCGATCGACTACTACAACCAAGCCTTACATCTCCATCAAGCTGCAAGGAATCAAGACGGTAAAGCAAAAGCGCTGTTTAGTCTAGGTAATGCTTACGCTTCTCTATCGCGATATGAAGAAGCAACGGGCTATTATAATCAAGCTTTGCTGATCTTTCATGCTGTAGGGAATCACCAAGACGAAGCAAATGCACTCACGAATCTAGGTCATGCTTACGCTTCTTTATCGCGCTATGAACAAGCAACGGGTTACTACAATCAAGCCTTGTCTATTTATCAAGCCGTGCACGATCGGGACGGTGAAGCACGGCTATTAAATAATCTTGGAATTATCCAAATTAAAACGCATCAGTTTCCTCAAGCAGAACAGGCGCTTCGTCAAGCCATTCAAGTTTTTGAAACCGTTCGGTTAGACAGTTTAGCGGATGAGAATAAAATCTCATTATTCGAGGAGCAATCCCGTAGCTATCGTGCCCTCCAGGAAGTTTTGATTGCTCTAAAGAAACCGGATGCTGCACTGGAAATTGCTGAACGGGGACGCGCCCGCGCTCTTGTGGAGTTATTAGCAAAGCGTCTTTCTCCAAACGTCGCGGCTTCCCCAATCCTTTCTCCCACCTCTGAGCAGATTCAACACATTGCTCAAACGCAGAACGCCACGCTGGTTCAGTACTCAATGATTTACGAGGACACTCCTCCGATTCAAGGTAAAGCTCAATATAAAGAATCACAGCTTTATATTTGGGTGATTTCTCCACATGGGAAAGTCAGCTTCCGCGCTGTAGACCTCAACCAAGCACAGAATCATTCTTTATTAGATCTAGTAGAGACTAGCCGCGAAGCTTTAGGCGCAAGGAGTAGAGACCTAATAACTACTCTCACGCCCAAGGTCAGCCCCGCTCAAGGCACTCAAAACCTGCAATCTTTACACAAAATCCTGATTAATCCGATCGCGGATCTGCTTCCTCGCAATCCAAACGATCGCGTTGTCTTCATTCCTCAATCAGAACTGTTCCTCGTTCCCTTTGCCGCGCTGCAAGATGCCAACGGCAAATACCTGATCGAACAGCACACCATTCTCACGGCTCCTTCGATTCAAGTGCTAGATCTTACACGGCAGCAACGAAAAGAAGTAGCAGGAATCGGTAAAGCATTGGTTGTCGGAAACCCCACCATGCCAAGTGTAGCGCCTGCACCTGGAGAAAAGCCCGAACCCTTACCTGCCCTACCGGGTGCAGAGAAAGAAGCCAACGCGATTGCTCCTTTGCTGCACACTCATGCAATTACGGGCGATCAAGCCACCGAATCTGCGATCGTTCAACAAATGCAGCAAGCCGACATCATTCACCTCGCAACGCACGCTTCATTTGATGCTCAACAAGGACTCAGCAGCGCGATCGCGCTTGCCCCGAACCCAAATCACTCCTCGTTTGAACACGCAAATGGCTTACTCACAGCCGAAGAAATTCTAAACCTCAAGCTAAAGGCAAATCTTGTCGTTCTGAGTGCTTGCGATACTGGACGCGGCAGAATTACGGGGGATGGCGTGATCGGCTTGTCGCGATCGCTGATCACGGCTGGCGTTCCTAGCGTAATCGCGTCGCTTTGGTCGGTTCCTGATGCTCCGACCGCAGAACTAATGAGCGATTTTTACCACTACTGGCAGGAGCGACATTTTGACAAAGCTCAGGCATTAAGGCAAGCGATGCTAGACACGATGAAAACTCACCCGAATCCGATCGATTGGGCAGCCTTTACGCTCATTGGCGAAGCTCAGTAGTTGAATGTTAACCAGCAGCACCGGATTAAACCTAAGTCAATTTCTCAAGGCAACGAAACTCTAGACACTATGAATCAATTCATGGACAAAGTTTTACACGATCGCTATCAGATTCAATCGCTGCTCGGTCGTCAACCTGGACGAAGAACGTTTTTAGCACGTGACTTACACACTGAATCAGCGGTCGTCGTTAAGCTACTTCTGTTTGATGCTGACTTTATTTGGGAGGGGCTGAAACTCTTTGAACGCGAAGTTGCCGTTCTTAAATCCCTCAATCATGCTGCCATTCCTTGATATCTCGATAGCTTTGAGGTCAATTCACAGCTTGGTCAAGGCTTCGCGCTGGTTCAGAGCTATATTGAAGCGCGATCGCTACAAGACTAGGTGCAGTCCGGGCGCTCGTTTAGCGAACAAGACCTGACGACGATCGCCAAGGAACTCTCAATGATTCTCGATTACTTGCACAACCTCCGGCGGTGCACAGCGACCGGCTCATTAACGATCGACGATCGATTACAGCCATTGAAGTTACTCGTCGTGATTACGCGCCGAGCAAAGGAGACCTGATCGAAATTCCGCCTCGAATTCATATTTGGACAGGAATAGAAAAAGTTTCATTAGGAGCCGATTGGTCGCATCGATTGACGCGCCCAGAGCGAGACTGGTTTGCTCGGATCTTGAGTCGTTGGCTAAATTTACCTCTGATGTGGGACTAACGCGATCGACGATGAATCGTAGCAATTCAAAATTAGAAGGATGGACGATGGCAATTAAAAATCGGATGCGCTCTGACGGAAATCGGATGCCACTGAGCAAAACCACCGCAGATTACCAGCGAGTTCAACCAGCAGCAGAATTGGACAAAGTAATGAGTGAATGAACCCGTTACTATGCCAGATGTAGAAATTCACGAATCGATTGCGCGATCGCATGAGTTTGCTTCAATTGATTCGAGCAGTCTCTCGTTAGTCGTAACCGTCCCGTTCCTTTAAGCCACAGCACGATCCGATAGCCCTTGCCGTTTTTCAGTCGAACTTCCTCGACTTCCACTTGATAGACTGCGTGAAGTGGATATTCTGAAGTGCTGATTTTACCGAAGCGTTGTCGCT
>CAXTDB010000010.1:0-945 GCA_964242045.1 uncultured Leptolyngbya sp. | reverse complement strand
GCGGCATCATCAGTAGGTAGACTGCAATTCCCAGATGAATGAATGGCAGCAGTACCAAGATCAAGACAGGAAAAGATTGCTCATAGTGAAGTGTCAGTGCAGAGTCTTGAGGACTGCTCAGAAACGCTTGAATGTCATCCACACTAGAAACTTGATTCTGAGAGTCAGGAATCTCGACTGATTCCGTGAGCGTTGCGAGAACGAGGTAGGGTTGCACTCCGCCTTTTACCCTGCGTTCTGCGATTTCTACCGACCTGACATCGGCGATCGTGTGTTGGCGCTTCAGTCCGATCCAGGTTGAGGAAGTGAGATGACACAGGACAAAATTAGGCTGAATGCGATCGCAGTGGAGTGTGGTAGCGATGGGCAGTTGGGCTGAGACTGCGATCGTGCCAAATCCTAAAGCAGCGAGTATTCCGCCTGCAATCCAAGACCCGATTGGACGATGCCGCAGAACGAGGCGATGGTGAGCTTGCTCTAGAATTTGCATAAAGTTGCCAGTCAACTCAGATGGCTTTAGCGTTCCCAAACTGAGAGGCATTAAGGCGTTATTGGAGTCGGTTGCTAGGTCTGAGGGGCGGCTTCAGAATTGTCCGATCGCAATATCTAAACTCAGCTAACGCAAAGAACCAGTTGCGGGTTTTGTGAAACAGTTGAACCAAAATCCATCGCCGCTGTCGCGACACGCCAAAGTCGCTGTCGTCTGATAATCAAGAAAGCCAGTCGCAATCATTCCAAGAAACGGAAGGGTTCAGCGAATCGTGAACGCGCTCGATTGAACCTGGTACGCAAGCATGAAGACGTGACGAATCGCCGCTCTGATTGGTTCTGGAAGTTAGCGCACGAATTGACAAATCAGTTTGATGTGCTTTGAGACGTTGAATCTTAAGGGAATGCAGCGACTTTGGGGACGGAAGATCTCAGATTTGGCGTTTGGGGAATTCC
>CAXTDB010000009.1:0-38435 GCA_964242045.1 uncultured Leptolyngbya sp. | reverse complement strand
CGCAGCAGGAAGCGCCCCGACGATCGGAACCGTTACCAAAGCCTGTAAAGCGGCGGGCTGAAACTAGCGAAGGCACAGATAACGTTACGAGTGAAGCATAGGTTGAGTGGGGCGGTCGGCAGATCGCCCCTATTTTTTATACACAATGAAACCCGCGATCGCATCGAGTAACGCTTCAGGTTCATCGGCTCGAATCAAATGACCGCTATTTTCAAAAATCCGGAGATCTGAATTTGGAATCGCGCGGGCAATTTCTTCAGAAAATTCAGGCGGGCAAATCCAATCGTGACGACCCGCAATGACTAAAGTTGGAACTGTGATTTTGTGGAGTTGATCGAGGACATTGTACGATCGCAAAAATCCGCCAAACGCTTCGTTAATCGCATCGATCGATAAAATAGTGCGCGATCGAACCGTTTGAGTCGGATCGGCTGTAATCGAATAGAGCGGGTGCATAATGCGGAAATACTCGCCAAGCTGTTCTTCGGTTTCAAAGTTGCCGTTCCAGAGAAATTGGGCGATCGCAATTTGTTCGGGTGTGCCGCGTTCTTGCAAAATTTCCTGAGCGCGTTTGAGAAAGCGAAAATCAGGAACGGTGGCAATCACGATCAAATGCGAGAGATTCTGCGGGTAGCGGGTGGCGTAAGTGAGGGCGACCATACCGCCGTAAGAACCGCCGATCGCCACAATTTTACCCAGTCCCAAATGTTGCCGCAGCGCTTCCATATCCTCGACGTTTTGATCAAGCGTGTAGGTCGATTTGTCGCCTCTTGCCGATCGTCCTTGTCCGCGATGGTCGAAATAAACCAACTGCATTTTGTCGCTCAGTGCAGAAAAAGTTGGCTTGTAGGAACTGTGATCGGCTCCGGGTCCACCGTGAATTAGAAATGCGATCGACTTTTCGCGCATTTGATTACCGTGGGGAACGAGTCCAACGCCTTCGACATCGAAATAGATTTGTGTGCCTCGAATGTTCGCGAACATGAATTTATACTGACATTAGGTTCTTTAGCATTGCCTCATGTATTTAACCATTACTCAAGACGGCATTGATTTATCGCCTGGTGCAGAAGTGATTTTACGACACTCAACCTGGGCAGATTATGAGAGACTGATCGAAACGCGACAAGACAAAGCAGGAATCAAAATCCGATTTGATGCCAACACTCAAGAGATCCGCATGATGGCTCCTCTGCCAAAGCATGGAAAACGATCGGCAACGCTTTCAGATTTAGTGAAAAGTTTGCTCAATCATCAAGGACGAGATTGGGAAGGATACGAACCAGTAACGCTAAAACGATTTCAGCAAAAAGGATTAGAGCCGGATTACTGCTTCTATATTCAAAATCGATTGGCAATTTTAGGAAAAGAACAAATTAATTTAGAAATTGATCCACCGCCTGATTTAGCGATCGAGGTTGATCTCACATCTTTTACAAAACCCGAAGATTATCTAGAAATTGGTGTACCTGAACTGTGGATCTATCGCGGTCAAGCGTTCGGAATTTACTTATTCGATGGACAGCAGTATCAAGACAGTCCAAATAGTGCGATTTTTCCTGAGTTTCCGATCAAAGCTTTGATACCTGAGTATGTGGAACTTGCTTGGACGGCAGGATCGAGTATTGCGTTGAGAGAATTTGAAACGCAATTACGATCGCTGAAATCCTAGTTGCCGCGCATATCTTGAGGAATGAAGGTTCGATCGCTTGGAATGGGCGCGACTGCTTCGGTTAAGGTAAATGTTCCAGCTTCGATCCAGTGTTTCAACGCTAAAGCAACTTGTCGTGATAAATAGAAACTAGCAAGCGGAGCGACCCGAACGGATTTTCCATCGATCGTTAAGCGACCCGATTTTAACTGAGCATAACTCACCAGCCCAAATGTTGGACGCACACGACGCGGAATCGAAAAATCAACGATCGGAGCAACCAAATCTTTATCCTGAATTGCACAATGCGCGATCACTTCCTCACTCAAAACAGGTAACGGAATTCCAACGCCTAACATCAACGAAGATCCATAGCCGCGAAAATAACAACCCCGCACCCATTTAGCATCCATTTGTTTCGCATCACCGATCAGCGCTAACGTCGAAGCAGGCCCGATCGGGGTTCGATTGGGTAAGCGCTTCTGAAGCGGAAAATGCTGTGTTCCTTCCCAAGCCACATAGCCGATCGCGCCACCAAGAAAAATCCGTGATCCGATTCCGACTAATTGCAAATCTGGATCATTCAATAACGGAGAAACTGCGCCCGGATTGGAAAAGACTGCGTTCCCTAAACGCGGCTGAAGTGCGCCCAAATAAGTAAAGAGGGGGCGATCGCCACCATTCACCCCGACAATAAAATTTTGGTAGAGATTGCGAGGATTGAACAGATAAAACTGATTAATCGTATCGCGCGTGATTGTGGTTTCAAACGACGATCGCGGATAACAGTCCGTCACTTGTCCGATCGCGCGCAAACTCACCGACTTACCTGCGATCAAATCTTCGATCACATGCCCACCGCCGCGCTGTCGCTGCCTGATATCTGGAGATTCTCGATCGTCGCTATCGAGCGGCTCACCTCCGCCGGGATATTCTACTAACTGAGACGCGCCTAAATACAAATCCACTGCCCCAAACCCCGCATAAGCAGGCACACCATCGATCCAACACTGACGAATTTTAATCGGCGGATCAGTCTGTCCCAAATTCAAAATCGCGCCTGATGCTTCCATCGGCTCAAACGTTCCAGTTGTGACAATATCAACTGATTTTGCCGTTTCTGCGACTCCCATTTCTGCAACTTGGGCTTTCACTTCTTCAGCCGTGCGGACGATCGCTTGACCACGCTGAATTTTTTGATTAATTTCGGCAAGAGTTCGCATACAGTTTTAGTAGTTTTCGCAGTTGAATTATGCAGAATACGCGGCTGAGTACAATCGTAAACACCACAGCAGGACGAATCAATCAAGTGTTTCGCAATCCTTGGCGGCGCACATCATTGCTGATTATCGGCTTATTGTTGGGGTTTTTTCTGGGTAGTGCAATTTCAACCAGCGCGGGTCAGAAAGCGGATCTCGATATTGTTGCGGCGTTTTTTCTGTTGTTGGTAACGGAAGCGATTAGTCGGTTGACTTATGGGGGAAACGATCGCTTTCGTCGATCGCTCTTTTCTGAAGTTCTCAACGCGCTCAAACTCGGCTTAATCTACAGCTTATTTCTCGAAGCCTTCAAGCTTGGAAGCTGATGATCGTATCCGACGATAGAGATAGGAACGATCTTCAATCACCGCTAGAATGACAAATGGGCAGAGGCTCCCACTGCTTGAGAACACACGATCAAAGACTCTGGAGAAATCATGACAGAAATCAATTGTGCTGAAATGTGTCAAAACGGCTGTGTTCTGGGCGATGAATGCCCAAACCGCGAGTACACAGAGCAAACCAGCCAGTTTATCAGCGATACGCCGCTCGATAAGCTGCTCGAAATGGCAGATGAAGCGGTACGGAAAAAAGCGTTAGAGCGGCGGTCAGCCCCAACACAATGGATTCTTCCGGAAGACTAAACAGGCAAATCTTTCCGAGGATTAAAGGTTTCAGCCTGCCGCAGCTTCTCGTATAGTTCGCGTTCTTGTTCGCTCAGTTCTTTCGGGACGGCGATTTGAATCTCAACAATTTGATCGCCTCGATCACCATTTGCATCGGGATAGCCTTTGTTCGCCAATCGCAATCGCTGTCCCGATCGCACTCCTGCTGGAATCACCATTTTCACCAATCCATCGAGCGTCGGCACTTCTACAGGTGCGCCCAACACCGCTTCACTCGGCGTAATCGGCAACTGACAGCTAATATCCGCTCCTTCAATGCGGAAAAATGGATGCGGCAACACTTCGATTTTGAGGTACAAATCGCCGCCGTTGACTCCTTGTTCTCGCAGTCGGACTTTTTGCCCGGTGATCATCGCGGGCGGCATATTCACTTCGAGCGATCGACCATCTTCTAATCGAATCCGTTCTCGTCCGCCAGAGTAGGCTTTTTCGAGCGGAACGGTAAGGCGCGCTTCTGCATCTCGCTTTGGTGCAGGAGGCTTCACCGTATAGCTTTCTTTTGAGGTTCCTGGACGAAATGGATCAGGTTCTTGTCGTGGGGGAGGCGATGCAGTTCGAGCAGTTCGAGTTGTGCGGGTAGAACGGGGTGCGGCATCAAAGTCGGGTTCTGGAGCAGGAGTCCGCTGGCTGAGAATGTCATCGAAGAATTTATTAAAGTCGCGAAAGGCTCCGAAATTAAAATCGCTTTCGTTTCGTCCCTTTCGTCTGCCTGAAAAGCCGTTCTCTTTCCAAAAGCTGCCGTATTGATCGTACTGCGATCGCTTACTTACGTCAGACAGCACTCCATAAGCTTCTCCGAGCGCTTTAAATTTGTCTTCCGCTGCTTTGTTTCCAGGATTGAGATCCGGGTGATACTGCCGCGCTAAGCGTCGATACGATCGCTTGATCTCATCCGCCGATGCCTCTTTGTCAACGCCCAAAATCTCGTAATAGTTGCGGAAATTTTGCATAGGAAAACAGAGCTAGAAAGTTAGGGAGCAGAAGCGTAGGGACTAGAGTGTAACACTGTTTCGAGAATTCGGAACAGTCGCTTTGTCCCGGATTTCCCTTACAGCCAATCGTCTTCATCGTCCCAGTTGTCTTGCTGATAGTTGGGGCGACTGGGACGTTTGCGCGGCGTATCATCGCGGCGGGGTCGATCGCCGTTCGATTGACGATCGTTGTAATAGTCCGAATCGTAATCGGGGCGATTTCGCGCGGGTGGCGCATCGTAGCTATCTCGACGGGGCGGATCGTAGTCGTTGTCTCGACGCGATGGAGTTGATCGATCTTGGCGGGGTGTACCGTAGTCGTAATACTCAGAATTCTGGGAAGGTGTGGAGCGATCGCGGTAAGGATCGTTGTAAGAGTCGCCGTATGGATCAGCTTTACGACGGGGCGGAGTGGTGTAATCTGAATCGCGCGGAGTCGATCGTCCGGTTGAACCATAATCCGAGTCGCGCGGAGTCGATCGTCCGCTGGAATAGGGATCGCTGTAATTATCTCGACGTGGATAGTTCGGGTTATAGGGTTCAGGTGCGGGATTTAACGCATAGCCGCTTCGTCCGCCCGTCCAATAGTCATCGCGGCGATTGTCGTAATAGTAATCGTCGTCATCTTCCAAGAAGAAGTCTTTGATCGATTGCAGAATGCCGCCTTCGCCTTCCTCCACTTTGTTTTGCTGATAGACTTCGCGATTGAGGTCGTAAAGTGCGTCCTTGAGATCGGCTTCTGCGATATCGATTCCGCGATCGTCATTTCCTGCCAGAGCTTCCCGGAGTCGCTGAACTAGAGGTTCGATTCGATTGCGATACGGTGAAACGAACTGAAAGCCGAAATCGAGCGTTGCTTCTCGCAATTGGCGTTCGGCTTGATACGTCATCGCTTCAGCACGATTGCGCTTCTCGACTTTCTCTTTTCTAAGCGTGTCGATTTCAGCAAATTCTTCGGCACTGCGAATCATCTGCTTAATTTCTTCATCGCTCAGAGTCGATGCACCTTGGATCGTGATACTTTGTTCGCGTCCGGTTGTGCGATCCATCGCGGTGACTTGCAGAATTCCGTTGGCATCAATATCAAAGGCAACTTGAACCTGTGGAATCCCACGCGGCGCGGGAGGAATGCCCATCAGTTTGAAGCGTCCCAGCGATTTATTGCCGGATGCCATCGGGCGTTCGCCTTGCAGAACGTGAACTTCGACCACGGTTTGATTATCTTCGGAAGTTGAGAACGTATCCGATCGACGAGTCGGAATCGTCGTTCCGCGTGGAATCAGCGTTTTCATAACGCCGCCGATCGTTTCGAGTCCAACCGCGATCGGAGTGACATCGAGCAGCAGAATGTCTTTCACTTCGCCTGCCAGAATTCCCGCTTGAATTGCCGCTCCAACCGCGACGACTTCATCGGGGTTCACGTTCTGATTTGGTTCGAGATTGATCAGCGATCGCACAACTTCCTGCACCATTGGCATTCGAGTCCCGCCCCCGACGAGAACCACTTCATCGATATCGCGCGGAGACAGTCCCGCATCGCGAAAAGCGTCTCTCAAGGGGGTTCTGAGTCGAGACAGTAAATCGCCGCACAAGCCTTCAAACTGCGATCGAGTGAGTCGCGTTTCCAAATGTTTTGGACCCTCTTGATCGGCTGCGATAAACGGGAGATTAATCTCCGTTACTCCGACTCCTGAAAGCTCGATTTTCGCTTTTTCTGCGGCTTCGGTTAATCGCTGTAACGACTGCCGCTCTTTGCGTAAATCAATTCCTTCACGCTCTAAAAACTGTTCTGCCAGCCAATCGACAATTTTTTTATCAAATTCTCCGCCGCCTAACTGCGTATCGCCGCTAGTGGCTTTCACTTCAAATACGCCATCTCCGACATCGAGGATCGAGACATCGAACGTTCCGCCGCCGAGATCGAATACTAGAATCGTTTCGCTTTGAACGCGATCGAGTCCGTATGCAAGCGATGCCGCAGTCGGTTCATTGAGAATTCGCTTAACTTCCAGCCCGGCAATTCGTCCCGCGTCTCGTGTGGCTTGACGCTGCGAATCATTGAAATACGCGGGAACCGTAATCACTGCACCTGTTACAGGTTCGCCCAAATATCGAGCGGCTTCATCGGCTAACTTTTTCAGAATCAGCGCGGAAACCTCTTCGGGGGCAAAATCTCGATCGAGCCTCGGACATTTCAGCTTGATATTACCCGCCTCGTCTTTGCGAATCGTGTAGGGAACGCGCTTCGATTCGGGGTTCAGTTCGGCGTATCTGCGCCCCATAAAGCGCTTCACCCCGAAAAATGTGTTTTGCGGATCGAGAACCGCCTGACGACGCGCCAACTGTCCGACCAAGCGTTCACCTTCTTTACTCACGCCAACCACTGACGGCGTAGTTCGCATTCCTTCGGCGTTGGCGATGACCACTGGCTTACCGCCCTCCATGACTGCCACGACCGAGTTAGTTGTTCCCAGGTCAATCCCAACGACTCTACCCATTCGCTTTTCTAACACCGCGATCATAAGGTTTGCTGGACTTATTCTATCTTGTCACTTCCACATCCGCTGTTCAGGCTGATCAGATGTCTCGATCGAAGCTTGATTATTTTAACCAAATCGGCAGGAATGATAATAAAAGCGTGAAAGGTGAGCGGAATGAAACGGATTTTGGCATTGGCGAGCGTAATCATTTTGATCGGAGGAATGCCAGTGATGGCGGCTCCAGATTGGCGATCGACCGCAGAGATCACGTTATCTGAGCCTGAAATGAATCCGCTGCGGGTGGTTGTGCGAACCGGATCGCGGCGGGTTTATGTGTATGAAGGCAAGGTGATCGTCGCGAGTTATGCGATCGCGGTTGGAAAAGCAGGCTGGGAAACACCGCCCGGAGAATATCAAATATTTTCAAAAGAAGTGAATCCAGTTTTCAAGAATTTCAAAACAGGGAATGTCATTCAGCCTGGTCCAAATAATCCGCTGGGTGTGCGCTGGATTGGATTTTGGACAGACGGAAAAACGCAGCTCGGATTTCACGGCACGAATGAACCGGAACTGATCGGACAAGCGGTATCACATGGCTGTATTCGGATGCGAAATAAAGATGTGACTGCGTTGTTTGAAAAAGTGTCGATCGGAACGCCTGTGATCGTTGAACGATGAATTTCCGATAAGCTAGACGTACTATTGCTGTAGAGGTTTTGCCATGACAACCGAGGTTCTAAAGCGATTGTTTACGGTTGATCAGTATCACCGCATGATCGAAACCGGAATTATTCATGAAGGCGATCGTGTGGAGTTGATTCGGGGAGAAATTGTCGAGATGGCATCCATTGGAACAAAACATGCAGCAGGTGTGAGACGAATCAGCGAAGTTCTGCGTTCAAAGTTGGGCAACTCAGTATTGGTTGACACTCAAAATCCAGTAGAGACAGACGAGCATTCAGAGCCTCAGCCTGATGTTGCAGTCCTTAGACCCCGCGCAGATTTCTATGTTTCTGCACATCCCACCGCAAACGATGTGTTTTTGCTGATTGAAGTTTCAGATTCAACCATTCGCTACGATCGCACTGTCAAAATCCCGCTCTATGCTGAAGACAACATCGCGGAAGCTTGGATCGTGGATGTGAATGCAGAACTGGTCGAAGTTTATCGAGAACCGAGCGCGACTGGATACCGATCGCTACAAACTTTCACACGCGGACAATCGCTTCAGCTTTTAGCATTTCCAGAACTGTCGATCGCGATCAATGAAATTTTAGGATAGCTCTCTCTAGAGAATGATATTTGGCTTTGCACAATTGACAATCGCTTGATGCGATTTGTACTCTAATTTTGTCAATTAAAATCTCTTAGCTAAATTCGGGCGTGAGACTAATGCTGAAGCTTGTAAGCCGTTTTTCAGGGTTGGCGATCGGATCAACCGTAGCGTTTCTCGGAATTTCGAGTTTGATGCCTGCAATCGCGACTGCACCAACCGCTCCTACACTAAGTCAAGCTGTTTTGGGTGGTAAGCCGATTTATATTTTGTCAATGACTCGGAGCGGCGATCGTGCATTGGTTCGATGCTATCCGGGACAACAACCCAAGCTTACAGTACAGACGAGAACTGACGGAGTAAAAGAAGGACTGCTGACCTGCGGTAGTTAAGCGGATGTGGGGCAGGTTACTTTGTATCGAGCGTGCCAACTTTGTCCTGAGTCCGCCAGCGTGTGACTAACTTTGTAAGCTGATAGATTCCAAAGCCGAAGAGTCCAATCACAAGCAGCCCGGCAAAAACCGGAACCGTAAGCGCTAAAACCGAAAGCAGAGTCGCGATCGCGAGTTCCACCGCTGCAAAAATCGGATTCGTTAATCCACCCGAAGCTGCTGTCGAAGTGCCTCTGAGCAAATTAGTCAGTAATTTTGTAATTCCTGCGGTTCCGCCACCTGCAACAATTGCCAATGTCCACTGAATCAGAGGATTCATATCTGGCGCAACAGAAGCCGCAACCACTGTCCCTGCAATAATCGCGGCAGGGGTTGCAAGGAAATCAAGCGCGTGATCAAACCAGGGAATCGAATAGCCAATGACTTCGAGGACACTGGCGATCGCGAATAGTCCAAAAGCTTGAGGATTCTCGATCCAATCGAAGTTAGCAGGCAAATCGTAATGTCCGAACACAGAGACACCGCTAAGGATCAGTAGCGGAACGAAAACGCGAAATCCTGCTGCTGCACTTAAACTAATGCCTAAAAGAAGTTCAATAACGGTGTTAAATGTAGAGTCCACTGGCTTTCTCCAAACGCCCATTTTTAGTGTAGAGCGCGATCGCAGTTCACCGACTCTGCTAACCGAATCAGATCGAGTCGAGATATCCCACCCAGACGATAGAGAACTTTGCTCAGATACTTAAAGACATGAATGAGGTATTTGGTATGAGCAGTTTAGAAAAAGGCTGTGAGTGTTGTCAGCGAGAAGAATATCTAGAAGCGATCGTGCATTTTGACCAAGCGATCAAAGAGGATGCAGCTTGCTCGAAGGCTTGGAACTTTCGCGGAAATGCGCGCTCTGCTCTAAAGCACTATGCAGAAGCACTTAAAGACTACGATCGAGCGACATTTTTACAGCCTGATTATCATCAAGCTTGGTTTAATCGTGGATTGTTATTGATGGAAATGGGTGCGTATGGTAATGCGATCGAATCCTACGATCGCGCCATTGATCATCATCCTGATCCGGCTTACATTCACGCCAGAGCTTCGATCGGATTGAAACAAAAACTGATATTCGCCTAACTATCGTCGTCTCACTTTACTCACCATTTTGCGGGAAAGCCGAAGGGTGAGATCTTCTTTCTCTGCCCAGTCTTGCAGCAATCGATAGAAGGTTTGTCGATCGTCGTTTTTCAACACGGCGACTTGATCCGCTGTTTCGATCACATAAGGATATCCGCCGCCGATTACAACTTCTGCGCGCACCCAATCTAAAACGCGATCGTGCCAGCCTTCTTCGTAAATCCACAGCGGTAATTCAATTCGAGCCGGATAGCCATCGCGACTGGTTTTCAAGTAAGTGAAGGCAATGCGATCGCGCTGTTCGTAATATAAGTCTCGAATTCCGGGGCGTTGACAGAGAAAAAGTGGAGTACGATCGCCCCATTGCATCTGATTTTTAGTACGATTCAACAATTGAGCATCGTGGATTGTTTTGCTTTCAGGTAGCTGACACAATCGCTGCAACATTTCTGTGAGATCTCGCGCGCTCGAAGTATCGACATAACCAATCACCGGAACGCGGTAATCTTCGCTTGCTTGCAACACACTGCGAATACATCTGACATAGAAGTTTTTTGTTTCTTCATCGAACGCTTCTGCAAACGTTGCAATTAATGATCCATCAAAGAACGCAAGACAAGATCGATTTCCTGCACGTTCCTCCATGTATTGAACAATGCGATCGCATTCCATTTCAAATCGACGCAGATTCACTCGTCGATCGGCAAGATCACCCCGTCCGACTTTCAAATCATTCGGAGTCATCACATCTAAAGCAATGTCTTTCTCATATTCACCCGATGAAAGGTGAAAGTTCTCATACCAACCGATTTGAACTAAAGCAACCGGAATTGAGAAATCCTTGCTTGGATAGATTTGCGACCCATCGACTGAGAATGTAGAAACTCCGGTAATGCGATCGCGCACCCATGCCAAACTTTCCTCGCGATTCTGCCAGCTTAGATTCGAGTGCATGATCCATTCAGGGAACAGTCCTAACGGTTCGAGCGGTCTTGCGCCACAATCTTTCATGCCTTCCAATGCAGAAAGTAAAGCTCGATCGGACTTTTGCGACATCTGAATCAAGGCTGTTCCGTACTGTTGCAGCGCTTGAATAGCAGTCCGATCGAACGACATGAATTCTTCACGTTTACGATCAAGCAAGCTCAAAATTTCAGAAGGTTTGATCGGCATAACCTACACCATTTGGTATCCCAGTACTATACCAGAGCTTTTCGATCGTGGTTAATCGCTTGTGCGTCGATACGGTTTCAAAATCCATTTGCCTTGTTCCTCGCTCCAAATCGCATCGATATAGCATCGCTGAGTTTCATCGAAATACGACAAAGTAGAAAGATCGATCGCGTCAATTGGAATCAGCAGGTCCTCTTCAGGCGCGAGTGGTCCGCCCCCGCCGAAAACAAGATGGTCATCTTTGACCTCAAAAACATAGCCTTCGTAATGCCATCCGTTCTTCAAATCAAACGTGCATCGACCTTCGGCAAAGTCGTGGAACTCTTCGAGAATTGCTTTTGCATCTTTCATTCATACCTCTGTACTACCGACAAGATAAAACTGCTGCTCATTGTCGCAAATAAAGCGATCGGCGATCGCCCGATTCCGTTCCAGATAGTCGATTGCAGAATTAATTGCGCGATCGTCTTCGATCAAAACTGAAAGTTCACGCTTCGCGACCACGGCAAAAGCGCTCCGGAGGGGATGACCTGCAAAACAATGAATTGGTGATTCGCACCGCATAATCGTTGGGTGTTGGTTGGCTCCGACGCGGTGTATCACAATTCGATCGCTCGTACAAAACGCAATTTTCTCGCTTCCTTGCACAAACGCGATCGCAATTTCTCCGAGTTTGCTTTTGGTTGAATATTCCGCGATTAATTCTGCGGTTTCGATGTGATAAATACAAAGCCTGCCTAAATTCGCTCGAAACCCACCCAAAAAGGGATTACAAATCATCGCAAACAGCGCACCGTCTGCTGAGAAAGCGGGATGATACGCCTCGTACTCAGAGCGTTCAGGTGCAGGGTTGGCATAGTAGCCCATGCGATTGTCAGACGCAATCCGATGAATCAAGTAACCGCTTGCATAGGCATTCCAGCAAGCTCCGATCAAGCGACCACTCGGATGCAGCGTTGCACCTCGCCCATAGTGGTCATACCGCTCAAGCTCGTATTCCTGATAAACATTGGTGTCATAGCGCCAAACTCCCCAATCCACGCAAGCCGAAGCTGCGGTTGGAAGCGTCCAAACGAGTGATTCGTCTGGATAAAAGCCGCCGTTCTGAATAGCGCGATCGAGCCGCGTTGATCCGATCAAAGTTCCTGATATGTCATTTAGAACCAGCAGACCGTTCTCGCAAATGAGCAAAATGTGGGAAGAACGAGGATGCAGCTTGATCGCGATCGGGTTGCCAAATTCGACAGGCTTTGCGATCGTGGTTTGTTCGATGCACCTCAATTGTTGCGCGCTCACTTCAAGCAAACACAAATTAAGGGTGTGGTCATTCTCGATTGTGGCTGTCACCAATTGCAGTTCCACCGGATGCCAACTCACAAGCGATACATTTTGCCGCGTGAATTTCATCGATCAGCTACCTGTATAGAGTTTGGGACTGTGGATCTTTGGTATTGTGGATCTTGATAGTAATCCAGATTTATCAATGCCTGCCACGATCGATTCTCAAATTACCGCGTTTCCTCTCGCTGCTGTTGTGGGTCAAGAAGCGATCAAACTGGCGCTGCTTCTCGCTGCGGTTGATCCGGCTTTGGGTGGGGTGGTGATCGCGGGACGACGCGGAACCGCTAAATCGGTGATGGCACGCGCGATTCACGCCCTCTTACCGCCGATCGAGGTTGTGAAAGATTCGATTAGCAACTGTGAACCGGGTGCGATCGCAGAATGGGATGATTTCACGCTCGAACAATTTGGTAATGTCGAAGAGGTTCCAACTGAAGTCATTCGATCGCCGTTTGTGCAGATTCCGCTTGGTGTGACCGAAGATCGGCTACTTGGATCAGTCGATGTGAGTCAATCGATTAAGCAAGGAGAAACAGTATTTCAGCCTGGATTGTTGGCGGAAGCAAATCGAGGTGTGTTGTATGTGGATGAAATCAATTTATTAGATGATCAAATCTCAAATCTATTGCTATCTGTTCTAACCGATGGACGCAATCAGATCGAGCGAGAAGGCATTAGCTTTCAGCATCCTTGTAAACCATTACTAATTGCAACTTACAATCCCGAAGAAGGAACTTTGCGAGAACATTTGCTCGATCGCATTGCAATCTCTCTCTCTGCGGATATGGTGTTGGGACTTGACGATCGCATTCAAGCGGTCGAACAAGCCACCCGCTATTCTGATTCGCCACAAACTTTCTTAGAACAATACAACGAAGACATCGACGCGCTCAAAACGCAGATTCTTCTGGCGCGCGAATGGCTCGCAGATGTTCAAATTACCTCAGATCAAATCGAATACTTAGTGACAGAAGCGGTTCGCGGTGGGGTTCAAGGACATCGAGCCGAATTGTTTGCATTGCGGGTTGCGAAAGCTCATGCAGCTTTAGAAGGGCGCACTCAGGTCAATGCTGAAGATTTGAGAAAAGCGGTGGAATTGGTGATCATTCCTCGATCAACGATCGTTCAAACGCCACCCGAAGAAGCACCCCCCCCACCGCCGCCCCCACCTCAAGATCAATCCGAGCAAGAGCAAGACCAGCAAGAAGATCAAGAAGACCAAGACGAACCGGAAGATCAACCCGATCAAGACACTCCGAACATTCCAGAAGAATTCGTGTTTGATCCGGAAGGTGTAATTCTCGATCCAGAAGTGCTGTACTTTGCTCAGATGGCAACGCGGCAAGGAAAATCGGGCAGTCGCACGATCGTCCTTTCTGAGGATCGCGGGCGCTATATTAAACCGATGCTACCAAAAGGCAAAGTTCGGCGGATTGCAGTCGATGCCACATTGCGAACGGCTGCACCGTATCAGAAATCGAGAAGAGCGCGATCGCAAGAAGTTCTCACTGGACGTAAACGAGTGTTTGTCGAAGAAAGTGACATTCGCGCAAAACGACTGGCGCGGAAAGCAGGCGCGCTGATTGTATTCGTTGTCGATGCGTCTGGATCAATGGCACTCAATCGAATGAATGCTGCGAAAGGTGCAGTGTTAAGCTTACTCACCGAGGCGTATCAGAACCGAGATCAAGTCTCGCTGATTCCATTTCGTGGTGAACAAGCTGAAGTGTTATTACCGCCAACGCGATCGATTGAAGCCGCAAAACGCAGACTCGATCGCTTACCCTGCGGCGGTGGTTCTCCTTTGGCGCATGGATTAACTCAAGCCGTTCGCGTTGGACTGAATGCAAAACAATCCGGCGACATTGGACAAGTTGTGATTGTCGCGATTACGGATGGACGCGGCAACATTCCACTGGCTCGATCGCTGGGTGAAACGATTCCTGAAGGTGAAAAACCAGATATCAAAGGCGAACTCTTAGAGCTTGCCGCTAAGATCCGCGCCTTGGGAATTCAGCTTTTAGTAATTGATACCGAAAACAAATTCATCTCAACCGGATTTGCTAAAGAACTCGCAAAACAAGCAGGCGGAAAGTATCATCACTTGCCGAAAGCGACCGATGCCGCGATCGCAGGAGTCGCCCGAAATGCGATCGCGGATATTAAATCGAAGTGACACAAAACTTCATAAATTCTGTAGGCTTAGAGAGTAGGTTCAAAATGCTGCTATGGTGACGGTTCCCGCAATCTCGACAGACTACAAGATTTGGATGTGGAAAGGCTTCCAAGTTGCCTATCAGACTCAAGGCACAGAAGGAATTCCCGTTGTTTTAGTGCATGGATTTGGCGCATCGTTTTTTCACTGGCGCAAAAACATTCCAGAACTGGCAAAATCTTGTCGAGTGTACGCAATCGATCTAATCGGTTTCGGCAAATCTGCAAAGCCTAAACCCGTTGAACAAATCGAGTACACCTTTGATACGTGGGGCGAACAAATCGCGGATTTCTGCCGCGAAGTCATTGGAGAGCCTGCGGTTTTGATCGGAAATTCGATCGGCTGTATTGCGGTGATGCAAGCCGCAGTCGATCATCCTGAAATTGCGCGATCGCTTGCATTGCTAAATTGCTCGTTGCGGCTACTACATGATCGACATCGCGCCACACAGCCTTGGATTAAGAGAATTGGTGCGCCCATTCTGCAAAAAGTTTTGAAAAATCAAGCGATCGGACAATGGTTTTTCAGTCAGATTGCCAAACCAAAAGCGGTCAGAAACATTCTACTCAAGGCATACGCGAATTCGGAAGCTGTCACCGATGAATTAGTTGAACTGTTACTCGGAGCCGCAAGCGATCAAGGAGCCGCAGCCGTTTTTATTGCGTTTACTGGGTATTCTTCAGGTCCGTTACCCGAAGATTTGTTTCCGAAACTGCCTTGTCCAGCGATCGTGCTTTGGGGCGAGAATGACCCGTGGGAGCCGATCAAACTCGGTCGTAAATTTGCTGACTATCCGCAAGTAAAAGAGTTTATTTCACTGCCAAAGGTGGGTCACTGCCCGCAAGACGAAGCACCAGAGCTAGTCAATCCGATTTTGCGACGCTGGATCGAGCAAACTGCTTCAACCTGAGAGTAAAAGCGATGAGCGAAACAATCAACTTTTATCACCTGGATAAACCCTACTGTTTTTTCTCGAATTTTGCTCGATACGAAATCGAACTCAACGGTAAAACCTGGGCGACTTCAGAACATTATTTTCAAGCTCAAAAGTTCGTTGGAACTGTGCATGAAGAAGAAGTGCGGCAAGCAAAAAGCCCGCGAGAAGCGGCAGATTTGGGACGCGATCGCACCAAACCACTCCGCAAGGACTGGGAAGCGGTCAAAGATGGGGTCATGCGCGAGGCACTGTACGCAAAATTCACTCAGCATCCTGACTTGATGAGACAGCTACTAGAAACAGGCGATGCGGTGCTGGTTGAACATACGCAGAACGATCGCTATTGGGGCGATGGTGGCGACGGCAGCGGTAAAAATATGCTGGGGAAACTATTAATGGAGCTTCGCGATCGAATTCGGGCTGAGATGCTTTGATTTATAGAGAATGACGCTGAAGGAACTGCCAAACTCTCTGCGTCGTATCTCCATAAATTGATTGTCCATAGCCTCCTCCCGCCCAGACATGCTGTGCGCCTTCAAGCTTTGCTAACATCACTTCAGAATTTGCCTGACACGACGCATAATCTGTCACCTCAACCACTTTAGACTCCTGCTCGGTTTTGGGTGGAGATGCACAAGCGTTGTGTCGCTGCCAAAAATCAACGACCGTCGGAATCGAAGGAATTGATAAATCTCGACCAATCCGAACATCAGGCGATGCCCCTCCTTGCCAAGGCACGATCGTATCGGCGGTTCCATTCACCATCAGCAAAGAAACGGGCTGCTGGGTTTGACAATTCGCAGCAAACTGATTCGGCAACGAAGCCGCAACGGTCGCGATCGCAGCAATCTGATGCGGAGCTTGACACGCGAGTTTTTGCGCGAGAATGCCGCCGTTTGACAAACCTACAACGTAAATGCGTTTTGAATCAACCGATCGCTGTTGCTGCACTTGATTAATCAAGTTATGAACAAACGCTACGTTATCTTCGGGATCGCGACCCGATACATTCCATTTTTGCTTCAATCCATCTGGATAAACGACGATCGCCCCGACTTGATCCGCAAGTTGATTAAAGGCGGTTTTCTCTGCCATTTCTTTGCCCTGCATTCCTGAACCGTGAAGCGCCACAATCAGCGGCAGTGGATGATTTGGCGAATCTGCGATCGGGGTATGTAGATAATATGTGCGCTGTTCTTTCTGGTCGATCAAGGCTTCGGAAACATCGATCGTATAAGGTTGCGGTGACGCAGTGATTTTAGAAGGAGCAGTGTTTTGTAAAGGCTTCTGAGTAGTCTGCGCTTGGCTTGCAATCAAAGAACTTCCAACAAAGACAACGGCTCCAAGTGCCAAGAGTGAACGAGGTAGAAAAAATTGTTTCATCGTTAATCACAATTGGGATTAAATTTGAGAATTTCTCAGTTGTGTTGAGGCTTGTTGTTCTCACCAAGCGCCTTCCAAAAAGAGCGGGGCTTGGTGAGAGCAATCTAATCATTTCGCACAGCGGAGATTCTATCTCTAACGACTACTGATTCTGCAAAGCGTTCAGCGCTCGAACATACTGCGGATCTTGAGCCGTACCCAGTTCATTAGGATGGTTCGATAGTTCCTGCTGCTGTTCTTTGGTCAATGCACTCACAACATTTGGAGTAATGCCTCGGTGATTGATATCGAGTCCCGCAGGCGTAAAGTAATGCGCGATCGTCACATTAATTCCAGATCCGTCAGAAAGCGGATTCACCGATTGCACTAGCGCTTTACCAAAAGTTTGTGTGCCAATCACAACGGCGCGATGATTGTCTTTTAATGCACCTGTGAGAATTTCACTTGCACTCGCAGATCCACCATCAACGAGAACCGCTAACGGTCGATTGGTCAAAGCAGTATGATTTGCGGTGATTTGTTCAGCAGTGCCATCACGATCGACGATCTTCACAATCGCGCCTTGATCGAGCCACATCCGCGCGATCGCGTTTTCTTGGTCGAGCAAACCGCCCGGATTACCTCGGAGATCGAGCACAAAGCGATCGACATTTTGCCGACTCAGATCGGTGATTGCTTGCCGCATTTGGTCGGCTGCATGACCGCTAAATTCATCTAAGCGAATGTAGCCGATGCGCTGATTGTTCTCTTGACGCACCGCAGAAGTAACGATCGGAAGTTCAATTTTTTGGCGAGTCACGGCAAGTGAGAACGGCGCACTCTGCGAACGACTGAGTAAGAACTTAACCGAAGTATTCGCCTGACCGCGAATCAGTTTGGTCGCTTGCTCGATCGCCATACCGTCAGTCCGCCGTCCGTCGATCGCTAAGATTGTATCGCCCGATCGCAAGCCTGCTTTAACCGCGGGTGAACCATCGAGAACTTTAACGATTTTCAGCGCTTTCGTTTGCGGATCGTTTTGAAGCTGCAATCCAACTCCGGTGAGTTCGCCGTTGATGTCTTCGCTGTTCAACGATTGAAACTCGGTCGGATTGAGAAATCGAGTGTAGGGATCATTCAGTTGCTTGAGTGCCGTTTTCAAAGCAGCATAAGCGGCATTGCGATCGGTGTAAGACTTAGACAAAAGCTGCTGGCGGACTTGCTGCCAGTTGACGTGATTGAACTGTCGATCGACATATTCTTGATTCACGATTTGCCAAGCTTGGTCTAAAACTGCTTTCGGACTGTCTTGAAATGCCACAGTCGGAGCGCTCGCGGCTCGATTGGGGCTTAGAAGTGCTGTCATTGCCAGAAGTCCACCAGAGCCAACCACACCGAGAAGACGGATTGAAGCAAAAGAAGCCATCAGGATTTCTCCGAAACAATAAGATAGATTGGTCTGATCAGCCTCTTTAGATCGGGAGCAGGATCGACCTTTATTGGGTTATAGCGAATTAGAACGCGATCGAACTAGACCCGTTTCGACTGATTTGCGATCCCCAACTAGGAAAAAAGTCACAATGTTTAGAGTACTTTTTAACCCGTTAATCAGGTAGTCCTGCTTCGCTCAAGGCTTGAGAATTGCAGCGCTGCTCGATCGCGTTTAGCACTTCGGCTTCTTTCAGTGAAATGCCGTCTTTGCTTTCGGCAATTCGGCGACATTGAGCGAGTAGCGGAGCCGCAAAATCGCAGTTTAACTGATCAAGCAATACGCTGAGCGGTTGAGGCGATCGTAGATTAGCTTCGAGCGTTTTCAGTGCAGCAGGTTCTAGCTGCAACGATTTTAATTCGGGCAGAATCGAATTCCAGTTTTTTTCGGGGTAGCTGGCAAGCAGCATGTGCGCGAGAACTTGATCGACGATCGCTTGCTGAGCGATCGCAATATTCAGATAGTCTTCGCTTTGCTGATGAATGCGTTCGAGCGTTTCGGTTTGCGGAACATTGCTTGCGGCTTGCAGTTTTGCTTCATAAAAGCGACTGGCAGCATAGCCGAGTGAATAGAGAATCGTTGCGTTTGTGCTGGCTCCGATCGCGGCTCCCGCAAACGGCACGTTCCGCAGAAATTTCAAACCCGCTTTGAGCGCGTTACCGCCTCCGAGCGCTAAACCAAAGATTGCGAGTACTTCTCCTTTACGTTCTGGATCGCGCAAATCCAAGCCGTAAGCTGATGCGATTTCATACACTAACGCAGTCTGAAGCGCGGTCGTTGCAGCAAGGTCAAGCGCTAATAATGCGGTAGCAAATCCCGGCAGAATGCTAGTGACAAAGCCTGTACTTCCAGCTTGCACTGCTTTGCGAACAATCAAGCGGTGGGCAATTTCCGCTGGAGTTTCATCGGGAAATTGGCTTTGCAGTTTTTTCGTCGTTGCCGCTGCTTTGTCTAAGTCAACCTGGCTACTAATTCCGATCAGCCAATCTAGCTTTAGAACACCTGCAAACCGCCTGATAACTGGATTTCGCAATAAGGGAATGTTACCGACAAAATCTACAACGCCCCCGGCTCGCTTGCTTAAGCGTCCGATCAAATTGACAGAGCGTTCCGCGATCGTTTTTCCCAGACCAAAAGCGCTTGCAATACCAGTTTTGCGAATACTTGCTGTGTTACCAACGGGTTTGCTAGGGTGTGCCATCGGTTTAGATTGCAAAAGTTATATTAATTGTCGAACTTTTCAAAGTACTGTCGCATCATTCCTGGTGCGTAATTCATTTGACAAAACAATGATCAATTTCGGGCAACCCCGGAATTGATCATTGATAGACAGCGAACTAGAAGCTTTAGTTCTTATTAGTATTGTCTTTGATTGGATTCGCGGTTTCAGGCTTCGGGGCATCAGGTTTCGCGCCCTTGTTCAAAGCTGCTTTGATTTCAACCGATTTTACACCCTTGATTTCTCTCGCTAATGGTCCAATCTTGCGAAGCTGATTTTCATCTACGACTGTACCGCTGACCGTGACCTTACCATCTTTGGCATCCACAGCTAATGCACTTGCTGGCAGGTTTGCCTCAAGCTTCGATCGCACTTCGCTTTTGAGATCGTTGTCATCTCTCATGTTTGGATCGCCTGCTGCATTATTGCGCTGTTCTCGCGCCTGAATATCAGCATTCAGTTGCTTTCTGCGGGTTTCGCTCACTGCGTCGCTTTGATTCGTCTGCGCGGTGGGCTTATCAGTCGTCGTGCTGGTTTGAGCCGTTGTGTCCGGTGCATTACTGCTTGTTTTTGCAGCACCACAGGCGGCTGTACTCACTGCTAACAAGCCACCAAGGAAAAGAAGGGTAATTTTTTTCATAACTATCACACTTTGGAAATCAAGTAAGGAGCGGAAGAAGATTCTCCCGCTCATGGTTGGGTTTAGCGTTGGTTTAGATCGCGATCGACATTCGGATGCCCGGTAGTGTCGATATCGAGTTCTTCACGACGCAGCGTTTCTTGGACTGCAACGGTTTCCTCGACTGCTTCTTTGCGAATCGTGACTTCTTCACGCACAAAGGCTTCTTTCTGGACATCAGCCGTTTCTTCGTAGACTTCGACGCGAATTTCTGAATCGCGGAACGCATCATTTCCAACCGCTTCGGTTGTACTCGGAGTAACGCGCTCGATGACAACGCGCTCTTTTTCGATCGGCACTGAGACGCGCGCGGTTTCGGTTTCGACGTGCTTACCGATCGAGACTTCTCCGGTTTTTTCGCGGTCTTTGTCCACGACGAGGCGTTCTTCGTATAAGCGAATCGATTCGTCATCGGTTGCAGCAGTGCGATCGACCATCGGTGCAGGAGCAACGGGCGGAGTGGGAACTACGTTCGCGCGGCTTTCGGTTCTCACGGGCGCGCCCATGTCTAGTGCTGCGCTACTTTCAAGCGGGGCTACTCCGGTCATCGGAGCAACTGCCGCACGATCGACTTTCGCAGTATTCGGTCGGTCGTAGGTTGCCCAATCTTGAAGTCCATTCTGACGATTGAGAATCGCTTCAGCGCGGCGAATTTCGTCGTCTGTACCATCGACAATCACCAAGTAATCGCCTCGATCGACTCGATCGTTATAAGCTTTTGCTTCTTTTTCAGGAATGCCAAGCCCAACAAGACCCCCCAGCAAACCACCGGATGCAGCCCCGATCGCGGTTCCGGCTGCTGTGGTTGCGAGCGCTGTTGCTGCTGCGCCTGCTAACATCACTGGGCCAATTCCTGGAATTGCCAGCGTTCCTAAGCCTACGAGCAATCCTGTTAATCCGCCTAATGCACCACCCGATACTGCTCCGACTCCTGCGCCTTTGTCGGCTTTGTTGCCAGTGCTTTGATTGACTTCGGCTCCAGCCATATTTTGGTTGTGGTCTGCATCACGAGCAATCACGGAAACATGATCCATATTGAAGCCCGAAGCTTTCAATTCATGCAGTGCGTTTTCTGCGTCTCGACGATTGGAGAAGACTCCGACTGCTCTTCTGGTGCTGCTCATGGAAGCATCATGTCGATCTAAAACCATAGTGTTTATCCTAGTTGAGATAAATTGAGTTGAGGTGAAACAGTGAACACGCGCGCACCTTTATAGTTAATACTAAGTTGAACAAATGTCCATCAGCTTATGGAAGCATTTATCAATGCGCGCGCTACCTACATTGGCAGAGAATAATCTTAGAAAAGATCACTCCGAACTGCGAGAAAGCCCGCGATCGCCGATGCAATCAACGAAGTGAATGCAGTACCAAACAGCCACCAAGCCGCTCCTGCTGCCATTTTCTGAGTTGCAATCGCTTGTTTTTGGGCTTGATGTTTGATCTGACTCAAGCGCCGCTGCGTTTCTTGTTGAACATATTCTGCTTGTCCAAGCACACTATCTCTGGCAGATTCGATTTGATCAACAATTCGATTTGCCTGTGCTTCCGAAATGTTCGGATTCGAGCTTAACAAGGCAGTCAACGTTCCGCGATCGACTTGGCTTAATCTTGCTCTAAGCGCGTCTGTACCTGCTTGCGGATCATTAAACAGCTTAATGAAGTCATTTTTGATGCCTTCATAGCTAAGTTCAGGACGATCAAGCGAATCTAAGTAAGCTCGAATTTGATCTTGAAGCTGATTGACAATCGATTGTAACCGCTGTTGGAGTTGTTGAACTTGCTCAGAAATGCGATCGCGTACCGCTAAGATTTGATCCACAGTTTGAGTCGCTTCTGCTTCAGAAATGTCCTCGCGTTGCGATAACAAAGCAATCAATGATTCTCGATCGATTTGAGAGAGTCGATCGCCTAAGCTACTCGCTCCCGCGCGCGGATCATTGACCAACAGCTGCAAGTCTCGCTTGATGCCTTCTGGATTGAATTCCTCTTTGTTGGTGTTTCTGAGGTAGTTTTCTAGACTAGCTTCAAAGTCCAAGGCTTGCTTCTGAATGCGGCTAACAGCGCGACGCGGTGCTTTTGCAACATTGCGGATCGCAGTTTGGACTTGATCGATCGTTTGATTGACTTGTTCTTCTGTGAGATCGCCGCGTTGACTTAGCAACTTGACCAAGGTTTCTCGATCGAACTGCGAAAGTCGCTGCCGTAAAGCGGATGCACCTAGCTTTGGATCATAAAACAGAGTTGTTAGCTCTTGTTGAATCGCATCGGGATCGAGTTCTTCGAGATTAGTTCTGCGAAGATAATCCGCGATCGTTTCAGTCGTGTTGTCATACTGTTGTTTCGCGCGATTCAACAGTTGACGAGGTGCATTCAGAATGCTCGATCGAATCGATTCAACTTGATCCAGAATGCGGTTGATTTGCTCTTCGCTTAAGTCATTGCGTTGACTCAGTAGCTGGACTAGCGTTTCTCGATCGAACTGCGATAAGCGCGATCGTAACGCGGATAAGCCAGCCTGCGGATCGTCAAACAACAAACGGATTTCTCGCTCGATCGCGTCTGGATTTAACTCTTCGCGGTTGGTGTTGCGAAGGTAGCTTTCAACTTGTTGACGTAGCTCATTTGCACGAGTTTGAGCTTGATCGCGTAAAGTTTGAATGGATTGAAGCGATTGTTCTCTGACTCTACTCACTCGATTTGCAAGATCCGAGGCTTCTTCGGTGCTGAAGTCGCTTCGTTCTTGCAAGAGGTTTTGTAGTGTTGTTTGATCTAAGCTGTTGAGATAGCTTTGGAATGTTTCTAAGTCTGTGTCTGAATCTTCAAGAATGGTTTGAAGTTGTTGCTGAATTTCAGATTCACCGAGTTTTGATTTATCGCTCGATCGTAGATAGGTTTCAATCTGGGTTTGTAAACTGTCTCTTTGTTCAGCGGCTTCAGCTTTGCGAACGGTATCTAAAACATCGTTGAGAACGGTTTCCATAATGCGGGCAGATTCTTGAATCATGCCAACACTGAGATCGCCCCGCTGCGCCAATAGTCCCGTAAAGTAGCCCAAGTTAAGTTCTTCAAGCTGCCACCGAACTTCGGACGGATTGGCTTGAGGATCATAAAGGATTTCCTGGAACTCCTGCGGTAAAGAGAACCGATTGAAATACCAAGGAAGCGCACCTAAAACAAATGACTCAACATCGGCTTTGATCACATTGCGTCGAGGCGGTGTAACATTCGGCTGAGCTTCTTTTTCTGAGGAAGCAGAAACTTGTTCCACAAGCTTTTGTAGTTGTCCTGAAATCTTCTCAACATCGAGATCAGAAAGGTCAACTCGGTTTTGTACCACTGCAAGCAGTGAGCCTAAACCCGCCTCCATTGCTAAGTTTGCTAAAGACGGCTGAGATCTGCCGATGTTAGACTGCACAACGTTTGAAAGCTGATTGAATAGATTTCCTGACTTCAACTCTTCCGGTGTTGCAGTTTTCACCCGCTCTACCAATTGATCAGAGGCGTTTGAGCCTTGGCGAACATTCTTCACCGCAGCTTCGAGCCGATCGACAATCTGATCTACGTCTTCTTTTGATAAATCTGTGCGATCGCGAATCAGACTCGCGATCGTGTCTCGGTTCAAGTTCTTCAGCAAATCGCTGTCTGCAATTCCTTCTAGATCAACATTCTTGAGGATTTTGTCAAACTGTTGACTGACATCATCAACGTTCAGCCTCGGAATTGGCAAACTCGCGATCGAGCTTGTTAGCGTTTCTCGAATCGCATCGGGATTGATGCCAGAAGTTAATTCTTGACGGACAGCGGCTGCAATCTCTTCGGCAGTTTCGACCGCTTGCTTTCTCGCTGCATTCGCACCGATTGCGGTAGTAGCTGCGCCCATCATGCCTTGAATTCCAGAAGTCGCACTGCTAATAAATGATCCAAGCAGCGATCCGATCGCACTAGAGCCAAACCAAACTAACAGCGTGAAATAAGTAGACCAAATCACAACACCAACGATCGCACCTAACACTTCGCCACCCACTAGGCTCAGTTTCACTGCCAAGAAGGTTGCAATAAACAGCGCGATCGAGACACTAATCAATACAAACAGTCCAAGCTTGGTTTCAATGCTGCGAACCGTATCGCCCAAGCTTTCTGAATCGCTCTCTGTCGGCGTTCCAGGAGTTGCCACAAATGCGATCGCTAGATTTGTAAATAGGAACTGAAACGCAAATGTCATCACTAGCCCAGCAAACAATGCCAGGATAAACTGTGGAATCGAGAACAGAAATGATTCCTCGATCGCCACAATCCCAGGTTGAACGTTAACCTGGGCAAAAGGTAAAATTTCGAGACTTTGATACATACTGTCTCCGTTTAATTAAATCATTTAGATCCCTCTGATGCTTCTCAGAGGGATCATTCATATCTGAACGTTAGCGATGTCCGAACCACTTCGACGCGATCGCACCCAAGGCAGCACCCACCACTGGATTACTGATAAATTTCAACAAAGCGGGCTGATCTGCCAATACTTCTTGAAAAATATCTGGATGGTTGTGGTAGGCAAACGCAGCAAGTTTACTCACATCGTCCGCGCTCATGTGGTTCGGATTGTGGGATGAAAGACCAAGCTGTTTTTCTAAATCTCGATCGTGGAGTCCACGCTTTTTCAATTGGTTAAAGAACTCGCGCGCCACGTCGTCCCGCTCATTCGGCTTAATTTGGGCGATCGCTTTTTGCAATTCGGGTTCCATTTGGCTCGTCGGCACTTGGTCTGGATGGAACGATCGGCTAAACAATTGATGCCGCTCATCTTTGGTTGTTCTTTGAGCAAAGTCATCAAAGCTCTGATAGTTCTGCGAAGTATCTTCCATACTTTCGGTGTTGCCGCCTGCCAAATCTTGCATTACTTGGCGCTTATAAGCATCACTACTCGACATATCTTATCTCCTTGTCAAATCACATGAATAATTAGCTTGCTTGATACTGAATCTGCTTGGACTGCTGATCGTATCGAGCGGTTAAAATCAACTTTTTATCAGGCGCATACATCAAAACGGTTAAGTCTTGATTGGGAAAGTTCTTATGAAAGCCTTGAGCAAGTGATTTTGCTAAGTCTCTCACTTCGGTTGGGCGAACTTGTGACGAAATCACCACCCCTAATTTGTTGTTGTCGCGCACATAGGCATCTTTGATCAATCCTTTGCTGGCACTGACGACCCAGTTGCCAAAGTCTTGACCCGTCGCAGAATTTCCGCGCGCGAGTTGACCATAGTTGCTAGTGCGATCGATTTGAGTCGGGCTAATCGCTTGCGGTTCTCTCGCCGTTGCCGTCCCGCCACAGGCTGTGGTCAGGGTGAGTAAAAGAACGAGCGCGATCGCGGTTAGAAATTTCCGCGTCTGTTGAAAAAAGCTCACATTTACCTCCACTTTCCTAAAGTATTTGAAGTGCTTTTACTTAAGAGTAAAGACGCTGATCCCCAGCAATTCACCTTTCTTTAGAAAGATTAATTGCAACGATGAAGCAAGCCCCAAGATAGACACGAGAGACAGATGATAGATAGATAACTAATTCTTATTCTGGAAGTCAGTACAATCGTTTTGGCGCTGTGCTAGATCAGAATGACTGGAAATTGATATGAATGCGTTAAAACTTAGTCCAGAGGAATGCTCGGCGTTTGGTCGCTTGGTGTTGCGCTACCTAGAAGAAAATCCGCAAACAAATATGAGCCAGCTTGCGAGAGAAGTGGATATCTCGCGGGCGGGTTTGGGATGGATTTGTCGTAAGCAGAGTAATCCTGATGAAGATACTGCAACCAAAGTTGCTCGATCGATTGGAGCTAACCTAACTGAAGTGGCTCGCTTGGTGCATGAAAACAAGCTAGAGAAATTGGCACATCAAAACCGCTTGGTTTATGCTACAAAATTCAGCAAAGAGTCGGTTCAACTGCCGATTCCGATCGAAGATGCGATCGCTGGATTAAACGCACTGTTTCACGCCTTTCATACGGTGACTCAAAGCGTTCCAGAGATTGAAAAACCGACTGATTTTCAGATTTACAAGCAAGCTTATGAAATTGTAAAACGGCAGTTTCTCAGCCGAAAAATTCCTAGAAAACAGTACGAACCCCAGCGAGAACCGAGTCAGTCTTAGATGTTTGATCTTAGGCAAGTTCGGAACCTGTCACATCCTCAATTTCTTTTGTTTTGTGAGTCCTTCTAAATAGAAGAACCACAGCGGGGATTGTGTTCCGATCACTTCACCTGAATGATCCCCGATTCAGGCGATGAGAAGATTATGTTTAGAAGACTTCGACAATGGGTTAGACAATTTTTCACAAGAACTCGATCGATTAACAAGCAGCCGCTGAATCCAGTGAGCTTGATTGTGATCATTCTGATCGATAGTTTCATCTTAGTTAATGTTTTCACAGGACTTAATGACATTAGCAATTGGGCATTGAGTCCGAATGAAGCTTACCCGTGCTATTCAGAATGGCGCGATTATCGAACTTCGACAACTCAAAACAAAGACTTTGAAAAGCTTCGGAGCACCACAGCTGAAGAATACTCTAATTTCTCAAACTCGGCATCTGAACCGCGCACCTTTCAGGAGCGATATCAGCAAGCCAGCAAAGGACGGGTCGGCACTGTTTCCTCGACTTGTCTCGCGTTTGGTGGAGCCAAAGATAAGATCGACAATTCTGAGAACCAAGCGCTGGTGAGAACGATCGATCAAAAACAAAATGAGATCGCAAACTTAGAAGGTTCCAATCGCAATATTCGCGCTCAATACGATTCAACGCTGCTTGAAAAGATTGCAGGACAGAATCGCGATCAATCAATTAATTCGGTCGGTGCGGAGAAAGCAAAAGACCAACTCGACAAAAACAATCAGCAAATTGCTCAACGCAAAGGAGAGATTGCAAAGTTAAAAGATGAGCTACTGGCGAAACCCGAAGTCGCTGAGTTCTTCAGACTTCTCGGAAGTGATGCGTCTTTTAATGAGGTTGAGAAAGGCTACAAACAAGCTTCGTTCTGGTATCCAAGCATTCAACTCACTTTTCAAGCATTATTCCTGCTGCCGCTATTAGTTGGTGCAGGGTTAGTCTACCGATTTGCAGAACGTAAACGGTATGGTCTAGTTGCATTGATTAGCTGGCATTTGTTGATCATTTTCTTTATTCCGCTGATCCTGAAGATCTTTGAATTTCTGCAAATTGGCGTACTGTTTAAATTCTTGTTTGATCTACTGAGCAAACTGTTTGGTGGATTGTTGTTTCTAATCAGCTATGCCTACATTTTGCTGATTCCGATCGCAGGGTTTGCTTTAATCAAATTCTTCCAAAAATTCGCCGTCAGAACTAGAATTCCGCCTTCGTCTTTAGTGCAGCAATCTCGCTGTCTCAACTGTACCCGCACGTTGAAGCACGATGAAAGCTACTGTCCTCACTGCGGCTATCATCAACATTCAGAGTGCCATCACTGTCATCAACCGACTTACAAACAGTTACCTTACTGTCGGAACTGTGGAGCAGAACAGGATTTAAGTCAGGGAGGATAATGCCTCGATCGCAAAACTATTTTGTCGCCCTAAGAGGGCATTTGAAAAGTATAAAAAGCTTCCTCACTTCGTTCTATCTCGCCCCGGAATAGAATTCGGGGCTAACAGAACGAAGTCCACTCAAGGGGACTAACAGCCTGTAGAAATTAGGTCTACAGTCCTTTTCAAAGGACTTCGCATAGTTAGCCCCGAATTTGATTCCGGGGCGGGTGAGTGCAATGAACGACACTTTTCAAACACCCTCTAACTTTTTAGTGCGAAGCGTGCGATAAAAGAGTCAAAATTAACTAAAGCTCATGTGTCAACCTTTATGAAATTCTGGTCTTTAACCGTAACGACTTCTCTACTCACAGCGCTGCTTGTTCACAGCACTAAAGCTGTGGCACAGTTGCCTTCTACTCCATCCCAGCCTCAACCGCCCGCTGGCTGTCTTTCTGGTTATCCAGACCGCACGTATCGCGGCGATCGTCCGATCACTCGCAACGAATTCGCCGCTGGACTGGATGCTTGTTTGCAGCAAGTCGATCGCTTTATTCGCTTTAATCGAGGAGATTTTGCCACTCGAACCGATTTTGATCGTTTAACTCAACGACAGAGAGAATTAAACGATCAGCTACGGGGATTAAGCGATCGGGTAGATACGTTATCCAAATAGCTGTCACCTTGCTAAATTGAGTGGCGAACAATAAAGCGGGAAAAGCATGGAAGCTCTATTTACGACGTGGTGGTTTTATGCGTTGCTCTCGGCTGTGTTCGCCGCGCTGACTGCGATTTTTGCGAAACTCGGAGTCGAAACGGTTAGCTCGAATTTAGCGACTGCGATTCGGACAGTTGTGATTTTAGCGATCGCTTGGGGAATTGTGTTTTTTCGCGGCGAAACGCCAGGTCTAACGACTCTCTCGCAGCGATCGCTGATTTTTCTCGTGCTTTCGGGAATGACCACGGGATTATCTTGGATTTTTTACTTTCGAGCCTTGCAGTTAGGTCAAGCCTCTTGGGTTGCCCCGATCGACAAATTGAGTTTGGTGCTTGTAATCGTGTTTGCTGCCCTGTTTCTGCATGAACCTTTAAATTTCGCGTCGATACTTGGAGGGGCGTTGATTGTGGCAGGAGTGTTGGTATTAACCGTTTACAAAGCTTGAATCGTTGGCTTTCTTAAGAAAGGTGTGACGATCGAAGCGGGGTGAATCGAGTGTGATATGCTGCATTGGCTAAGGTTTGGGAAAGTCCGGTGAGACTCCGGTACTGTGGCGCAACTGTGATGAACGCAGATTCGTTCGAGTCAGAATGCCAACCTTAAGCGGTCTGTTTAATTCTCTGCGACCCACGGAGAAGGGGCACATTCATGAGTTGGTTGGCAACATCAAATCCTTGTCCTGGTCTGTTTTACGGGACATCTGCTCAAGACGGAACTTTGATTCGGATTCGGGTTCCGGGGGGCAGGTTGAATCGAGATCAAGCAATCGCGATCGTAGAAATTGCCGATCGCTGGAACACTTCGATCGTTCAAGTGACCAATCGCGCCAATTTACAGTTTCGAGCGGTGCGATCGATTCCAACTCCCGAAGTTTTCACAACGCTACAATCGGTTGGACTTGCCGCCCAAAATCCGCAACTGGATCATCTCAGAAATGTGATGGCAAGTCCGACCGCAGGAATTGATCCGACTGAGTTGATTGATACTCGATCGATGATTCAAGCGATTGATGCTTACATTCAAAACACGCCCGATTTAACCGGATTGCCGCCAAAGTTTAGTATCGGTGTGGATGGAGGCGGAAAAATCGGAATTGGAGCGCGATCGACTTCCGCTTGGCAGCATCGATACAATGAAATTCAACTTTCAGCAGTAAATTGCAATCAGTTTAGATTAACGTTGGGAAGTAACAAACAGTTCTATGAAACTGATGTGTTGATTGAAAGATCAGAATGTGTGGACGCGATCGCCGCATTAACACAAACCTATCTTGCGTATGTTCAACAGTCACAGAGCCGGAAAAAGCCGCGCCTGAGAGATTTATTGAAAGATTGGGGAATCAAACAGTATCTCGATCGCACTTCTTTTCAGTTTCATCGCGATTCAGAAGCTTTAATTCCAATCGCTCGATCGCAGCATTTAGGCATTCAGTCTCAAAAGCAAACTGGACTTTCCTACATTGGAATTGCATTGAAACTAGGCTGGCTGTCGATCGCTCAACTTCAAGGATTAATCCAACTCGCTGAAACATACGGTTCTGGAGAATTGCGGCTCACACCTTGGCAATCTGTTTTACTGCCAAACATTCCTACTGAGCAGTCTTTAATAGTTCTAGAAGCAATGAAAGCCCTTGAACTTTCCATTGATCCGATCGATTCTTCCATTGTTGCCTGTGCAGGAAAACCAGGCTGTGCGGCTTCTGAGACACACACGCAGAGTCACGCCCTCGAATTGACCGATCGATTGAACGATTCAATTAACATTCACATCACAGGCTGTTCAAAAGGATGCGCTCAACCGAGTCCCGCAGAAGTGACACTGCTTGGAACAACTTTTCAAGGCGTTGAAGCTTATTCTTTGTTCGCAGGCGATCGACAAATCACTGATCGTCCGATTCCCGCTAGTGAACTTTCCACGATCGCACATCTGATTAACACGCTGCATGATTGACTACATTCGTAACGGTGACGATATTTACCGGAAGTCCTTTGCCATTATTCGAGCAGAAGCACACCTCGATCGCTTACCTGCTGATCTCGCTCATGTGACTGTCAGACTAATCCATGCTTGCGGCATGACCGATTTAGCGAATGATATCGAAGCGTCTCCGGATGCAGTGCAAGCAGGACGACAAGCACTCACAAACGGCGCTTCGATTCTATGCGATGCTCAGATGGTGGCGAATGGAGTCACTCGAAAACGGTTGCCTGTCGAAAATCGAGTGATTTGTACGCTGAATGATCCAACCGTTCCAGAGCTTGCTCAAGCGATCGACAATACACGATCGGCTGCCGCACTAGAACTCTGGAAACCAATGTTAGGCGGATCAGTCGTAGCGATCGGGAATGCTCCGACCGCGTTGTTTCGATTGTTGGAACTACTCGATCAAGGTGCGCCAAGACCCGCATTGATTCTAGGGTTTCCAGTGGGGTTTGTCGGAGCCGCAGAATCGAAACAGGAACTCGCGGCAAATAGTCGGGGTGTGCCATTTATTACACTGCACGGGCGGCGAGGCGGAAGCGCGATCGCGGCGGCGGCAGTAAATGCTTTAGCAAAACAAGAGGAGATATAAATGATGACAGGTCGGCTTTATGGCATTGGAATTGGACCAGGAGATCCAGAACTACTGACAATGAAAGCGTTTCGGGTCCTGCGATCGTCGGCAGTTGTGGCTTATCCGATGTCGGATAGTGGGCGAAAATTAGCGCGATCGATTGTGGCGGAATATTTGCGTCCCGAACAAATCGAAGTGCCGATGTACTTTCCGTTTAAGCTCGAAGAATCAGCACAGCCTTACTACGATAAAGCCGCAGAAACATTGGCAGAACATCTGCATGCAGGACGCGATGTAGTCGTTTTGTGTGAAGGTGATCCGTTCTTTTATGGATCATTTATGTATCTGTACAATCGATTGTCGGATCAGTTCCAAACTGAAGTGATTCCAGGCGTATCGTGTGTGCAAGTCCAGCAATTTTGGGAACGCCTTTAACGTACCGAAATGATGTATTTATGGTGCTGTCTGCAATTCTTCCCGCAGAAGCGTTAGCTTCTCGATTGGCGATCGCAGATGCCGCTGCAATCATCAAACTCGGTAAGCACTTTAACAAAGTCGTAGAAGTTCTCAAACAAGTTGGATTGTACGATCGAGCAAAATACATCGAACGCGCCAGCATGAGCGACCAGCGAATTGCTCCGATCAGCGAAATTGATCCAACCCAAGTTCCTTATTTCTCAATGATTGTAATTCCGAGTCAATGGCAACCTTAAATATTGCAGTCGTCGTCTTAGGTCAAGCGAGTGTTCCGGTGGCGCGTCGAATTGTGAATGCGCTACCGAATGCAACGCTGTACGGACTAGAGCATCGAACTCGTGGGGTCGATCGCTCATTTGTTCAGTTCGGGGAAACCGTGCGCGAATTGTTCACTAAAGGAACCGCGATCGTCGGAATTTGTGCAGCAGGCATTTTGATCCGAACGGTTGCACCTTTGCTAACGAATAAATGGCAAGAACCTCCGGTGATTGCGATCGCAGAAGACGGAAGCGCGGTTGTGCCATTACTCGGTGGATTGCAGGGCGTAAATGATTTAGCGCGCCAAATTGCAACGGTGTTAGAAACAACGCCTGCAATCACAACGACCGGAGATATTCGATTTCGCACCGCACTGCTTTCTCCGCCGAGTGGTTATCGGTTGGTAAATCCTGATGATGCCAAAACTTTTCTAGCCGATTTGCTTGCAGGCGCAACCGTCAAAATTGAGGGCGATGCTCCTTGGTTAGAAAACAGTCAGTTACCGATCGCCAAAGATGCCCAACTTACGATCAAAGTGACGGATCAAGCAATGACAGGGTGTTCAAATTGTTTAGTTTATCAAGTGACTCCGAATAAAAAACTTGCAATCATTGGAACGGGACCTGGATCAGCCGAATGGATGTCGCCGCAAGTCAAAGACGTTTTGCGATCGTCTACCGATTGGATCGGCTATGAAACCTATTTAAACTTAGTTGAACCGCTCCGCACCATTCAACATCGCCACGTATTTGATAACCGTGAAGAACTCGATCGAGCAGCATTGGCGCTAAATCTAGCCGCTGAAGGGCGATCGGTTGTGATGGTGTCATCCGGCGATCCAGGCATTTACGCGATGGCTGCGGCAGTTTTTGAAGTTTTAGAGCGCGATTGCAAACCGGAGTGGAACGCGATCGACATTCAAGTGTGTCCGGGCATTTCGGCAATGCAAGCCGCTGCCGCTCAAGTCGGCGCACCGTTGGGACATGATTTCTGCGCGATTTCGCTTTCAGACATTCTCAAGCCTTGGGAAATGATCGCCGATCGCATTAGCGCTGCGGCTCAAGCCGATTTCGCGATCGCCTTTTATAATCCGGTCTCCAAAACTCGCACTTGGCAACTCGAAAAAGCCAAAGCCCTGTTGTTAAACTATCGCGCTCCTGAAACGCCGATCGTGCTTGCTCGCAATTTAGGTAGACCCGGACAACACACTCAAGTGAAAAAACTCGGTGATTTAGCGATCGACGATGCCGACATGAGAACCGTGATCTTGATCGGATCGAGCAAAACTCGAACGCTTGATCGTGCAGGCGGCGGAGTTTGGGTATACACACCTCGCCACTATGAGGCTTAGAGAGCGATCGTCAAAACTTGTAGTATTCTGCACAAGCTTGCTCCTGATGAAACCGAAGCACTGCATTACAGCTTTGGGCGATCGACTAAATTTGCTTTAGCGTTCCGTCTCAGCATCGCGATTTTGATGCGTCGCAATGCCGATCCAGTAAAGCGTCGATCATATTCTTCCTCTGAAATCTCAGCTAATTCTTTCAGTGTCGGCGCAACGTTCCACGATCGCGGTTGAAAGTCCTCGACATCGGTTGCTTGAGCAAATCGCTGGTTCCACGGGCAAACATCCTGACAGATATCACAGCCCGCAACCCAACCTTTGAGATCAATATGCGGTAATGTCTCTGCGCGATTCTCGATCGTATGATACGCAATACAGCGATTAGCATCAATCACAAACGGTTCTGTGATTGCATTTGTAGGACAAGCATCAATGCAGCGGGTACAAGTTCCACAATGCTGAGTGTGGGGTTTATCGATCGCTAAATCCAAATTTGTGACAATGCCACCGAGAAACACCCAGGAACCATAATCGCGCGTGATCACATTGCCGTTTTTCGCAATCCAACCGAGTCCTGCTTGCTGTGCCCAAAATTTGTCTTGAACGGGTGCGGTGTCAGCAAAATATCGCGCTTGTGTGCCATCCTGCTCTAACCAAGCCGAAAACGCTTTTAATTTCTTGTGCAAAATCCGGTGGTAATCTCGTCCCCAACCGTAGCGAGAGATTTTCGCGTATTCCTTTCCCTCTGGTCGCTGCTGCGGAGTGTAATAATTCAGCGCGACACAAATAATCGATCGAGCCTCCGGAACCAGTTCTCGAATATTTTGACGTTTCGGATTTTCCATCCACGCCATGTCTGCTTGAAAGCCTCGATCGAGCCAATTCTGCAACGCTTGAACCGCTTCAATCTGAGCCGAATCAGATACCGAAGCAATCCCGACTTTGTGAAATCCAAGCTCGATCGCTTTTTGCTTTATTTCTGCCGTCAGCCGCATCAAAATTCCATCTGTAGAAGCAAGACTACTATTCTAATTTTGATTACTCTAATTCGGAGTAAGCGAGGTAACTCTATGCAAACGCAGACGATTCAGATTGAAGGCATTTCGCACCCCACAATTTTGCAATACTTTGAAACATTAAACGCGGGCGAATTTGCAGCAACCAGTCAGCTTTTCGCGATCGAGGGCGCAATGAAACCTCCGTTTGAAGACCTGATTGTTGGACGAGACGCGATCGCCGCTTATTTGCAAAAAGAAGCGTCCGGACTGATCGCGATGCCAAGCACCGGAATTTTTCAGGAAACGGATCAGAACTGTACCGAATTTCAAATTACCGGAAAAGTCCAAATGCCAATGTTTGGAGTCAACGTTACTTGGTTCTTTACACTTGACTCAAACGAGCAGTTGACTTTTACGCGAATCAAACTCAACGCTTCCCCACAAGAACTGGCTAAATTGCGTCGCTCAGAAGTATAAAAAGTTATAGGTTCGCATCATTACAAAATAGTTTGATTTGTATTTCTCCTTCAATCGGGAAAATCTGCGTATATTACAACATTCTTAAATTGTGTCTAACGCCACATACTTTTTTAGTTAACTTGCTTACCTTGCAAGTAACAAAGTTGTTGCTGTCATTGTTTCGTATTAGATTACCTGTAGCGGTTCTGGAAGGTCAGATTACGATTTTTAATTCGGGCAACACCCGTTCACTTGGATGTGTTTTGATAGCAATCCCGTAGCAACTTTTCTCGATACAGTTTGGTCTTTGTTCTATCGATCGCGCTAACGCCTCAAGCGTGACTTAATGTGTTCGGCTATGTATTTCATTAGCCTGCATTTTGCGTATCGATCAAGCAATGAAACCGATTCAGTATTGTCATTACTTCTCACTCAAGGGTTGAGGAAACGAAATTCATGACTAAAAATACGTTCAAAACGCGATCGTTCAAGTTCATTTCTAGAGCGCTGATTGCAATGTGCCTGGTGTTTTGCACCTTGATGATTGCAGAGCGAGTCATGGCAGGTGATCCGGGCGGCAGTAAAACTGGAGCGGCAGCCGATGCCCAAGACGGACAAGCCAATACGTTTGTAGTGACTGAACCAACCGATAAAACAGCATCAGACTACGCTGAAAAAGAAAAAGCATTTCAAGAATTCAAAACGCTTTCTGAGCGTGAACCCTTAGCCGTAAAGCTGGCGGATTCGGTCGGGCAAAATCGTGTGGCAATTAACCTGGCGTGGACACTGGTTACAGGCTTCCTCGTCATGTTTATGCAGGCAGGATTCGCGCTGGTTGAAACCGGATTCACCCGCGCCAAAAATGCTTCACACACGATGCTGATGAACTTCTTGATTTATGTCATCGGCTTAACCGGATTTTGGATTGCAGGATTTGCAATTATGTATGGCGCAATGCCCGTTGGCTCGTTGGGTGGAACCGCCGGACTGGATGCCAGCAAAGAATTCGTGCTGAATCTGTTTGGTAAACCGTTCGGGTTGTTCGCAACAAATGGATGGTTTCTCGGCGGTGATGTCTATGATGTTGGCGTTTATACAATCTTCCTATTCCAAATGGTGTTTATGGACACCGCAGCAACGATTCCAACCGGATCAATGGCAGAGCGTTGGACGCTGAAATCGTTTGCGATTTACGGCTTTTTCATGTCGATGATTTTGTACCCGTTCTTTGGCAACTGGGCGTGGGGCGGCGGCTGGCTGTCTCAGCTTGGGGTCAATTTCGGCTTGGGTCATGGGTATGCCGACTTTGCTGGATCAGGGGTCGTTCATGCGGTGGGCGGACTGTGTGCTTTATCGGGTGCGATCGCACTCGGACCGAGAATCGGCAAATACAATGAAGACGGTTCTGCCAACGCGATTCCTGGACACCATATTCCGATGGCACTATTGGGAACGTTCATTTTGGCGTTTGGCTGGTTTGGATTTAACCCAGGGAGTACTTTGGGTGTTGCAGGCGGCGGTTTAAATCGTGTGGGCATTGTCGCAGCAGTCACGATGATTGCGAGTGCAGGTGGAGCGCTGTCTGCTGCTCTTTATATGATTTTCCGCAACGGCAAGCCTGATCCGACCATGATCGCGAATGGCTTACTGGCTGGATTGGTGGCGATTACGGCTCCGTCTGGGTTTGTGGGCGCGACTGCTGGCTTTATCATCGGCGCGATCGCAGGAGTGCTGGTTTGTTTGGCGGTGGAATTCTTCGATCGCATTCACGTAGATGATCCGGTGGGAGCGATTTCGGTTCACGGCGTTTGTGGACTCTGGGGTGTAATCGCGCTAGGACTGTTTGCGGACGGTAGCGCCTTTTACGGGGGTTCCTGGAATGGCGTAAATGGCGCGGTAAAAGGACTGTTCTATGGCGATCCGAGTCAGCTATTCGCGCAGCTAGTTGGCTGTATTACGCTGCTCGTCTGGGCAGGTGGCTTCTCGTTTGTGTTCTTCAAGGTGTTGGATAAGTTTGTCAAACTCCGAGTTCCGGCACAAGTGGAAATCGACGGATTGGATGTCGAGGAAACGGGCATTTTGGCTTATCCCGAATTCAACTTGAGCCACAATACAATGACGAGAGTAGAGCCTTACCCGACGGGAAGTCCACTCAATACTGGAGAACTTTAATTCTCTCAATACACTGACTTTTTGAACGTGGTTTGAACGCCACGTTCTTTTTTTATGCGATCGAGATCATCGTAATTCCCATCACGCCCCAAGCGCGGAAAAACTGCCGATACAATTCTTGTGCCGCTTCGGTCAAATCGCCATCTGGAGAAATTTCACCCCCTTCGATGAAGGTTCCTCGATCGCTTTCAAAACACAATCGCTGCACGCCTGATTCATCGGTTTGAATCATTAATTTGCCGTTTGCTAACACTTGCCCCGATCCACTCGACACCGAAAATCGCATCGTTTCTCTCGATTAACATCTTTCTCATTCTATCGAGCCAGCGTTATGGAGATTTCGCCGTTTTTCGCATTCGTTCAAAACTCAAGGCAGTCACCCCGATCGTCACGAGCAAAATTCCTGCAATCTGCACCCAATCTAGCTTTGTCCGAATAATCAGCGCGGCTAAAACAGCGGTGAGAACTGGGCCGCTTGAAGCGACGATCGAAGCCCGCGCCGCTCCTAAATATCGCACTCCAAAATTATTCGCTAGATATCCGACGAGTGTAAATGCGCCTAAAATCAGCCCGCCCGCGAAGAGTCCGAGCCGCGCATCGGGCAGCACCGAAACGCCGAGCGAAATCGGCAGCGATAAACTCAAGCTCGACAATACAAGAACTGTGAGAAACTGCACTACACTTACCGGAACCGGATGCACTTGACGAAATCCAAGCTGCATCAAAATCAAATACAGCGCAAACGCGATTCCTGAAAGCACCGCGACAATCACCCCGCCTCCGATTTTTGCCGTTCCTAAACTGGGAATTGCCGTTAAAATCACCCCAACTAGAATCAGCGACATCACCGCAATGCGTAAGCGGGTGGGTCGATCGTGAAATAACCACCAAGCCAGCGGAACCGTGATCAGCGGATACATAAACAGAATCGTTACCGCAGCACCGGGACCGATTTGAGCGATCGCAATATAAATCAGCACTTGCGACAGAAATAGAAACGCGCCACTGCCGAGGATGCTGAACAAAGGACGACGATCGCGACTCAATATCAACCGCTGCAAATCCCGCCATGCAGGAGGATAAATCAATCCTGCAATTCCCATCATCAGCGGTACGACGATCAGCATTCGTAACCAGAGAATTAACAGTGAATTGCCGATCGTTGGTTGAATCAATCCGCCGATCGAGAGTAGCCCGAATAAATTGACGCGCTGCCCGATCGTGATTCGCACGATCACGTTATGAATTGAAAGCGCCAGAGTCGAGAGTAAAATTAACGAGAGTCCTAATTTTGCTTTTGAAAGCTTAGGTTTGCGGGCGATCGCTTGAAGAGATTTGTACTGCGATCGTAGTTCTTCCACGTCTTTCTGAAGTTGAGCTTTCGTCGCTTCGAGATCTTTAATCTCCTGCAAATGCTCAGATGAAACGAGTTTTCCGTTCGATTGGCTTGGTAGAGGGACATCACCCAGCGATTGTTCTCGATCCATCAGACTTCACCCTTGATTGGTCAGCGGTTGCAAACTTCATTCAACAGTGTTCCCCGTGAAGAATTGATGAACCAACTTTTTTAGAATTTGGTTGGATCGCTGTAGCGACTTGATTCCCCGGTTTCTCTAGAAACGGAGGTAGCATAGAAAAGCGACATTTCGGATGCTTCTCTAAATCGTA
>CAXTDB010000008.1:37297-40072 GCA_964242045.1 uncultured Leptolyngbya sp. | reverse complement strand
CCTTTAGTTTTGATCCCAAGGATGTCGCTTCACCGAGGCAACTGCTAGGCGATGTGGTAGAGCATATGGGGCGTGATGTACGAATCGTTCGAGACTTTACAGAAGAAATTCGACGAGTTGCCGCGACTCCAGGAGCAGTTTCTTTCGGGGGAGGATCAAATATTATTGGACAGAAATCGATCCGGCTGATCGGTTTAGCAAAAGCCCGCTCTAGTCAGTACATTTCACCTGTCACCCCAGCGGGCGCACCGAATCAACCCGTTTTTCGCGATGGAACTTATCCCATAACTCGGCGTTTATTCATGATTATCCGGCGGGATAGTAGCTTAGAAGCGCAAGCAGGAATCGCCTACGCTAACTTCTTTCTATCCGAAGAAGGACAGCAAATTATTGAGAAAGCGGGGTACGTTCGGTTATATTAACTCGATGATATTGTGAGAGCCTCTACCTGAATCGCTCATCACTGTTGGTGTCCTTCTTAACTTAATGTTATCGGATACTACGGAGTTTAGCAATCATGTTCCGAATCATCAGGACGATCGTGTTTCAGAATTTGCTATCTACTATTCACCTGATTGTTTAAGTGAGGCAAGCTTATTTCATGGCGATTCATCAGTTGAGCTTGAGAGCAAAGGTTGCGCTGTTTGCAATTGTTGCAATTATAGTGAGTACTCTGCCGATGCTGGGATTGGTGATTATTCAGAAGTGGGAGTCTAACTCGGCAGACAAAACACTACCAAATCATTCAGCGACGCAATCAAACCCCCAATCAAACATCCAATCAAACACAGAAACGGCGACCCATGCTTTTCCACTGGCTGAGTTAGGAGTCGTAGGATTGCAGGTTATCTTGGTCGGAGGAATGGCAATATTTCTCAGCGATCGCGTTATCCGCCCCGTTCTTCAGGCATCGAGTATGGCGCGCAAGCTAGGGCAAGGACAGCTAGAGACTCGCTTAGCGGTTCAAGGAAAGGACGAACTTGCGGTTTTGGCAACTAATCTGAACTGGATGGCAGAGCAATTTCAATCTCGGTCTCAGCAGTCCGCCGCAGGGCAACAGCTTCAATTGCTCAAGCAAGTCACTTTAGATTTGTCACAGTCGCAGCAAGTCGATCAAACGCTGACATCGGTAGTTCAAGCGATTCGGCAGGGTCTTCAGTACGATCGAGTTCTGGTTTATCGACTCAATGAGGCAAGAGAGGGTGTGCTCGTCGCTGAGTCTGTCGCAGCAGAGTGGATGTCAACGATGGGTAAGTCGATCGAATATTTTTGGCTGCAATCTACGATCGAGCAAGCACAAGGGTTTGTTGAAGCCATTTCCGATGTTGCAGCGGTAGCTTTACCAGAATCGTATCTTAAACAATGGGTGTCTTTGTCCACCAAAGCTAGTTTGACCGCCCCGATTGTGATCCGAGACCAAGTTGTCGGTATTTTGGTTGCTCATCAGTGTTTAGATTCCTTTGTCTGGAAAGACGCTGAAATAGATGTCTGGACGCAATTAGCGGTACAAATTGGGCTAGCTTGGGAACGAACCGAGCATCAATCGAGAGTCGCGCAGCTTGTCGATCGCGCAGAAATGATGACTCAAAAACACCAGTATCAACAGAGCTTAGTTCAGTTTCAACTCATCGAACTTTTAGAGAAGTTTGCATCTGCTTCTAACACTGATTTGACTGTAGTGGCAGCCAAAATCAGGGAAAGAGACACCGAGAGTCCGTCAAGCGAAATGAGTTCTGCGGAAATTTGCGAAGTGATCGCAGAGGTCTTTGATACGACTTTAGCAAAGTTGTACGGCGTTGTGATTCAGACAGAACAGGCAGTCACGCAGCTAGATACGGCGATCGCAGACGATGAACAAGCCGTGTGTCATTTCAGTGAAACGACGATCGATCAATCTAAGACGATCGCGCAGATGCAGAGTGCGACCGAAGACCTAATGCTCTCACTACAGTCTATCGTGCTCCCCATGCGGCAAGTTTCGGATGAAGTGCGGCAGATTGTTTTAGAGACAGCAGAAACACAGGGACAACTGTTCGAGCGCGCTGAACAAGAGAGTTTGAGGCAGCAAAAAATTGCGACTGAAGTTATTGAGCAGGTCAATCAGTTTAGTCAAGATTGTCAAAACCTCAACAGATTAGCGGCATTAGTCAATCAGATGCTCTTGCAGCTCAAAATTCTGACTTTCAATGCTTCGCTTGAAGCAGTACAGGAACTTGGAACAACGCAGAGACCTCCGCTGATCTCGGCGCAAATCCGCGAACTATTAATTCCATTGCAGGAAGCTGCACAAGAGATTGAGCAGTCGATGTTTAACTTTCAGAGTAATGCGGATAAAGTGGTCAAAGCAATTAAACGGAAAGCTCATCGGTTGTCGCCGGATCAAGATTTGAGTGAGATGTCCGAGCAGCAAGTGAGACAGATTCAAACGAAGTCAAATCAGGTTGAACAGACGGTACAGTTGATGGCAAATACCGCCGAGATTGAAATCGCCACGGCGCAAGTTGTCGTGGATTGCATACAGAAGCTCTCGTCTCAATCTAAGGAAATTGCAAGTAATACCACTCAAGTCATACGATCGCGCCAACAGTTCATTACAGTTGCTCAGCAGCTCCAGAAATCGATTCAGGCTCTTAATGGTGAAATTTAGAAAGCTTAGTTTCTAATTGTTCTGAGCATTCCACCACGATCGCACGAGTCGAATTTCATCCCAACCGTAAGTTTCATCTAAGCGATCACGAATTTTGGACAGCGAAAACTCATCCGCTTGCTGAACCG
>CAXTDB010000008.1:0-37287 GCA_964242045.1 uncultured Leptolyngbya sp. | reverse complement strand
GATTCAAGAAAGTCGGCAAGAACCTTTGGTCTGCTCGTATAAGCGGAGGATACCGGGCATTAGCGCTGAAGAAAGGCGATGATTATTACTGGTTCTGGATTGGAGATCATGATGAGTACGAAAGCTTTTTAAACTAGCGCGTCAGCATTTAATGTTGCTGAGCATTCCACCACGATCGTACTAATCGAATTTCATCCCAGCCGTAAGTTTCATCTAAACGATCGCGAATTTTAGACAGTGAAAATTCGTCGGCTTGCTGAACCGCTTCGAGAATTTTGGCTTGTCGATCGCGCGCCACTAAGCGATCGAGATTAACCGGATACTTCATCTCGATTAGTTCTGCTAAATGCGTCATGACTGTACTTAATCGGATGTTTCGTTCCTCAGCAATGTCTGAGGGTTTGATTCCCCGTTGGAACAGTTCAAAGGTATAAAGCTGTGTGTAGGTTGCTTCATTCGCACCGGGCGGAACTGGTGCGGAATCGAGCTTTGTCACTCTTGGATCAAGGTGAGTAACCGATTGCTCTGGTGTTGGTTCTGTCTCAACAGATAAGCCGATCTCTTGCCGAAACGATCGAATCTCTGCTAAGAACACTTCACCATACTGTGCAAGCTTGCGGCTTCCTACTCCAGAGATGTTGAGGAACTGTTGACGAGTCTGAGGTTGCTGCTGCGACATCAATCGTAAACTAGCATTCGAGAACACTACATAAGGCGGAACTGATTGTTCATCTGCCAATCGTTTACGCAGTTTTTGCAAGCGATCGAACAGTTCCTCGGATTCTGGTGTCTCGACGGGCGTAATTTTCGGAACAGTCACCGCAGGTTTTGGTTTGTCGATCGCAATCTTTACTTTCCGCTCTCCGCGCAGCACTTCCCAACTCAAGTCATTCAGCTTCAGAACTGAATAGCCATCGCTTGATTCGTCTACTAAACGTTGATGAATCAGCGATCGACCGAGCATCTTCCATTCATCTGCACTGATATCCTTGCCAATCCCGTAAGTGCTTAAAGTCTCGTGTTTATTGTCAGTCACTCGCTTGTTTTTCGAGCCGCGCAGAACATCGATCGTGTGTACCATCCCGAATGTCCGTCCGCGTTGAGCAAATCGCGCCACACAGGAGAGAAATTTCTGTGCTTCGACTGTCCAATCTTCGACAGGCTTCGGGAACTTACAGTTGTCACAGTTCTCGCAGTTCCCCGGAAAGTCTTCACCAAAGTAGGAAAGCTGAATGGTGCGACGACAATCTGTGGCTTCTGCAAAGTTAATCACTCGACGCAATTGTTGGGTTGCAATTCGTTGTTCATCTTCGAGCGCGTCCCCTGTGTTCGGATCAACTTTTTGCGAAATGATAAACTCGATTGTTTTTACATCGGCATAACTATAAAACAAGGTACAAATCGAAGGTTCTCCGTCTCGTCCTGCTCGTCCTGATTCTTGGTAATAGCCTTCAATGTTCTTCGGAATGTCGTAGTGAATCACGAATCGAACATCTGGCTTATTGATTCCCATGCCGAATGCGATCGTTGCAACCATCACCCGCACATCATCTCGAATGAATCGAGTTTGATTTTCTTTGCGGGTTTCTGCATTCAGCCCAGCATGATAAGGCAGTGCTGCAATTCCATCCTGTTTTAATTTTGTAGCGATTTCTTCTACTCGCTTCCGACTCAAGCAATAGATAATGCCCGCACCTGGCGTTTCTTTGATATGTTTAACAACGTCTTGATAAGCAGTCTTTGTTTTCGGGCGGACTTCGTAATATAAATTGGGTCGATTAAAACTGGAAACGTGAACACGAGCCTGATGCAAGTTTAACTGTTGAACAATGTCTTCACGAACTCGATGCGTTGCAGTTGCGGTTAAAGCAATGATTGGAACATTGGGATAGCGCGATCGTAAAACGCTTAACTGTCGATATTCCGGTCGAAAATCGTGCCCCCACTCTGAAACACAGTGCGCTTCATCGATCGCAAATGCCGAAATTCCCACACGATCGACAATATGCGGCATCACGCCTAGCAGAAAATCCTCGCTCAATAATCGTTCTGGAGCGACATAAAGAAGTTTAACTCGCCCTTCCATCACCGCCCGACCGCGCGATCGACGTTCTTCTGCCGATAAACTGCTATTGAGAAACGTTGCTGCAATCCCGTTATCGCGCAATAGTTCGACTTGATCTTGCATCAATGCGATCAGCGGCGACACCACAATCATCAATCCGGGTTTGAGCAATGCCGGAAGCTGAAAACAAATCGATTTCCCACCGCCCGTCGGCATGATTACCAACTGATCGCGATTCGAGAGCGTATGTTCGATAATTTCCCGCTGACCTGGGCGAAAACTGTCGTACCCAAAGTAATGTTTGAGCGCTTCTTCGAGCGACAGAGATTCGAGCGTGGTCGGCAAGGACGTAGACATATTCTCAGGCATCAGCAACAGTACTGCTTAGAATGCCCCAATCGCTGGAGCGCTGTAACTGAAATAGAATAGCAGTACCAGTTTAGGATAACAAGAAAAACCTAGAGAAGCTGTTCTGATTCACGATCAAAAATGGCTTTCTCCAGCAATGATTCTCGTTCGGCTTCTTGAGCAATGCCGACATCAAAGATCATTTCGTAATGCCCCTCTCGGTTCAAACGCTGCAAAATTTGTAGATGTTCGCGGGCATCGTTCCGGCGACGAAAGCGAATAATTTCTCGGTGCTGCAAATCTGGAAAAAGTTGCACGATGCACCACGGAGAAAGACGATCGCAGTAGTTCATTTCTCAACCTCCGAATAAATTGTCGATCGAAGGTAGAACCGCAAGATCGCTCTCTTGGTAATATGGTTCTACCTTCCGTTTGGTTGGGTGCGGTTGCTTTCAAGTTTTCTAGGCGAGAAGCAGCCGCTATTCGATATACACCAGCATTATCTGTTGCATACGCAACGGTGTCAAGCGTTCATGGGGCGAGTTAAGTTACGAATTCGAGAGATTGCAGATCAGAAAGGTTGGACGTTGAAAGAAGTTTCAGATCGATCTGGTGTGAATTACAACACGGTGAGAAGTTACGTCTCAAGAGATGAATTAAGTACAGTCGATTTGAGCGCAGTTTACAAAATTGCTCAAGCGTTTGAAGTGTCGATCGAAGATCTGGTCGAAATTATCGAATAATTCTATGATTTTTAGCAGAATCGCCCATGAGTACTGAAATTACCATCACGCTTCCTGATGAGATTTACCAACGTGCAGAACGTTTCGCACGCCTGGCAAATCGAGATGTCGCCACTATTCTCTCCGAGCTAATTCAAACAGATTTGCTCTCTATCACTGCGGACGTGACCACGCTTGAACCTATTTCTGTCCTTTCTGATGAGCAGGTGTTAGAACTCACCGAGTTACAACTTGAAGCTGATCAAGACGCGCGACTGAGCCAACTGCTCGCTCTTCAGCAATCGGGCAAAAGCAACGACAGCGATCGTGCTGAGTTAGAAATCTTGATGCAACTCTATCGAGAAGGACTGCTCCGAAAAGCAACCGCTCTGAGCGAAGCAGTAAAGCGCGGATTGATTGCTCCGTTGAGCGAATGAGCCAAATTCCTGAAGAAGTCCGGGCACGAGTTCGATTAGAAGCGAATAACCAATGCGGCTACTGCTTAAGTTTGCAAAAGTATGTCTTAGGAATTCTGGAGATTGAACATATCATTCCGCAAGCGGCAGGCGGAACCAACAATGAAGAAAATCTTTGGCTTGCTTATCGCCTCTGTAATTCGTACAAAGGCGCTCAAACTCACGCAAGAGATCCTGTCACAAATCGAAGGGTGAGTCTGTTTAATCCGCGTCAGCAAAAATGGTCGCGGCACTTTACTTGGAGCAGTGATGGCGCACACATTACAGGTCTAACAGCTTGTGGTCGTGCAACGATATCCGCTTTACAACTTAACAATTCCTACGCCGTGACTGTTAGACAAGCTTGGGTGTCTGCGGGTTGGCATCCTCCTACTTAGAGCTTGGCGGTCAGAATCATTGAACAACTCTATAATTTCACAGATTGATTCCACGCTCTGTAACTTAATCTATGACTGTACGAATTTTCGGAAGTGTTCTTATTGCAATCACTTTGCTCTATGCTTTCACGATCGTTTGTCCTGCATATTTGCATGGATTACATCATCTATCAGATCTTAGAGCGAAAGGCTTTTACGACGAACCGCCTGCTTGGAGAAGAAATCATCCACTTATGCTCATTCTAAGTATCATCCCCACCCTGTTTGTGATAATTCCAGGAGGTTACATTGTCCTGATTGCATTTCTATCTTGCGGTCTAATATTTCCCCTTATGCTGGATTGGAAACTATTTGCACTCAAGGAAAAGTTGCTGTGGTTATCGGTTTTAATCAGTAGCTGGACGTTTTTCTACACTAGCTCCGAAATTATTGAAGTATTTAGAGTTTGGTTCTTGGACTAATGACAATACTAAGTACGAGTTCGATTAGAAGTTTTCTGCTAGATTAATTTCATCACTTACAGTTCGGTTTTCATGCCTAAACGTTTGACTATTGCTGAGGCGCAGCAACAGCTTCCAAATTTAGCGATCGAGTTGACGGATGAGCCGATTATTATCACTCAGGATGGACAGCCTGTAATGGCAGCAATTAGCTACGAGCAATTGACCTCTCTATTGGAAACGCTCGATATTCTATCTGATCAAGAATTTGCAAGTAAGCTTCGGCAGAGTATTCTTGAGGCAGAACGGGGAGAGACAATCTCTTGGACTGAAGTACAGAAAGAGATAAGACTAGAACCTTAACACCAAAATGCAGGTCGTCAAAAATACGGGAACTCAATTAGTTATTCAACAAAAACCTATAGCCGCAAGAGTAATCAGTATATTTACAATTATCATCTGTCTGTCCGGGTTGAACGCGCCATCCGTGCTACCAGATGACCAATTAGCAGCAAATGTAAGCGCTTTGTGTTTGGCTGGTTTAGGTTTGGTCTACTTACTGTCCCTTAAAACAACAGTATGGAGATTTGAAAAGTCAGATCAAACTTTGACAATTCAGTATAGAAGATTATTTCTAGTCAATACAGAAGTACACACATTGCAAGAAATAAAGAAAGTCCAAGTCGATCGACGAAATACCGAATCTGGAGAAACTTTTACCATCAAACTTATATTTTCCGAAGGCGAGTACCGCTGCCTTTGTCTTGGATATAGCCTCTCAGAAACGAACGCCAAAGATGGAGCGTATCATATGTCTGCTTTTCTTGGAGTTCCATTTACCGTCAAATAACTTCCAATGGCGATCGACATTCCCGCCAAAATCATAGAATAGCCTCAGCCTTCTGCCTTTATTCTATGAATCCTCGACAATTAGAAATTTTTCTCGACATTGCCACCGAAGCCGCGCTTGCTGCCGGAGCCGTTCTTCAAACCCATTGGGGTAAGCTCGAAGACATTCGCGAAAAAGGTCGCCCCGGAGATTTAGTCACTGAAGCCGATCGTGCGGCTGAAGATGCCGTTCTCTCGGTTCTCAATCGCCACGTGCCAGAGCATCCGATCTTGGCGGAAGAATCGGGACAGTTGGGCGATCGACAAAGCGAGTTTCTTTGGGCGATCGATCCATTAGACGGTACGACGAATTACGCGCATCAATATCCGTTTGTGGCAGTGTCGATCGGGCTATTAATCGAAGGCATTCCGCAAGTCGGTGTCGTGTTCAATCCAATTCATCAGGAATTATTTCGAGCGGCGAAAGGATTGGGAGCGACTTGTAATCGTCGATCGATTCGCGTCTCATCCGCGACTGAATTAGAGAAAAGCCTGCTGGTCACGGGATTCGCTTACGATCGACGACAAACCCCAGACACGAACTATGCAGAATTTTGCCATTTGACTCATTTAACGCAAGGCGTTCGACGCGATGGAGCCGCCGCATTAGATCTCGCTTATGTGGCGAGCGGGCGATTTGATGGCTATTGGGAGCGGGGATTATCGATTTGGGATATGGCAGCGGGGATTGTGCTGGTCGAAGAAGCGGGCGGAAAAGTGACCGCGTATGACCAAAGTCCGATCGAGCTTTCATCGGGGCGAATTCTAGCAACGAACGGGAAAATCCACGATCGTTTAAGTGCCGAACTGCTGCACGTTCAATCGAGTCGATAAGCGACTTTGATCCTTACAAATCGGACTCGATCGCGTAAAATTTCGATTTGTGCCTCGGCTTCTATAATAGGTCGTGAGGTCATGTGCGAATCGCAAGACAACACAAGTACCATCGAATGGTGAGCAGCGTGATGAATTCCCTTCGCTTTTGGGCGCAACAACTTCAGCGAATGTGCAGCGAGGGAGGAAAACATCTCCATCACTCCGCTTCAGTGCGATCGCTACACCGAGTCAAGACGCTGCGGAAGCAACTCGCACGTAAGCCTGCGGTTCCGACTCCGATTCTAATCGCGGCAACGTCAATCGTGTTGACAGGTGCGTTAGGACGACAGTTTTATAATCAACCGCGCTTGAGCGTGGGCAAAATCGCCCCGGAAACGATCCAAGCGCCCAGCGATGCAAAAGTCGAAGACAAACAAGCTACCGAAGAAAAACGCAAAGCTGCCCGCAATATTACAACACCGATGTTTATGCTGGATACAATCGCGTCAGATCAGTCTAGACAAGCGATTCAAACTCAGCTAGCAAAAGGAACCTCACTCCGACAACAGCTTGGAAAATTTCCCTACATTGAACCGCAAATTCTTTCAGAACCAACGCAGCAATACTTACGCAGAGCAGAAAACTGGGAATGGGACTTGATTGCGGCAGCCATTCAAAATCGCACCGCTAATCTGAGCGATCGACTCGGTGATCCGCTTCAGCGCAAAGCCGCGATCGAACTTATACGCTACCGGAATCAAACTTCATTTGATAGTTTATCCGGTTTGACGAATCGAATTACAGCGGCTCGACAAAGATATGCAGCGACGATCGGAATCGTTCAACCGCCGTATGACCCGACTTTGTTTGATGTCTCCGATGCTGCTTGGCAGAAAACGCAAACTGAAGTGATGCAAATTGGCGATCGCATGTTGGCGCAGGGAATTTCTCCTGGACTAACTCAAAGCCAGCTTGAGACAGCCATTACGCTAAACGTTCAGAGTGCAACGCCACCGGAAACCAGAGCGATCGCAATTAAACTTCTCCTTGCTTCACTCAAACCGAATTTGATCAAAGACGAGGAGCAGACCCGTCAGCAAGCCGAGAAAGCAGCGCAAGGCGTTGAACCTGTACTGATTGAGGTTCGACGGGGACAAGCGATCGTCAGAGACGGACAAGAAATCTCAGCCAGCAATTTTATTCTGCTGGACTACTTTAACCTGAGTCGGCGCGAAACGAATTGGCTTGGTTTGATCGCATTTGCTGGACTGGTGGGCGGAGCAGTGTCGCTATTTTGGTTATTAGAGCAGCGTTACCATCCAAAAGGGCTGAGAAATCGAGACTATTGGCTAGTTGGGCTGATGTGTCTCAGCACTCCGCTCATGGTGATGATCAACGCACCTTCGACGAATCTACCTGCGATCGGGTTTTTGATGGGAACATTCTACGGCTCTGTGTTAGCTATGACCGGAGTAGGATTGCTCACGGTGATGTTGCCGATCGGGATGGGATTGAGCGTAATGCAGTGCATTCCGAGTGCGGCAGCGGGTTTGGTTGTGGCATCATTAGCGGCAAGAGTGCGATCGCGTGAAGAGTTAGCTTTGCTTGGATTAGGTGTCGGTGTAACTCAAGGCTTGCTGTATCTCTTGTTAGGTGCAGTGTCAGGTGTGGGTTGGTATAGTCTGCTCGGTCGTGCAGCACTCGAAGCATTGATGGGCTTAGCTTGGAGCATTGTTGCGATCGGTATTAGTCCTTATCTTGAGCATTTGTTTGATGTGGTCACAACGTTGCGGTTAGTCGAACTTGCAAACCCAAATCGAACCTTACTCAAACGTTTAGCAGCCGAAACTCCAGGAACTTTTCAACATACGTTGTTTGTGGCAAATTTAGCTGAAGCTGCGGCGCGCGAGTTGGGCTGTAACGTTGAACTTGCGAGAACCGGAACGCTTTATCACGATATTGGCAAAATGCACGATCCATTGGGCTTCATCGAGAATCAAATGGGGGGCGCGAACAAACACGATGAGATCGATGATCCATGGAAAAGTGCAGCCATCATTAAAAAGCACGTCACCGAGGGCATTGTGATGGCACGTCGAGCTAGATTGCCGAAAGCGGTTCAGTCGTTTATTCCAGAGCATCAAGGCACAATGGCGATCGCATATTTCTATCATCAAGCCCAACAGCGCGCTAAGCTTGACCCTGAAGTCGAAATTAATGAAGCTGATTTTCGCTACGACGGTCCTGCACCCCAATCGCGCGAAACAGGCATTGTGATGTTAGCGGATTCTTGTGAAGCGGCACTCCGATCGCTTAAAGATGCGACTCCTGAAGAAGCATTGAACATGATCAACAAGATTTTGGCAGCGCGTTGGAAAGATGGGCAGTTGGATGAATCGGGATTAACGCGATCGCAGATGAGTACGATCGCGCGTGTTTTTGTAGATGTGTGGCAACAGTCGAATCATCAACGCATTGTGTATCCAAAAGGAAAATCTTAGCTGTAAATAAGAAAATATTCGTCGCAAGATTTTGCGACAGGCAACTTGATGATATACATTGTAATTACACTGTAGGTGTAGACCAATTGAGATTTGAATGGGATGAGCGCAAGGCAAGATCTAACGAGAAGAAGCATGGCATCTCGTTTAGTGAGGCGGAAACGGTCTTTTATGATGAGAATGCAAGGTTGCTGTACGATGCAAAGCATTCATCAGAGGAGGATCGATAGATCTTGCTAGGCATGAGCGACTTGCTATCTTTATTGGTAGTTTGCCATGTGTACAAAGAAGACGAAGAAACGATTCGGATTTTCTCGGCTCGTCGGGCAAATAAAAGAGAGCAACAACAATACCAGAGTTTCCTTTTATGAAAGACGATTATGATTTCTCCCAATCGATGAAGAATCCATACTTCAAGAAGCTGAAAAAGCAAGTTACGATTCGGCTTGAAGAGGAGGGGGTTGAGTACTTTAAGGGTTTATCTGAGGAAACAGGAATTTCCTACCAAAGTTTGATCAATCTATATTTGCAGGATTGTGTAAAATCGCAGCGCAAGCCGTCATTAGAATGGGTAGCTGAAGCCTAACGAGTTTGATCAGTTTATCAGTTCGTAGACAAGTTCCAGTTTACTCATTCTTTCTCAAAATCTTCCGATTAGCGAAGCGATAAGGCAGCCACTCTGAGGTGGGAAGCATCTACGGCTGAGGAGTGTGGTAATCAAATTATAACATTTCCATTCTGAAGAACTATCTTCGCATCGCTGGATCAATGGTTCGTTCTGGTCGTTCCTCGTCTTCGGCTTGACGCTCAGACGCGCGACGAAAGACGGTTCGAGAAAGTCGATCCTGCAAGCTATCAATATAAGTAAAGATTACAGGGACAACAACGAGAGTAAGCAGGGTTGAAGTTGCGAGTCCGCCGATTACCGCGATCGCCATCGGACTACGAAGTTCAGATCCTGCACCCACACCAAGCGCGATCGGTAACATTCCAGCAATCATGGCGATCGTGGTCATCAAAATCGGACGCAGCCGAGCTACACCCGAATCTAGCACCGCTCGATAAGTCGATTTACCTTCTTTCTGATTCAACAGCGCATAGTCAACCAATAAGATCGAGTTTTTCGACACTAAGCCCATGAGCAACACAATTCCAATCAAGGCATATAAGCCTAGCTCTTTGTGAGTAACGAGCAATGCGAAAAACGCACCACCCAACGAGAAAGGCAATGCCACCATAATCGTGAGCGGGTGCAGAAAATCGCCAAACAATAGAACAAGCACCACATAGATAAATACAACTGCAGCTCCCAACGCAGCGCCCACATTGCCAAAGAGTTGACCCATGATTTTAGCGTTTCCGACTCGTTCTTGAGTCACATCTGCGGGTAAATTCTTCAGAGCAGGTAACGCATTGACTTTTTGTAATGCTTCACCGAGCGCAGTTCCGCGTAGATTCGCATCGACTGAGATTTGCCGCGATCGATTGTACCGTCGAATCTGAGACGGACCATTGCCCAACTGAATATCGGCAACGGTTTGTAGCGCCACTAGATTTCCGTTTTGGCTTGCCACTTGTAAGTTGCGAATCGTATCAATATCCGTGCGGAACTGTGGCGCGAGTTGAACGCGGATTGGGATTTGTCGATCCGGTAAATCAAATTTCGCCAGATTCGCATCGCTATCGCCCAAAGTCGCAACATAAGCCGTTCGAGCAATGCTCTGAACCGACACATTTTGATCGCCTGCTCGTGCGGGATCAGGACGAATGATCACTTCTGGCTTGAGTAAACTTGCATTCGATGAAATTTCTACTAACCCTGGAACTTGGTGCATTTGTTGTTCCAAAGTGGTCGCTACTTGATTTAATGCTTGGGCATTTTCACTTTTTAGCACCACCGACAATTCTTTCGATCCACCGAAACCTCGACCTGCAAAGCTTAGTCGCACTCCTGGAACTTGAGCGAACAAAGGACGCACTTGATTTTCAAAGTCAAGCTGTGAGATTTTTCGTTCTTCTTTGGGTTTGAGCAGAACATAGAGCGTTGCAGTGTTCACCGCTTGATCGGTCTGAACTGCGCTCACATTCGGATTCTTCAGAAGTTGCGTGGTTAACTGTTGAGCTGCGCGATCGGTATCATTCAATGTGGCTCCCGGCGGCAACTCCAGCGAAATGACTGAAAGACCTTGATCGGCTGTTCCGAACAATCCAAACGGTAAACTCGGAACTAGCGAAAAGCTTCCAACTAAAAATACCAACGAAGCGCCCAACGTCAACATCCGATTGCGTAACGCCCATTTGAGAATGGGTTGATATGCTTCTGCTAAACGATCCTTCGGAGCTTCGCGGAGCGAATCGCGTCTTTGCCGCTCAGGTTGAATCGTCGTTCCGCCTCTCGCTTCTTGAGTTGGCGTAAACGGAGCCGCAAGCGACGGTAATGAATCCGATTGCTTTCTTTTTCCGTTGCGTCTAGCTTCTCGTTCTCCGTGTCCTTTCAATAGATAAGCTGCCATCAATGGCGTAACCATCCGCGCTACCAATAGCGAGAACAATACGGATGCGGCGACAGACAATCCAAATGGGCGAAAATACTGCCCGGTTACACCTGTCATGAACGCGACAGGACCAAACACCGCCACGATCGACATCGTAGTTGCAACCACCGCTAATCCAATTTCCGCCGAAGCATCGAGCGATGCTCGAAACGGAGATTTCCCCATTTGCATGTGCCGCTCGATGTTCTCGATTTCGACGATCGCATCATCCACTAAAATTCCGACGACTAACGCCAACGCTAACAGCGTCATATTGTTGAGCGTGTAGCCCAAGACTTTAAGAACGGCAAACGTTGGAATCAAAGAAAGTGGGAGAGCGACTGCGGTAATGAAAGTCGCGCGTCTATCCCGCAAGAATAGCCAAATGGTTGCAACGGCGAGAACTGCACCTAAAACGACAGACTCGATCGAGGCGGAGTAAGATTCTCGAATATAGTTCGCGCGCACGTTGTTGATCAACTGTAAGCGAATGTCAGACGGCAAAGTTTTTTGTAAATCGTCAACCGCTTTACGAACGCCTTCTTCAACCGCAACTAAAACACTTCCGTTACTGCGAAGAACTGAGAATGCAACCACGGGCTGATTATTCAACCGTGCAAGCCGTCTCGGTTCTGCGGTTCCATCCGTGACAGTTCCCAAGCTCGATAAAGGCACAAATCCACCTTTTGGCAATGTAATCTGATAGTCCTGTAGAGCTTGAACACTCGATGCACTTCCGAGCGTCCGAATGGTTTGTTCACTGCCGCCTAAATTGCTGCGTCCACCAGGGAGATTAATGTTAAAAGCGCGAATTTGATCATTGACTTGATTAACAGTCAGTCCATCTGCTTGCAGTCGAGTTGGATCGAGATCGACGCGAATTTCTTGATCAACACCTCCAATTCGATTGACCTGCGAAACACCCTGAACCGCGAGTAACGCTCGACTAACGGTTTGATCAACTAAGTTACTGAGTTCAGCCGTCGATCGACGCGGAGATGCCACAGCATAAGTCACAATCGGGCCGCCTGATGCGGCATCTAATCGCTGAATAATTGGTTCATTGATATCCTGTGGTAGATTCTGGCGAATTTGAGAAATGGCGTTTCGGACATCGTTGGTAGCACGATCGCTATTCGTTCCCAGCACAAAGTTGATCTGAGTAACCGAGGAACCATCGGTTACAGTAGAAATAATTTCATCAATGTTACCGAGTCCCGCAACTGCATCTTCAACGCGCTTTGTCACCTGTGACTCTAGCTCAGTCGGATCGGCTCCTGGCTGTACAACCGTGACGTTGACTGAAGGGATATCGATGTTTGGGCTTTCATCGATGCCAAGAAAGGGGAACGCGACCAGTCCCGCTAATGTTAGAACGAGAAATAAAACGATCGTCGGAATCGGAGAACGAATTGACCAAGCAGAAATATTAAACGACATATCCTTAGCAGTTATGGTTGAGCAACGGTGACACGATCGCCATTCTTGAGATAACCCGCCCCGGCAACTATCACACGATCACCCGCATTTAATCCCTGAACAATTTCAACTGTTGTATTGTTCGGATCATTGCCCTGAGTTACACCCGTTTGAACGGTTTGCGATCGCACTGTGTTATCCGGCTGTAAAACAAACACCGTCGAGCTTCCATTTGATTGAGGTAACACCGCTTTCGATGGAATCGTTAATGCTTGAGTGGTTTGAGTGGTAATTGCGGCTCGAAGAAATAGTCCCGATCGGATCGCTGGATTCTGCGGCAAGCTAATTTTTACGGTGGCTTGACGAGTTTGGGGATCAACGAGCGGTGCAATTTCGCGAACAGTTCCTTGTGTGTTAATCCGTCGATCGACATCTGAAGTAATCCGAACAGGTGCGCCCACTCGAATTTGAGGAAGTTGAGTCGCGGGAATCTTTAGCTGTAGTTCTAAATCACCGTTACGAATCAATCGGAACAATGGGTTAGAAGTCGAAGCAACATCACCAATTCTCGCAAGGCGCTCAGCAATTACACCATCAGCGGGAGAGCGCACGATCGTCTGATTCAGTTGTGTTTGTAAGCGTTGAATATCGGCTTGGCTTGCTTGAATATCAGCTTGGGCTTGTCCGATTCCTGCCTGTGCGGTTGATACAGCAGCTTGTGCGGTTGCCGCTGCGGTTCTTCGCTGTTCTAAATCTGCCTGACTAATTGCTCCAGACTGGGCTAATTGCTCATAGCGTCTGAGATTACTTTGAGCTTCGGCTAGAGTTGCTTGCTGTTGTTGCAGGGTGGCTTGTCTTTGTCCTAAAACGGCTTGCGCTGAGTTGAACTGCGCCTGGGACTGATTTAACTGCGATCGCAAAACATCACTATTCAAAACTGCGAGTTCTTGCCCCGCTCGTACAGTTTGCCCTTCATCGGTTAACACTTGCTGAACTTGTAGTCCCGATGCTTCTGGTGCGATCGGTAATAAATCTCGTGCGGCAACGGTTCCAGTCGCCTCGATCGTGCGTGCAATCGAAGCGGTTTGCACGGGCGCAACTGTAACCGTCTGCGTAGATGCGGTGATCGTTTGAGGTGCAGAAGCGGGACGACGCGCGAAAAACGCGCCTGCTCCACCGATTAGTAGCGTTGTTAATCCTAGCCCAATCAGCAGCCTGTTCCTTTTTCCCGAATGTGGATAACGCAGTCTAGGAGTATCCATGCGAAAAACCAAATCACCCATATCGCAACTTACCTTTACCGTAAAGCATCGAGCAGCGTGTGATGTGCGTCGTCAGATAGAAGTTTGAATCATAGCAAGGCTGAGATCCTTCGTCGAACAACATCACAGGGATTGCACACGGTTCTCACTCATGGTAGACGATGCGATCGTCGAAAAAGTTCAAGCTTAAAGGCTCAAAACGTTATTTTCGCTTGGTCTAAAAAATCATGTTCAGCGCGATGTCGTTGCCGTTTTTGCTATTGATATTCGTTGTCGCTGCGATCGCGGTTTGGATTGCAGGCATTCAACTCTCTAACACAACAGATGTTCTATCATCCCGCTTGGGATTCGGTGAAGCGTTGGGCGGCTTGATTTTATTAGCGATCGCGACCAATCTTCCTGAAATGGCAATTACGGTGAGCGCTGCACTACAACACAATTTTGAGATCGCGACCGGGAACATTCTGGGCGGAGTTGCAATTCAGACCGTTGTGTTAGTACTGCTCGATGTATTTGGCATTCGCGGAGACACTCCTTTAATGTATCGTGCAGCCTCTTTAACCTTAGTGTTAGAGGGCTTAATTGTAATTGCGGTGTTGATTGTGGCAATTATGGCGACACAATTACCACAATCGCTGATTGTCGATCGCATCTCACCTGGAGCAGTATTGATTGCAATCTTGTGGATTGTTGGACTGTGGTTGATTGGTCAAGCGCAAAAAGGGCTACCGTGGCAAGAGCAAAACAATACAGCGGATGCTCAAGAAGCCAAGCAAGATACGGCGCAACAGTCAGATCAGCATCAGGATAAAAGCTTAGTGCGCGCTTGGACTGTATTTTTGATCGCTTCGATCGTCACTCTGATCGCAGGAGTCGGTTTAGAGGAAGCGGGAGACGCGATCGCGAATCAATTAGGAATTAGCGGCGTTGTGTTCGGCGCAACCGTTTTAGCGGCGGCAACCTCGCTACCGGAGATTTCTACAGGTCTTGCCTCGCTAAAGCTCGAAGACTACGAATTGGCAGTGAGCGATATTTTCGGTGGTAATGCCTTTTTACCCGTATTGTTTTTGCTTGCAACTTTAATTTCTGGTGAAACCGTGCTACCACGAGCGGGAAAAACTGATATCTACATTGCAGGATTAGGAATTCTGCTCACCGTCGTTTATCTATACGGTTTAATTTTTCGCTCAGAGAAGCGAGTTTTGCGTATGGGAGTAGACTCGTTCGTTGTTCTTGTGCTGTATGCACTTGGAACGATCGGTTTAGTTGCTGTCACTCGTAGTTAGAGGTATGGAATTGCAGTCCACAAATTCATCGATGCGTCAAACCATCGGGACTCAGAGAATCGAGACATTGGTAGATGGTGTGTTTGCGATCGTTCTCACACTGCTAGTTCTCGACATTCACGCGCCCCAAGCCTCATCGGAAATAGACTTGCTAAAAAAGCTCTGGGCGCTGCGAGAGAATATCTTCTCTTATATTGTTAGCTTTGTTGTCTTAGGAACGTTTTGGTATGGGCATACGATCGAGTTTCACTATATTCAACGCTCTGAACGCATCCATGCTGGAATAAATCTAGTTTTTCTGCTCTGCATTGCGTTCATTCCTTTTTCAGCGTCTTTAATCGGGCAAGATGGGCAATTTCGCACGGCTAGCGCAATCTACGGACTGAACCTATTATTCACAGTGATTGTGCGATATTGGCACTGGCATTATGTTTCGTCTGGGCATCGTCTCATTGATATAGAAACCGAGGCTTTTTTGATTCGGAAGATACGACGGCGTTTGTTCGTTGTTCCATTCGCTTACTTGTTCGCGATCGTCGTTTCCTTGCTCAATGCCAGGATTGGCTTGTTACTTTACGTTCTGATTCCAGTGCTGTACATTCATCGCGTCGGTAATTCGATCGTGATCACCTCCGCAGAGCCTCAAGGAACTGAGATCGAGTAAACAAGATACAAACCCCTAGAACGGAGATTGGAACGATCGGAGATCCAACCGTTTCAATCTCTCAGCATCTTTTACTTTGCCATCAAGATAGCGGCAAAAAGTCAAGAACTTGGAAAGAATGATTTGAGAATACCTAGTTTCAAGCCCATCTTTTCGAGTTCTTGACTTTTGTAACTTACGCTTTGACGCATCCGCACACTCCAGCAAATTAGCCTTGTCTTCGATCTTTTTGAAGAACCAGATTGTCTTGCAATGAATTAGGTTCGGTGATCTTGCTCTAGAACTGGTATCTTTCAGGCGATCGTTCAACACGCCAAGGAGCAACTGCAATTTAAGCGACATAGAGGAAGGAAGATGAAAGCAACCCAGAGAGATGAAAACGCAAGCTTGTTGAGCAAAGTTCCAGAAGTAACGATTTACTTCTGGATTATCAAGATTTTGTGTACGACGGTTGGAGAGACTCTCTCTGATTTCTTAAACAGGAGCCTTGGTTTTGGTTTGAATGGCACATCGATCGTGATGGGGATTTTGCTGCTGATTGCATTATTCTTTCAGTTTAGAGCGAAGCAGTACATCCCCATCTTGTACTGGTCGGCGGTTGTCCTCATCAGTATCTTCGGAACACTCGTGACAGACAATCTGACAGACAAGCTCGGCATCCCGCTTGAGGTGAGTACAACGGTGTTCAGCCTCGCTCTAGCCCTGACCTTTGCTGCTTGGTTCTACAGTGAAAAAACCCTTTCGATTCATTCAATTTTTACCCGACGAAGAGAAGCTTTCTACTGGCTCACCATCCTTGTCACATTTGCTTTGGGAACAGCAGCAGGCGACCTAATGGCAGAGAGCCTGGGTCTTGGCTACTTTAACACCGGAATCATTGTTGCAGTGGTCATTGCTTTGACCACGATCGCGTGGAGATTTGGTCTGAATCCTGTGTTGTCATTTTGGATTGCCTACATCATGACGCGCCCGCTCGGTGCTTCACTCGGCGATTTCTTGTCTCAGCCACCAGAGAACGGAGGATTGGGGTTAGGTGCAACGCTCACCAGTGCAATCTTTATGGCAGCAATTTTGTCAACGATTCTATTTCTCTCGGTCAGCAAGCGAGATTTAATCACCAGTTCATCCACAACTGAAGGAATCAACAGAAGACGCAACACTACTTCCTGGCAAATCGCGTTGGCTATCTCTGCTTTTGTGATTGCCGCTGGACTCGGCTACTATTGGCAACATACCGCGCCTCAACAAAAAGCCGCCGTCTTCGCGACATCAGCTTCACCGCTTGGAGACTTGTCGAGCTTTCGCAAGATTGCCGAAGATACCCTGAGTCTTGTCCGCAAGGGTGATTTACCTGCTGCCACGACTCGCGTTAAGGATCTAGAGGTCGCTTGGGACAACGCACAAGCTCGGCTTAAACCCATGAATCCTTCTCAGTGGTCTACCGTTGATAAGTCGATCGATACGGTTCTGCAACAACTTCGGGCTGAACCTCCCAATCCAGAAACCTGTAAGACATCACTGGAGTCGCTCATTTCAACCCTTGATGCCTTGAATCCTCGAAAGTAGGTAAATTGAACATGGTTCTTCACCGATCGACCGCAACTCCAAGAGTAATCAAAAGGCTCTCAGACTTGAGAGCCTTTTGATGCCGAGCTAGAATAACCTGCGATTAACGATCGTCATTGGTTTCACCATCGCCATCACCCGCACTCTGAGGAACTTGAACGCTGCTGCGGGGGTGCTTGCTCTCAGAAGAATGCGATCGCTGCTGCGGTCAACCTGAGTTTGGTTGAATTTTTCATGATTGAAATTTCCCTACGTTCGGTTTGTGATTTCACTCTAAAAACTGAAAGTCAAGAACTTGAAAAGATTTGAGAAACTCTAAAGGAGCCGTTCAAGACCAACAGCATAAGAAATTCCTGGCATGAGCCAAGAATGCTTGAGGTGAGAGGAACTGTTGATTCCAGTTCAGAACCGCACTGTTTTCACACTGATGTAGGACGATAGTCCCAAAAAAAGAGGGACATCGATCGATGTCCCTCTGAACTGATGTGAGAAACGAAACTAGCTAGCAATATACTCGCGAACATTCGCTTTGCGACGACGCAAGTGATCTAACGCTTGACGCTCAAGCTGACGAACTCGCTCACGGCTTAAACTTAAGCGATCGCCTACTTTTGCCAGCGATAACTCATGTCCGTCTTGCAAGCCATATCGCAAGCTCAGAACTTCCCGCTGCTGCGGAGTCAGATCGCTCATCAACGTCTCTAGATCCTGACGAAGAAACTCTTGAGTAATGTATACATCCGGCGAAGGCCCATCGTCCTCAAGCAATTCCTGTAGCTCGGTATCTTGGTTATCACCCACGCGCAGATCAAGCGAAACAGGCTGGCGAGACATCATCAGAAACTCGCGAATCTGCTCTGGCTCAAGCTCTAATTCTGCGGCAATCTCGGCAGCAGTCGCACTGCGTCCAAGCGTTTGTGCTAATTCTCGCTGAACGCGCTTGATCTTATTTAGCTTCTCGGTAATATGAATCGGTAATCGAATCGTGCGGGCTTGCTGAGCGATCGCTCTTGTGATCGCCTGACGAATCCACCAGTACGCATATGTCGAGAACTTATAGCCACGAGTCGGGTCGAACTTCTCAACACCGCGCTCTAAGCCGAGTGAGCCTTCTTGAATCAAATCTAAGAATTCAAGATTACGCTTCTGATATTTTTTGGCGATCGACACGACTAATCGTAAGTTCGCTTCGATCATCTTCTGCTTGGCACGACGACCGCGCTGGAAAATACCCGTCAACTCAGAATCGCTGAGATGAACATGCTCAGAAAACTCTTGCTGCGTCGGCTCGTGACCGAGCTTCTTGGCAAGCTTGTCTTTCTTCTCTTGCAGCGTCATCATCTGCTGAACTTGCTTTCCGTATAAAATCTCTTGCTCGTGTGTCAGCATCGGGACACGACCAATTTCATGCAGATATGTCCGCACCATGTCTGCGCTGTAGGTGGATTTGGGAGCGGATTTGGATTTGGTGTTGGCGGTAGCCATGTGCAGTCAACTCCGTGAAATGAAAACAATGGGGGGCACTCGAAAATCTGTCGATTCAAAGCGAAACTTGGTCTGAGAATACGCTCTTGATGTGAGTCAGAACACTTTGAACCAATCTCTGGAAAAGCGATGCCCACTAAAATCTAAAAAGGTCAACCTGAACTGAAGAGCAATAAGGTGAAGGCTGAAGGTCTACGCTGTAAACCTAACGATTAGTTCTGACGGTGAAGGAGACATCTTAGTTCCGATATGTCGAAGTCACATCGACTTTAACTTAATAATAGGACGAACTCTAACAAAAGTAAAGGGTCTTGCGCGGGAATTTTGGCTAAATCTAAGGAAAAATTCGGTTTGGCGGAATAGAACACAAGGCATGATAAAAAATCTAGAATAGGATCAAGAAGTCGCTTCAAACACTCTTCTATCATCGCGAATTCATAGAGCCATGAATAGATGCTTGCCGGGGGGATAACCGTACATTTTTTAGTACAAAATGTCGTAATATCTGACCCTACCTTTTTCTGAAAGTTCCAAAACTCTAGAACCGTTTGATGGCGCGGATCTCACGGATTCTGAAGAGGAGCTATTCTAATTGTTTTAGCTGAAATTTGTTTTGTTAAATTGTGGGAGTTCTACTCTAATTTTTGCGTGTGAAAATGAAGTGTCATTCGCATGACGATCGCATCGAAAAACTCGATCGCGAATCCCTTTCAGCTTACCTAGTTTGCCTGTCTAATCGTCCCCAATTTGGTAGAAATCGCATTTGTACTCAGCGAAATTTTGCATGAGTTCGCTACGCTGGTAGAGATATCGATGTATTGAATTTCATTCTAGAAAAAACAATGCTAACCGTTGCTGAATCCCGACCCACTGAGCGCGCTCAATTTATCCAGAAGACTTATCTGCATTTGGCTGGAGCCGTTGGCGCGTTCATTGTTCTCGAAGTTCTACTGTTTCAGAGCGGAATCGCCGCCGCAATCACTCAATTCATCGCTTCGAGTCGGTTTACCTGGCTAGCGATTTTAGGAGCGTTCGCGCTGTTGGGATGGCTTTCTCGATCGCTTGCCGCAAAAGCCGATTCTATCCAAACTCAATACATGGGTTTAGGACTTTATGTGGTGGCAGAAGCGCTAATTTTCGCCCCGATTCTCTACATTGCAGCAACCTTTTCTGATCCAAGTGTGATTCCCACGGCTGGAATTTTGACACTATTGCTGTTTGCTGGATTGACCACGATCGCATTTACCACGAAAAAAGATTTCACGTTTTTGGGTGGCATCTTAACGATCGGCGGATTCGTCGCGCTCGGTTTGATTATCTGTAGCGCAATTTTCGGCTTTACCCTCGGCTTAATCTTTTCGGTGGCAATGGTGATCTTTGCCTCAGTTGCCATTCTGTACGACACCTCGAAAGTCATGCACCATTACGCAACACATCAATATGTCGCAGCCTCCTTGGAGCTATTTGCCTCAGTAGCGCTGCTCTTTTGGTATGTGCTGCGAATTGTGATGTCGATGTCTTCACGTCGCTAGTTTTAATCGTTGCGGAATTCCCAAGCGATCGACACTTGGGAATTTTTTATTCCAACTCTGAAATCGCCCGATTACTTGCAGCTTGAAGCATGGCTTTGAGGCTTTGCGGTTCTGGATAAGCGGGAGTTGGACGCTCAAATTTCAGCGTTTGGCTCGTAAACTTGGGCAGAATCTCGCGGCAGAACGCATCCGCCGCCTTCGATCGATATCGAGTCGGGTTAATGATCACCGATAGATTGCGCTTCACCACCACATCATCGATTCTGGCACGATGCAGCATTCCCATTTGTAGCTCTTTCTCGATCGCTGAAACCGACACAAACGAGGCTCCTAAGCCAGACTGAACCGCATTTTTAATCGCTTCGATCGAGTTCAGTTCCATCTCGATCTTGAGCCGACGAGTTTCAATCCCGCAGCGTCCGAGAACTTGATCGATCACTTTGCGAATCGTCGATTGAGAATCCAGGGCGATAAACTGCAAGCGATACAAATCATCTTTCTGAATCGTTTCTAATCGAGCTAACGCATGAGTTGGAGGCAGAATTAATGCGAGTTCATCCTCAGCATAGGGAATAATTTCGAGAGAATCCTGAAGCTCTGGAGAAATCTCGCCGCCAATAATCGCCAAATCAATTTGACCATTCGCCACACTCCAAGAGGTTCGCCGCGTCGAGTGAACATGAAGCTGAACGGCGACATCTGGATACTGCTGACGGAATAGCCCGATCATGCGGGGTAACAAATACGTTCCCGTCGTTTGACTTGCACCGATAATTAATGTGCCACCTTGGAGATTTTGCAAATCTTCGATCGCGCGGCAAGTTTCCTGACAAAGCGTTAGAATTTTCTCGCCGTAGCTTAAAAGCAGATGTCCTGCCTCAGTCAATTGCGCCCGTCGCCCACCGCGATCGAACAGCGGCACATCGAGTTGTCGTTCTAGATTCTGAACTTGAAGACTTACCGCTGGCTGAGACACATATAAACTATCAGCAGCCCGTTTAAAGCTACCCTCAGACGCGATCGCTTTTAAGATACGTAACTGATCTAGAGTGAAAGGAAGGTCAGACATACGGCTAAGCCTAAAGTGTGAGGAGCTTAAAGTACACCGGGAGATCGAATGCGTTCACTCTAAACTGTGAAGCCAGCTAGAGACTGTGAACAATTATGAAGAAAATCGAAAGAACCGTTGCGCGATCGCACTCAGTCGAATCTCCTTGAATAATGGATGTGGCAAGTATTGTACAGAACGATGAGCGAATCAGCCTATGAACCAGGAAGTTATTCGGGACTTTCTGAATGTACCAGGAATCGTGGGGATCGCCCTACTGAGTGGACACTCTGAGCCAGTTTTTTATCGCAATGATTCCACGTTTGCGTGCGGACAGCCAGAATTACTGTCTCAAGGCATCCTACAAGTCGTGGAAACGATTCCGGCTGAATACGAGGCGCTAGAGTTTCGATTCTCACAGCATCAAATCGTGCTGCATCGATTACCCCGGAATCTAATCGTCTTGATCATCAAAGACAACTCTCGCATCGATGAACAGTGGCTAAGTGCATCTCAAGCGTTGCTTTCTTGGATCGCAGCGAATCCGACGATCGCGATCGAGCAATTTCAATCCTTACCAACCGCTCCTTTACCAAAGCTCAAAGATCTGGTCGATGCGTTTAACCAACTCAGCCAGTTCACCACGAGATATTTAGGCGTTGCGGTCATTACAAATTATCTCAAAGCGAGCTGTCCAGCCGAGGAATGGTTCGAGCAATTTCAAGTGGCTCGAACGGGACAAATTATCTTGATCGGGGAACTCTCAGGGTTAGAACAATCGGTCAGCGTTCAAGAACACGAATGGTTTCGTAGTTGGGTGGCTCAATTTATCCGCCGATGTTCTCAAGCGGTGCGTGGCTATGCCGTTCTCGTCGAGCAAAACGCCCTCACCGACACCCAAAAAGCCCTCTTATTGCCTTAAGAATCATGGTGAAAACGGTACGACTTGAACCGATCGCACAAGACAGCGCGATCGAAACAATGGGGAATCTTCTCTCGGTTTTGATCAACAAGGATTTAGATGTTTTAAAAGAATGTGGCGGTCGCGGCATGTGTGCGACCTGCCACGTTTATGTCAAAGACGGCATGGAATCTCTGACTCCGATTAATCGTCGAGAGCAGCGCACATTAGAAGTGATCACGTCCTGCAAAACGAATTCGCGATTGGCGTGTCAAGCGAGAGTAATGGGTAGTGGAGTCATTGTGGAACTGCCACCGGGGATGTACATCAATTCGATCAAAGATATCGAAGCCTTGATCGGGAGACGAGCCGAGCAAGATTTACTGCACCCGCTGACGGGAAAAGTTTTGGTTGAATCGGGGAAACTAATTACTCGATCGATGCTAAAGAAAATTGAGGATGCAACCAGCTTCAATATGTCAAATTATTTCTCGAATTCTTCTGGCGTTTAAATTCTCCTGAAATAGGGAACGCTTCAAACAAATCCAATTCAAAACCATTATGTTGAGCCAGATCCAGCGGTTAAGTCAAGAAACCGAAGGACGCTACGCGACTGACGAGGAACTCCGTTTTCTGGCGGAGTACGCTCGATCGTATGAGTTGCGCGTCCAAACTTATCAAAAATTGCAAGCTTGTGAAGCCGCGATCGTGCAGCAGGTACAAGCCAAAATGAGAGCGATCGATCCGATGTTGTTTCGTCAAGGCAACGAAGATCTGACCAACAAATGGAAGCGTGATACGCTGCGAGTTTTGCGTTATTCTGCGGCAGCAATGTTAATTGACGATCCGGAATCGCTGCGAGAGCGCTTTCTATTTTGGTTTCAAACAGTTATGCGCGCGTTTAATGCTCAGAAAAGCTGCGGTGTCACTTACACCGTTATGCAAGACGTGATCAAACAAGTTTTGACTCCGAACGAAGCGAGTTTGATTTTACCGATTTTGGAAGTGAATCGCCGAATGCTCGGAACGGTCTAGATCCGAATATCTGGGCATACTGAAACCAATCAGCGCAACCGTTGTCGCTTCACTTTATCTTTTTTGCTTTCTGAGTTTTTTGATTAGAACCCCCGTAAAATTTATGTCGCTTACTCTGTCTCATCAAACCTCTGCAAAACTCAAGAATCCGAAAAAACATAATCACTACGGATTCAAAGACTTTTACCAATTCGATCCCGACAAAGGCACGATCGTCGATTGGAACAATAGCCAAAATATTCTGACCTCTGAGGATTTCATTATTGGATTAGTCGAAGGACTCGAAGAAGAAGTTGGAGATGCGTCCGCTGCCACGATGTATACGATCGGATGTGAGTGGGGACAAAAAGATGCTTTCTTTTTCGAGAAGTGGTTCGAGAAAGAATACGATCGCCCAATGCGTCAAACGAACCTGATGTTTCTACTAGAAACTTGGTGGTGGTCGTTTACGGCTCAAGGTTGGGGACGTTGGGAAGTGGATTTAGGCGATCGTAAACAGGGATTCATGTTTATTAACGTCTTTGATTCCGCAGTCGCCCGCACATTAGGTGATGTCGGTAAACCCGTTTGCTTCTTGTATGCTGGACTGTTTGCGGGATTTTTTACAGAGTTGGTGAAAAAACAGCTTAGCTGCATTGAAATCCAGTGTTATTCGATGGGCGAAACGTACTGTAAGTTTCTCCTGGGCGGACAAGAGCGGATTGATGCGGCATCGTTTTGGCTAAATGAAGGTGCGACCGCGAGAGACATTGAAAAACGGCTGAGAGCAGGAGAACTGAAATGATCTCGACGCTTGACCCCCAAGATACTCAAAATTGGCTACATTCCTCGGTTCAATCTTTTTTCACAACATGCAACTGGGAAAACGAAACCATTGCCGCTCGGTCGACTCCGCAAGATGTTCAACGACTTGAGCAAGCAGCCGTGCTCACGCTTGCGTGTGCCGAAGGCAGCGAATCGTTTACAGAACTCTCGTTTAACTTGCGCGTCCGTCAATTTTTCGCCGCTGTGAACTGGGAAGGAACCACGATTGCTCAATCTCCCACTGTTGAAGAACCTGCGCCAGAACCAACCGACGGCTTTACCTTGACTGATTTTTCCGATTTGTTCTGATTCCCCAATAACGCTTATGCACTCTCCTCTCGATGGCATCTTTGACGAAGCCGAAAACCGCTATCTCAAACCCGAAGAACTGCAAACCATCGGGCACTATGTTGCCTCGATCGCAGAACGTATGAGCGCCTATCGGGCACTGCGCGATCGAGAACTTGAAGTGATTCAGCAAGCCGCCGATCAAGTCCAACTTGAAATGCCCAGTATCGAAACGGCTGAGTTAGAGCGCACAATTAAAAACGGAATGCTGACCCTGCGCCACTGTGGAATGGCAATGCTGCTCGATGATCCAAGCTTTGTGCAGAAACGGCTCTTAAATTGGCTCAAAGACTCGATCGAGCTTCATCAAACTCAAGGCGCGGATGCCGCTTTTTTTGAATTGATGAAACAGCAACTCCAACTTTCACTCAACGCGCAACAAATGGCGCTTTTAGAACCGTTCTTTAACCAGGTTGAAGCTGTGATGCCAACCCAGGAAGAAGAAATGCTCACTGTCGCAGGAATTTTCTAAAATTATGATTTCTGTTAGCGATTTACTAATTCACGATCGTCTTCCCGCGAACTATTACGCCAGCGATGTGTATGTGCGGGGCGATTTAGAAATGGGCTTGCTCGAAAGTCGTCGGGGCGATCGATTGCTCTCACTGCCTGAGACACTGATTCAAGCGATTTACGCTGGACTGAACAAAGAGACTGGTCAAGCTTCTCGTTTGGTTTTATTCAACTGTGGGCGCTGGTGGGGCAAGAATTTCTTTAATCGCTTTCGAGATGAAGTCAGCGATTATTATGGAACGCCGCTGGTTGAAATGCAGATGGCGGATTTTCTACAAGCCTTGAAGCAGTGCTGGATTACTTACGGCTTGGGTAGGTTGAATCTCGATCAGACATATCACGATCGCGGATTTTTGATCGTGGAAACGCAAAATTCGCCGTTTGCTCGATTGGCGATCGATGCTCAATTGCCGTCTTGTTTCCTGGAAGCGGGCATGTTGTCAGCGATTTTTAGTCAGCTTGCCGGACAGGATTTACATTGTGTGCAAACGCGCTGTGAATCGATCGGAGCCGACCGCAATTTATTTGTAATTGGCTTGCAGAAACGGCTCGAACCTGCTGAAATCTTGGTTGAAAAACAGCTTGATCACGAATCGATTTTGCCTCGTTTGTTTGTGTAGCACGGGGTAAATTACGAATGTGTCTACCCTGCTGACTGAAGTTAAACGAACGCGAAGCGCGGTGCAAGCATCGAAATATCGGATTCTAGGATTAGTCGGTCGAGGACAATTTGGGCGCGTCTACTGTGCGCTACATCGCCAAACAGGTGAATTTGTCGCGCTCAAAGCGCTCGATCTTGCTGCGTTTCCAACCGCTCAATTTTTGCGAGAACTGCGCTTTCTCGTCACGCTTCAGCATCCCAATATTGTGATGTGTCAAGCGATCGAGCATCTACACGGGAAACGATATCTCGTGATGGATTATTGCGAGGGCGGGACGCTGCGACAGCTAATGGAAAATCATGAGCGGCTGCATCCTACGCTGAGTGTGAAATTAGTTTGTGATGTGCTGACGGGGTTGGAACACGCGCATCAGCAGGAAGTCGTTCACTGTGATATCAAGCCAGAAAATATTTTACTGAGTTTGAGTGCAGAAGGGTGGATTGCGCGAATTTCGGATTTTGGCATTTCGCGGCTGAGTCAAGAAGTTCCACTTCAACCCGCAAATTTAACTGGATCGCCTGCATATATGGCTCCAGAACGGTTTTACGGACAGTACTCGCATTCAACGGATTTGTATGCGGTTGGGATTTTGCTATTTGAATTGCTGGCGGGATATCGCCCGTTTTCGGGTTTGCCAGCGGAGATGATGGCGGCTCACCTGAATCAGCCTGTGAAAATTCCCGCGCATATTCCAACTGCGCTACAATCTGTGATTTTTAGAGCGCTTGAGAAGTTGAAGGCGCGAAGGTTTCAGTCTGCGGCTCAGATGCGAGAGGCGCTGGAGTTAGCAGTACAGCAGCGATCGGAATTTCAACCAAAAGCGCAATTCGCGTCCCTGATCGCTTCCAAAGTTCACTCACCGATGATTCTGCGAGAAGAACGATCGCTCTACCCGATCGAGCAAATCGGCATCGTGGAAACAACGTCGCTACCGGAGTACGATCGCTATGTTCGCCGATCGTCGTTAATTTTTCTCGGTCAGTCTCAAACGCTGCAAGTGCGATCGTATCCGATGGGATTTTTCGATCGTCGGGACGGCAAAGCATTACCTGTGGCGACTGTGGCAGAACCGATTCGGGAATTGATCGTGCGCTCTCAAACCTGTTTTGCTGTGACAGATCGATCGATTTACAAACTTTCTGAATCAGCTCCGCAGTTATTGACTCGGTTTCACCGATCGTCTCGAATCGCGATCGATCCAGATGGAAACTGGATGGCAGTTGCAACCTTGGGAAGCCGAAATACAGCAAAACTTCTAAGCTTTTGGGCGCTTCCACAGCCTAGATTAATCCGGTGTCCTACAGTTTGTGAGCCAATGGGAGAATTAATTGCGCTGATTGCGGTGCATTCTCGTCATGTTGCACTGATTTCGAGACACGATCGATCTACTCGATTCGATTTATTTAACCGACGGGGACAGGCATTTGGGACGCTTAATTTACCTGTGCAACTAAAGCAAGTGTTTCAAACGGCTCAGTCTTATTGTCTGGTTGCAACTGAGATAAAACACGAGCGATCGCTCTTATTGATTCATCTCAAACCTTATCGATTGATTCGGATCGCGATCGCCATTTGTCCCAAACTTGTTGCTGCTTTTTCTTGGGGTGTGGTCGTTTGTCATGAGGATCAACTGATGGCGATCGATTACGAGGGGCAGCAGATTGGGCGATCAAAGATTCCGCTGCATCCGAGCGCGATTGCAGCCCATGGCGAAAACGGATTGGCGATCGCGACCTGGCATCAAGGAGAGAGCAAGCTTTACACCCTGAATCTTGAAGCGATTCGCGCGGCAAACTTGTAAGCTAGATCTATTCTTCAGAGTTAGTTCGGTATGGCTTTCGACTGGTTGACATCCAGCCATTTCATTATGTTTGGATGGCTTGTTGGATTTGCGATCGCGCATAGCGGTTTAGCATCGTTGCGGATGACCGTAGAAAAACGCCTTGGTGCGAGACTGTATCGAGTGATTTTTGCGATCGTGAGTCTTGGAATTGCAGTTCCGATGCTGATTTATTTTTTCAATCATCGCTATGACGGATTGCAGCTTTGGAATGTTCAGGGTGTACCTGGTATTTCTGAATTTGTGTGGATACTGTCGGCAATTTCATTCTTATTTCTTTACCCTGCAACGTTCAATCTGTTAGAGATCGCAGCAATTCAAAAACCGCAAGTGCATTTGTACGAAACTGGAATTATTCGGATTACAAGACATCCGCAAATGGTCGGACAAATTATTTGGTGTATCGCACATACAGTATGGATTGGAACCAGTTTTATGGTTGTGACTTCGATCGGGCTAATTTTGCATCACTTATTTGGGGTGTGGAACGGCGATCGACGGTTAGCTTTGCGGTATGGCGAGGCGTTTGAAGTGGTGAAAGCCAGAACTTCGATTGTGCCGTTTGGGGCGATCGCACAAGGCAAGCAAACGCTTGAACTCAAGGAGTTTTTACGTCCTGCGTATCTTGGTGTGGGGGCATTTACCCTATTATTTTGGTGGCTTCACCCGATCGTAATTCGTGCATCTGGGAACGTACCCTGGTAGCATGATCCCAAGGCTTAGTAAAAAACAAATAATAATTTTGGAGAACTATGCAAGCAGGAATTAGTGAAGGGGCGTTTAGACAAGAGGTTCTTGAATCTGCGACCCCGGTTCTTGTGCATTTTTGGGCACCTTGGTGTGGCATCTGTCGTTTGATTGAACCGTCGCTGAATCTACTCCTGAATGAGTATGGCGATCGATTAAAGCTAGTTGGGATTAACGCAGATGAGAATTTGAAGTTGGCAAGTCAGTATCGAATTACAACGTTGCCGACGGTGTTGCTGCTTCAAGGTGGTCAAGTGCTGCATCGGTTGGATAGTTATCAGCGGCGTGAGGAGTTACGCTCAGTTCTTCAAGAGGTTCTGATGGCTCCTGTGAGGGTAGGAGTCATGAAGCGTCTGTAGCTACGAATAGAAAATAATAGAGTCGGGCGATCGAATGCTGTTCGATCGCCTTTTTAATGGAAACTTGATTACTGGCATAATCTACGCTTCTTCATGCAGGCTTCAAATGAATCATCCGGATAGGGAAAAGAATCGAGCGTAGAAGCTTTTCATATAGAAAAACAGCGTTTCAATCGTCACATTTCTTCAAAGCTTATTGTGTGTTTCCCAATGCGTATCTTTCTTTTGTTGGCTTGGATTAATGGGCTTTTATCTTTGATTGTGCCTGAATGCGCGATCGCTCAAGTTGTACCCGACAACACACTCGACTCTAAAGTTACATCATCGCCTGATCATACACAGCTTTTAATCACAGGCGGAAGCGCTAACCGTCATAATCTCTTTCACAGCTTCGATCGCTTTTCTCTTAGTTCAGGGCAAACTGCTGTGTTTGCGCCAGATTCGTCGATCGCAAATATCATCGCGCGCGTTACGGGAAACACGATTTCTAATATCGATGGCACGATCGCTGTGAACGGCAACGCTAATTTATTTTTGATCAATCCAAACGGAATCGCATTTGGACAAAATGCTTCGCTTGCAATCAACGGATCATTTTTGGCAACAACCGCGCCAGGACTAAAATTTGCTGACGGTACGATCGTTTCTGCCAATAAAGTTGAGCCGCCATTATTGACGATTAGCACTCCGGTCGGTGTCGTTCAACCTGCTGCACCGATTACAAATGCAGGAAATCTGAGCGTTGGACAAGATTTATCGATCGTGGCAGAACAAGTTTCAGGTTCAGGGCAGTTCAGCGCAGGAAACCGAATTTCGATTACTGCCAATACGCTAACGCTCGATCAAGCCAAGATGACGATCGCGACGCGCACGAAAGCAGCAGGAATCGATTTAAATGTTCAAGACGCGATCGCATTGAAATCGAGTCAAATCAATTCAACGATCGAATCAGGTACACAGATTGAAGGCGGTGATATCAACGTAAAAGCGCGATCGCTCACCTTACTCGATGGTGCAACGATCAATACATTGATTCAACCAAACGCGCAGGGTAGATCAGGCAATGTCAATCTGAGCATTCAAGACAGTTTGAGCATCGATGGTGAGTCTCGTGACACTCGAATTCCAAGCGGAATTACAAGTATGGTAAACGGGCAAGGCATTGGAGGCAATATCACTGTTGATAGCGGCTCACTTCAGATGTCCGGTGGAAGCAACATTTTCACTGTGCTGAACGGGACGGGAAATGCAGGCTCGATCGCGCTCAAGGTGAGAAACAATCTTCAGCTACAAGGTGCAGGCAGCCAACAAACTAGAATCGGAAGTGCTGTGTCAACAGAAGGCATCGGTCAGGGTGGTGATGTTCGGTTAATCGCTGGGACTGTTTCGCTTGCCGATCGAGCAAAAATCGATACTTACACAGATGGAGCGGGAGCAGGTGGCGGAGTTGACGTGATGGCTCGCGATCGTATTACGATCAAAGGCACTGGACGAGTTGAGCCGATTTGGACAGAACTACTTTCAACATTACTCTTAAGCAAGAATCTCACCTTTGAGAATGGTTTTGTGACGGATCAAGGTCAAGCTTTATTTCCAATCAGTGCTGTTATTTTTTCCACAACGAAGCAGACGGGAATCTTGGCAGGATCAGCGATCGGTAAAACTGGAGATCTCCAACTAAGCGCGCCCAATATTGCCATTACAGATCAAGCGTTGATTTCTGCAAACAACTGGAGAATCGGAGACAGCGGCAGCATTAAACTTACTGCAACTGAAGGAGTAATTGTCAAAGATGCCTATCTCTTTGCTAGTGTTCTGATTGGAAAAGGAGCGAACCTTGAAATCGATGCACCTAACTTTACATTAGATCACAGTAAGATTGTTGCAGGGACAGGTTATGCAACAGGTGGCAGTATCACGCTCAATGTTCCCAATGTTCTTTTACTGCGGAATGAAACCACTGTTGCAGCTAAATCTTATAACAATGCGAACGGTGGAAATATCTATATTAATGCAAAATTTGTTGTGGCAAAGCCAAATGAGAACAGTGACATTATTGCGAATGCGTTTCGGGGTCGGGGCGGAAATATTGAGATTAATGCTCGATCGATGCTCGGAATGAAAAATTCTTCAACCCAAACATCACAAAGCGATATCAGCGCTAGTTCTAAGTTCGGGATTAGTGGGGAAGTGAAGCTGAATGTCCTTCGATCTGATCCGGGTTCTGAAGCAGTGAAGTTACCAACAGAGGTGACCGATTCCTCGAATCAAATCGCACAAACCTGCTCTGCAACATCAAGAACGAATCGGTTAACGGTTACAGGACGGGGCGGGATTGCACCTGACTTGAGTGAGATCAATCGATCGACTCCGGTTTGGATTGATAGTCGGACTCCTAATCAAAGTTCTAAACCGCAAGTAAGGGTGAACAGTCGCATGAGCGAAGCAACAAGCTGGATCAAGAACTCGTTGGGTCAGATTGTTCTAGTCGCTGACTCTCCAAGTTCTCTCAACCTTCCTGCGGCTACTTGTTCATCTGAGCCATAAAACCATGCAGAAACGCATCTATCGGTTTTTAATTTGCTTTACTCTAAGTTGCTGTTTTGTGTTTATTGCTCACAGAATTGCGATAGCTTCGCTGCACCCAATGCTTGCTACAACACCGCTCGAACAAGCTCAGACTCTGAACGTTCAAGGCAAACAGCAGCTTGATCAAGGACAGCCCGATCGAGCATTGCAACTGTGGCAACAAGCGGAAACTTTGTATCACCAATCTGGAGACTCGATCGGTGTTTTCGGAACGCAACTGAATCAAGCAAAAGCATTACAAGCATTGGGGTTTTATCGTCGCTCTCAAGAGCTTTTAACAAAGATCGAACAATCTCTACAAACATACAGTGCAGCGAAGCTATCGCAGTCTGATTCATCACTTAAAGCTAGTGTACTTTTAACATTAGGCAATGGATTTCGATTGCTCGGTGATTTTGAACGATCGAAACAAGCATTAGAAGAAAGTTACGCGATCGCACAACGCCTTCAGAACTCATCAGACTCGCAAGCTGCATCGTTTCACTTAGGTAATACTTTCGCGGCTCAGAAACAGTTCCAATCGGCTGAAACAGCATTTCAACAAGCCATCCAAACGCCTGGAACTCTAAAAGTTACAGCACAGCTTCAACTACTCAAACTATTCTTACAATCGAATCAAATGGCAAAAGCGATCGCGCTTCTCGACTCGATTCAGCTTGATACCGCAACGCTCTACGAACGGATCGAGTTCGCTAAACTGCTCAAACGAACTCAACCGAATCAATCTGAGAAATCGGCTCAGCTATTGGCGCGATCGTTTCAAGAAGCGCAGCAACTCCACAACGATCGAGCTGCATCTTTCGCGATCGGTGAACTTGGACATCTCTATGAGCAAACTCAACAATGGCAAGAGGCGCAGCAACTCACTCAGAAAGCACTTAATCTGGCGAAAACCATTCAAGTTCCAGAACTTGCTTATCAGTGGCAATGGCAGCTAGGACGAATCTTTGTATCAAAAAAGGAACTGCAAGCAGCATCCGGTTTCTACGCGCAGGCTGTTGCAACTTTACAATCACTTCGACAAGATTTAATTGCGATCGATCAAGATGTTCAGTTTTCGTTTCGAGAACAAGTCGAACCTGTCTATCGAGAATTTGTTGATCTTTTACTGCAAGGCGATGTTTCTCAGAGCAAGCTCAAACAAGCACGACAGACGATCGAAGCTTTACAACTTGCCGAATTGAATAACTTTTTTAGAGAAGCTTGTCTCGATACAGTGCAGAAATCTGTTGACGAGATCGATAAAACCGCAGCCGTGATTTATCCGATCATTTTGCCCGATCGCTTAGAAGTAATTCTCTCGATTCCAAATCAATCGCTTCAGCATTATGCCACCCCAATTCCGCAAGCTAAAGTCGAAATTGCAATCAATCAAATGGTGCAATCGATGCGGCTCACTTCGTTTCTACAAGAACGATTATTGGCTGCACAACCGCTTTACCAATGGTTGATTCAACCTGCAATCGCGTCACTCGAACAACATTCGATTCAAACCCTGGTTTTTGTGATGGATGGTAATCTACGTCGCTTGCCGATCGCAGCTTTACATAATGGTCAGAACTATCTAATCGAACAGTATGCCCTTGCACTCACTCCTAGCCTTCGCTTGTTTAAAGCTAGTGTGATCGCTTCACACCAACCAAGAGCGATCGTGGCAGGCTTAAGCGAATCTACTCAAGGAGTAGACCCGCTTCCGGGAGTGCAGCAAGAAGTGGATCAGATTCGTCAGCGTCTCACCGCTACAGTGTTGATGAATCAGAACTTTACCGTGCGATCGCTCTCTAGCATGATCAAAGCAACCCCCGTTCAAGTCGTGCATTTAGCCACACACGGTCAGTTTGGGTCAACGGCTCAAGAAACTTACGTTCAAGCTTGGGATGGCAAGCTAACTCTAAATGACTTACAAACAATGTTGACGCAGCGCAATGTGACGAATACGCCGATCGAGCTACTCGTTTTAAGTGCGTGCGATACGGCAAAAGGCGATAAACGTGCAGCACTCGGTATGGCGGGAGTTGCAGTACGATCGGGGGCACGAAGCACGTTAGCAACGCTCTGGAGAGTCAACGACCTCTCAACGGCACTGTTGATCCAGAAGTTTTATCAGCAGTTTACCGACCGATCAATTTTGCGAACACCGGGCGCAGCAAACCTATCACAAGCGCTCAGACAAGCCCAACTCTCACTACTTAAACAAAAGAATTATGAGCATCCATTCTACTGGGCATCTTTTGTTTTGGTGGGCAACTGGCAATAAACAGAAGTTTCATCAAAGCTTTATCGTATCCACCTCAGGAACAAAATATACTAAGTGTGCTCAAGTCTATTTCTCTTTGATTCTCATGAAAGCTCCGAGTCTATCTAGTTTCACTACATTGTTCGTTGCTTCACTCCTTGTCTCAATTGTTACTACAGGTTCAACTTACTTTACGCAAGCTGCCCAGGCACAACTGATCGAGCCACCACCAGATCACCCCGCACCCCAGACCACAACCAGCGGTGGAACTCGTCCGATCGATCGAACTTGTCTACAACAGTCGAATCAATCCGCACCTACCGCGCTCGCGTCACTCCGGTCTGTGGGTTTCACAATGCACGATCGTCCGACGGTTTGGATTTATCTCCCGTCTACTTCCGCCAAAACACTTGAATTCAGCGTGTTTGATCAAAATCGCAGAGGCATTTATCAGACTTCGATTGCGATCGACAATCAAACCGGATTCGTTCCGATCTCTCTACCGTCTTCGGCTCCTGCACTGATTCAAAATCAACCTTACTATTGGTCAGTTGCGCTAATTTGCGATGCCAATCAACGAACAAACGATTGGATTATCGGCGGATGGATTCAGCAGCGATCGGTTGATCCCGATCTTGAGCGTCAATTAAAGAAAGCAACTTTGATCGAACACATCCGATTAGCGGCAGCGGCAGGATATTGGTATGAAGCCGTTGATGCTTATTTACGATCGCAATCAGCAAAGCAGAGTGATCCTCAATTAAAGAAGATGTGGACAAATTTATTGGAAATTGGAAAATTGAGAAGCGTGTTGTCGAAAGCAAATTAGACACAAAAAAGCGATCGCGGTGAATACGATCGCTCTCTTTCAATTTAATTAAACGGTCATAATGTCCTTTTCTTTCTCTGCCAAAACCTTCTCGACTTCAGCAATATATTTATCAGTCAATTTCTGAATTTTGTCTTGACTATCGCGGGACTGGTCTTCAGAAATTTCCTTGTCTTTTTCTTGTTTCTTCACCGCATCGACTCCATCTCGCCGAATGTTGCGGATCGAAACTTTTCCCGCCTCCGCATATTTCGCCGCTAGTTTGACGAGTTCTTTGCGTCGATCGCTCGTCAACGGTGGAATATTCAACCGAATCGATGAACCGTCATTATTGGGAGTTAAGCCAATATCTGAAAGCGAAATTGCCTTCTCGATCGAGTTCATACTGCTGCGATCGTAGGGTTGAATTTGAATCGTCGAAGAATCTGGCGTAGAAATATTTGCCAACTGTTTCAGTGGCGTTTCTGAGCCGTAGTATTCGACGGTAATTTTGTCGAGTAGACTCGCATTGGCGCGACCCGTTCGGATCGTATTGAAATCTCGGCGAATCGCTTCGATCGCCTTTTTCATGTGGTCTTCAACATCAGCAAACTTCACAAAAACCTCCGACAATGGTTCCGATAGATTCTCCTGTGACTGCCCGCTTAACATTTCCGCGCACAGACAAGTCAAATACGATAATGGGGATATTATTATCTTTACACAATGCGATCGCCGTGCTGTCCATCACCTGCAAATCTTGAGTCAAAACGTGCGAGTAAGTTAAACTCTGAAATCGTTTTGCGTCCGGATTTTTCATCGGGTCAGAATCATACACTCCATCTACCTTTGTAGCTTTAAACAGCACTTCTGCATTGATTTCTGCCGCTCTTAAAGCCGCTGTCGTGTCTGTCGTAAAGAACGGATTGCCAGAACCCGCTCCGAACACCACGACCCTTCCTTTTTCCAAATGCCGAATCGCACGACGACGGATATACGGTTCCGCCACTTCCTGCATGGCGATCGCCGTTTGAACCCGCGTTTGGATGCCGATGTGTTCTAACGCATCTTGTAGCGTCATCGCATTCATCACCGTGGCAATCATGCCGATATAGTCAGCGGTGGCGCGTTCCATGCCTGCGGCTGCACCCTTCATTCCCCGAAAAATATTTCCGCCGCCGACGACGATCGCCACTTGAATGCCTTCGTTAACCAATTCTGCCACTTCTTCGGCAATGCCATGAACGACGGCAGGATCAATCCCATACGATAGCTCTCCCATTAGAGCTTCGCCGCTAAGTTTCAGCAGAATCCGCCGATACGTGACTCCCATGTATTTTTTTGTCGATAGTTGTTTCCAACTAAAGATAGCAGTTGATCGGAATTTTGTGACCCTTTTGCCGATCGAGTCCGAACTTCTTTACAGGTTGGACTGAGACAGTAGATTTATTCTTCAAACGATGCCGCAAACTCTCGCGATTACAGATTATATTGATAGCCTTGCAGCGGTTGAGACCGAGCTTGGCTTATCTCAGTCGTCTGATCCAACATTTTTTACAGAATGGATGGAGGATTTGCCGGATTTATCGATTTCGGAGCGGCAACGGCTTGATTTAATCAAGCAGCGTTTTCTTTATCATCGTCAGCACGGACATCTGCTCGAAGGTGCAGTAAATTTTATTCTGATGTCGCCATTGCTGGAACTGGCTGGATTCTACGATCCGCCGTTTCGGTTGCGTTCAGAAGTCACAGTGCGATTTGAAATGGAGGACGAACGCGATCGCGTTTACCAAGGTCGAATTGATGCGTTAGTTGTGCAAGATTATCTCTGGATCATCTTGGTTGAATCGAAACGGACTTCGTTTAATGTAACGTTGGCATTACCTCAAGCGTTAGCCTATCTATCTTCTAATTCAAATCAGCCTAACTTTGGGTTAGTTAGCAATGGCGAATACTCTATTTTTGTGAAACTTTCTCAGTCTCAATACAGCTTCTCTGATGATTTTTCATTGAATCGAAGACAGAATAATCTCTACGATGTATTGCAGATTTTACAGCGATTGAAGTCCTTGCGCTAACTGGCAAACTCAAGAATGTGTTGTGCGGTCAGTTCAGGTTTTTCGAGATGGGGAACGTGCCCACATTGTTCGATCCAAATTAGTTTGCTATTGACGATCGCATCTTTAAACTGCTGTGCATCTTTAGTTCCCAAAATCTGATCCGAATCGCCCCACAGAATTAAGCTTGGACAAGTAATTTGAGAAATTTTATTGCTCAAAAAGTTATAGCCACCACTTTTGGTGAACGTAATTAAAGCTTCATTCCAGCGAGAAAGCTTGAGATGCAAAGCTGCACAAAGTTCAGAATCAGCAGTGACAAAGCTCGGATCACAGTAAGCTTTGAGACTGACACTCCGCCGCACGTTCGGCTGTCTGAGGAATTGAGTCGCGAGATAGCCAAGTGGAGGAACGAGAAACTTGCCGATCGCAGGTCCCGCTGCAAAGCCTGCACTATCAATTAAAACGAGTTTTGCAACCGCATCGGGATAAGACAGCGTGAAATCGATCGCAGCGGCTCCTCCCATTGATGCACCAACTAAAATCACAGGCTGAGCAATCTTCGATTTCCAGAAATCATAGAGATGTGTTTTGATCGCTTCTGGACTGAATGGGACGTTAATTGGTCGATCGGTAAAGCCAAACCCAAGTAAGTCTAGAATCCAAGTATCATGATCAGCCGCAAGCTGGGGCAACAATCGGCGAAATTCAAAGACTGAACTATCAAAGCCATGTAGTAAAAGAATCGGGATACCGCCTTCGCCTTGATGCACGTATGCGGTTGCGATCGGTTCTGAACTGATTGAGGTGGAAAGGCGCGATCGACGAATTTGACGGGCAAGTGCGATCGAGGTTTCTTCGGTGAGTTGAGCGACTTCGGACGGTAAAAAGCTTTCAAACATTGCCGATGCGGGAATTGTTCAGTTTTAATCGTTTCATATTTTTACCGCGATTGCTAA
>CAXTDB010000007.1:30599-41277 GCA_964242045.1 uncultured Leptolyngbya sp. | reverse complement strand
GGTGTTTCTACGGCAGAATATTTGTATCTCAATCTCAATCTTCCAGTCGTTTATCTCACAGCGCTTGCCGACGAATACACGCTCAAACGAGCGACTGAAACTTCTCCGTTTGGCTACCTGCTGAAACCGTTTCAAGAAGCGGATCTGCACTCAACGATTCAAGTCGCGCTACGTCGCCATCAGATGGAAGTTGCGATCAAAGCCACGCAGCAATGGTATGCCACTACGCTTGTCAGCATCGGAGATGCGACGATCGCCACTGATGTAGATGGGTTTATCACATTTATGAATCCGGCAGCGGAATTTTTCACCGGATGGACACAAGAGCAAGCGTTAGGAGAATTTGCGGGGCGAGTGTTAGATCTGTTCGATGAAGAAACCGGAGCCGCGATCGACAACCCGATTCTGGCAGCTTTGTGTCAGGGTGATACAATTACTCTGCCAGAACGTGCGGTTTTACGATCGCGCGATGGCACAAAACGTCCTGTGGGTGACAGTGCTTCCCCGATTCGCAACCGAGACGGAGAGATTATTGGTGGCGTTATGGTGTTTCAGGATATGAGCGATCGTCGCCAGCGCGAATCGAGCTTGGATGCTCAAAAGCAGATTTTAGAAACGACTCAATCCTTGTTGTGCGCGCAGCTTAAGGAACGCACCGAACAGCTTCAATTCTTAATCGGCGTAGATCGACTGCGCCAGCGCGTTTTCGATCAGTGCGCTGCCGATCGATGTGAATTTCTGCAATGGATGCTGCAAGAAATCGGGCAAACGCTGAAAGTCGATTATAGCTGGATTGCCCTTCACGATTCAACTTCAGCAATTTCGACGATCGTGGCGGAGTTTAGTTCAGCAGCAGATGAATCGCGATCGATGATTCGCCGCACGATCGAAATCGCTAAATTTTCACCCTTTTATTTACGATTGTTTCAGCGCCAGTGCTGGATTTGTCCGCCGATCGACAGTTTGCCGCCGCTTTATGCCGCTTCGTCGCAGGTGATCGTCTGTCCGATTCAGGGAGAGCGCGGCACGATCGGAGAATTTGGCATGGTGTTGCCAGACTATCCGCGCTGGAGTGAGTTTCAAGCAGACGCGATCGCGCAACTCGTCACTCAAGCGATTAGGACCTATCAATCGATTCAGCAAAACCAAGCAGCACAGGCAAAAATTACAGACTTACAGCACTTAAAGACGCTGCAAAATGAATTTATTGAGGCGCTTTCTCACGAACTGCGAACGCCGCTGACGAATATGCGAATGGCGATCGAACTGATGCAGCGAATGTTGAATTCGCTCAAAGATCCTGAAGTTCCAAATCCTCAAGTTCAACGCTTGGATCAATACTTGAGCATTCTTCAGCAAGAATGGCACGAGGAATTTAGCTTAGTCACCGATTTGTTAGCGTTTCAAAATGTGTCTGGCTTAGCGGAAGGGGTTTCATTCAACGAAGTTCAGATTCAAGATTGGTTGGCGATCACTGTTGAACGATTTTCAACTCAAAGCATGATCCGGATTCAGCTTGAACTTATCCCAGAACCGTCTCCCAAAATTTTCGTTCACTTGCCAACGCTCGAAAGAACGATCGTTCAGCTTCTCACCCATCTCAATCACACAAATCCAAATCTGCCGATTCAGATTCAAACCTTTGCTGATTCGCAGAATTTTTGTATTTCAGCAAGCTGCTTAGCAGAACCACTCAGCGCTGAGGAAGTTTTACCAAAACGCAAACAGAACGTCTCGAATCTGCGATTGGCGTTGCTGCGACGATTTGCGATCGACCTCAATGCCACCGTGAACCTCGAACAGCGATCGGGAACCACTGTTTTGACGCTGAGCCTACCGATGAAGCGCGCTTAGCTGCTTCCTTATCCCCGGTTCGACTTTTCTGCTGCAACCTGCGATCGCAACCTGTGCGACAAGCAATCGCCAACCTAGATCTACAATCTGCCTCGGAGCGACAAAACATGGAACTGACTCTTCCGCTCAAGCTAGATCTCAATCACATTCACTTGACAGATGAGCAATTCTACCAACTCTGCTTCAACAACCCCGAATGGAGCATTGAACAGAACGCGAAAGGAGTCTTAATTATCATGTCACCCGTGGGCGGAGAAAGTGGAAAACGAGAAGCAAACTACATCATCGATTTAGGAATCTGGAACCGTCAGACTCAACTCGGAGAAGTCTTTAGCTCCTCAACTCTCTTCAAACTTCCGAAAGGAGGCAAACGCTCTCCTGATGCCGCTTGGGTCGAACGCTCTCGCTGGGAAGCACTCCTCCCAGAACAGCGTAAGAAATTTCCGCCCATTGCTCCGGATTTTGTGATCGAACTGCGTTCTGCGAGTGATGATCTACTGACGCTGCAAGAAAAGATGCAGGAATATCTAGAAAGTGGAGTCCGTCTTGGTTGGTTGCTCAATCCGCAAGACCAACAAGTAGAAATCTATCGACAAGAACAAGAAAAAGAAGTCAGAGACTTACCGACTTCGCTATCAGGAGAAGCGGTTCTACCAGGATTTGAATTAGACATCGATCAATTCACGAATGATTAAATCGGATCGCTTCGATCCAAAGTAGAAACGCTCTATCCTAAACCTAAAACGCTCTCGCAGTGTTGCAGAACGACGCGATCGAGTCAAGGAAAGTGGAGTTCAAAGCGCGACCCTTGCGGTATCTGCGTAGCAGCGCGCACCGCGTCTCCGTAGAATCCGGGCAGCGTTTGGCAGAACTGCGCCGTAAAAATATTCGTCGAGTATAATCCCAAACACGCATGGTGGTTGAGGTTGCAGATTTCGGTCTGCTGCTCGATCGCCATACGGTGATGCAAGGCTGACTTTTTGCCCATTTAGCTCATTCTGCCGGATGTCTAGCAGTTTCTCATACCCGACAAGCCTTTGAATTCAAAGCTATGCCTCAAACCAGCAACGGCGCACTAACCCACCTCGAACCCTCACGGGCGACTTCCGCACAGCCGTCAATTAATCCTTACGGGCTGATGCCAGCACCTGTCCAGGTCGATACTTACGCCGATCGATTAATGGATGACTTGTTTGAGGGTGTGGAAGACCTCTTATCGGGCAGCGTTCCCCCACCTGAACCGATTCGGGCAAAACCCCGCCCCTCGCTCAATCTTCCTGCTCCGAGTGTGGCAACGCTGGTTGCTCAGCCACAACTGCCGCAATGGAGTCCTCCGGTTGCGGTGACGAAAGCCGAAGATCGAGTCGCTAAAGCCGTTAAACCCCGAAACAATCGCTTTCAGAAATTCCTCGCGATCGTGTTTGGACTATCTGCGCTTTCTGCCGCTTCGGTGTGGTTGATTCAACGCGGCACGATGCAGCGATTTTATGCCTTAGCAACCCAAGAACCGACCACGATCGCCGCCATCACTAAAACGCCTCCGGTAGATACAACTCCCCGATTTGCTCAATACATGAGGCGATCGCTGGAAAACATCGATCGTAAAGCCGCAAAATCCGGCTCAACTCTGGTTGCTTTTAATCGCAACTTACCGATCGCGCCGATTTCTGGCAATGCGCGATCGAATTCCGAGAAAGGGCCAGTCGTGATTAATGTTCCTTCTGTTTCTTCTCCGTTGCCTGTAGCGACGACACCGAGCAAAACCCCGCAGGAACTCGACCAAGTCCTGGCGCGCTTGTCCTCGGTGTTAGAGCGATTGTCGATTAATTCGCCTTCGCGATCGATGTCTGCTGCGGCTCCGATCGCGCTACAGCCTGCTCAAGCAGCTTCATCTGAACCGCAGCGGACATTGCGCGGAATTGCGATCGCCAGCGATCCGACTCAATCCGCGATTCTATTTGAAATGAACGGCGTGACTCAGCGCTACTACATCGGTGAAAGCATCGGATCGAGCGGTTGGAGCGTGGTTGATATTTCAAATAACTATGTGAGTGTGCGGCGAAATGGTGAAGTTCGCTCGATCTCGATCGGACAAAAACTGTGAACTATCCGATGCTCGATTGTGAACGCGATCGAGCGTCGGGCTTTCCAACGCTAATATCTGCGAGCTTTCGTCACCGATGTTAATCTGAAACTTTCGGAAGCACGATCGCAAAGGAGATGGCTATGACCGCGCCTTACGCAGGAGGCTGCCAATGTGGACAGATTCGATATGAAATTCGAGCCGAACCCCTGACGCTTTATGCGTGTCACTGCAAAGAGTGTCAGCGACAATCTTCGAGTGCGTTTGGAATGTCGATGACTGTTTCGCGTGAGGCAGTTGTGATTTTGCAAGGGCAACCGAAAGACTGGACGCGCGGAGTTGAGAGTGAGCGAAGCGTTCAATGTTTCTTTTGTGGGGATTGTGGAACAAGATTGTTTCATCAGCGCGATCGTCATCCGAATGTCATGAATATCAAGGCAGGAACATTAGATGATACGTCTTGGTTAAATCCTGCTGGACATATTTGGACTCGGAGTAAGCAACCGTGGGTCATTCTGGATGAAGGGCTGCATTATGAGGGGCAACCAAGCGACTATGCAGCGCTATGTGAGCGATTTCAGAATCAGTGATTTGAGAATGAGCGATCGCAAAATAAGACCCGCAAGATTTAGATCCAGCGGGTTAAATGTCGATCGCATTTCTGCTTAGGATTTGAGGCTGAGGAATTTTTCTAGCGCGCTGCTCATGGTTGGGGGCCAACGTCGAACCGTTTTAACCCAGTTCAGGTCTTTATAGCGTTTGTCGAGTCCAACAGCAGAAACCCATTGGCTCTCCGCCTCACCTTGTTTACCTTGTACCCAAAGTGCCGCAGTCAACGCCGCCCGCATATCCGCAAATCGGGGATATTTGCGAACGAGGTTTCTCATTGTGCGAATTGCTTCTTCGGTTTGTCCGAGTTGGTACTTAGCAAGCGCGTAGTTCGCACGAGCAAAAGCGTAATCTGGAGCAGAATCAGCCGCTTTGAGGAAGTCTTTTGCGGCGATTTCCCATTGTCCTAGTCCGGCTTCAGCATTGCCGCGATTGTTGTAGGCGGCAGGATCGCTCGGATCAAGTTCGAGAACTTTGTTGTAGTCCGCGATCGCATCTTCCCATTTCCCCAATCCCTCTAGCGCAGTGCCACGATTGAGATACGGATCAGGAGCGGTGGCATCGAGTTCGATCGCTTTGTTGAAATCCGCGATCGCGCTTTCGAGTTTGTTTTGGCTGACTCTGGCGCTGCCGCGATTGCTCCAGACCGCAGGATTATCGGGCATCAGGTTGATCAGTTCTGTCCAGAAGGTTTCAGCCGTGGCAAAGTCGCCTTTGTTTGTTGATTCAAAGGCTTGCTGTCTCAGTTCTGCTAATCGCTCGAAAACGTTTGTCACCGAAGGCATTTCAGATTCAGCTAAAACTGAGGAATGCCACGTGAACGAGAGCGCGATCGCAAAAATCAGCAGGGATTTGAACAGATGACGGAACATGAAACCTCTCTAGAAATTTAGGACAGCAGCGCCATTTGGCTATCGGGCGGAGTGTAGCCCAAATGTTTCCAAGCGGCAGCCGTAGCGATGCGACCACGGGGAGTACGGCTAAGATACCCGATTTGCATCAGGTACGGTTCGTAAACTTCTTCGATCGTTTGAGCATCTTCGCCCGTAGAAGCGGCAAGCGTTTCGAGTCCGACAGGTCCGCCGTTGTGCCGTTCGATCATAAAGCTGAGCAAGCGGCGATCCGTCCAGTCCAAACCACAAGGATCGACGTTGAACAGTTGAAGGGCTTCAGATGCGATCGAGCAATTGATGTCTCGAATTGATTTGACTTCAGCGTAATCGCGGACTCGTTTAAGCAAGCGATTCGCGATTCGAGGCGTTCCACGCGAGCGGCGAGCAACTTCTTCGGCTCCGTCTGTAGTAATTCTCATTTTGAGGAGCGCAGCGGTGCGGAAGACGATTTTTGAGAGTTCGTCGATTTCGTAAAAGCGCAGACGTTGAATTAAACCGAAGCGATCGCGCAGCGGAGAAGTTAGCGCTCCTACTCGCGTCGTTGCTCCCACTAAGGTAAAGGGGGGCAGCGCCATTGATTGGATTTTGGCACTTTTGCCTTTCCCAAGCGGAATGTCTACCCGAAAATCTTCCATAGCTGGATAGAGTAATTCCTCGGCAACCTTAGCAAGGCGATGAATCTCATCGATAAAGAGGACATCGCCGGGTTGAAGGCTGATCAGTAACCCCATAATGTCGCGAGGACGTTCCAGCGCAGGGGCACTGGCAATTTTGCATTTTACGCCCATCTCTTGTGCCAGAATCAGCGACATTGTGGTTTTACCCAGTCCGGGCGGACCATAAAGCAAGAGGTGATCTAAGGGTTCGTTGCGGGACTTAGCGGCGCGGATGGCAATGTCTAGCACATCTTTGAGGTCTTTTTGTCCGACATACTCCATCAGCGATTGCGGACGGATTTTTTCTTCTAATCTGCTGCGTTCTTCAGGCTCCGGTTCGGCTTGGAGAATCGCCGTTTTCGATGACTTGAAATCGCTACTGGGGACAGACTGCACCATTAACGACAACTCGCCAGAGGATGCAGAAGCTTTATCCCGATCGTTGGGCTGTTTTTTAGATGAAATGATCGCCATAATTGAGAACAATCATACCTAGAGACATCGCGAACATGGAGATTCCGTCTACCTTTTCCGTCTCAGATTCGATTTCGTTTGAAGACGCGATCGAATTGACTCAATCGCTGCTTGCCGAAGTCGAACAACGTCGCGTATCGGAACCTGAACTTGAACGCATCATAACTGCATTAGTACAAAGTGAGAATGGCGCACGCGGATTTTTTGTCACTTACCTCACCGACGACCGCGATTTGGCAGACCATCCCTCAAGAGCTGTAATTCAGGCACTGCAATCCTCACCGCAGATTGTAAACGAGTTATTGGTGAAAAATCTAGCCATGTCAACGGCAATGATTTTGACGCATCTTCACAACCAAAATCCGGAAATGGCAAAAGGGTCAGAACGGGTACAGCAAAGAACAAAGCAAATAGTACAAATGATCCACAAACCAGAAATCACATCTCGATTGCAACAGCTTAAGGCGAGTATTGAAACCGAGAAAGGGGAGTATGAGAGCTTTTTAACTCGCTGGAGATACAGCTTAGAACAGCGGCAAGCCATTAGAGAACAGGTTCAGCAACTGCTCGATCGACTGTTTTAACCAACAGAACATTTGCATTTCATCAGAATGATCGTCGCCTATAATCTGCCAATACTAACCAGGACTAGATCGTACCCAGGCTGAAATGATGAAAAAAGCGTTGATTACTGGAATTACCGGACAGGATGGCTCTTATCTCGCCGAACTATTATTGACTCAGGGCTATCAAGTATTTGGACTGGTACGGCGCTCTAGCTCTGGCAATGTGAGTCGGATCGGACACTTATCTGGAGAGGTCGAAATTCTCTCTGGCGATCTGCTCGATCAGTGTTCGCTGATGGACGCGATCGCGCACGCGCAACCCAGCGAAATCTATAATCTGGCCTCTCAAAGCTATATTCCGACTTCCTGGACGCAACCCGCGCTGACCGCAGAATATACAGCGATCGGCGTTTCTCGGTTGCTTGAATCGATTCGACGCTGCAAACCTGATGCCCGCTTTTATCAAGCTTCGAGTAGTGAAGTGTTTGGACAACCCGACGAATCGCCGCAAACCGAACGAACTGCGTTTCGTCCTCGAAATCCCTATGGAGTCGCAAAAGCCTATGCTCATTGGATGACGGTGAATTATCGCCAACAGTACGACCTTTACGCTTGTTGCGGCATTACCTACACGCATGAGTCGCCGCGTCGAGGAGCGGAGTTTGTGTTTCGCAAAATTACACGCGCTGCGGCTGAGATTAAATTAGGATTGGCAACTGAGCTTAAACTCGGAAATCTCGATGCGGTGCGAGATTGGTGTTATGCCGGGGATGCCGTCAGAGCGATGTGGATGATGATGCAGCAAGACCAAGCCGATGATTACGTCATTGCCAGTGGCGAAACGCACTCGGTTCGAGAGTTAGTCGAGTGTGCATTCGGCTGTGTGAATTTGAACTGGGAGCAATACGTTTCGGTTGATCCAACGTTTTATCGACCGGATGAATCGGTCAAACTGGTCGGTAAAATCGACAAAATTCGTCGCTGTCTTAACTGGGAACCCCGATACTCGTTTCAGCATCTGGTAGAACTCATGGTCGATCATGATTTGAAGAAATTGCACAATCAAACCTTGTAAAGTGTAGGGTGTCGAATTCCTGATATTCTGAGACATCCGATCGCAGATCTAGTGGAGATCTATTGAGTTTGCTGAAGCCGATCAAATTCGCGACCCGTAAAGTAGCTAAGTTGCCCCGATTGCTCCCAGTGCCAAATTCGTGGTGGACAAAGCTGGATTTGCTGAAAATTCTGGTGCAGCGAGACCTCTCTGCTCGATACAAAGGCTCGATTTTGGGAAATGCCTGGCCGCTGCTGAATCAACTGACACAACTGCTAGTCTATACTTATTTATTTTCGGTCGTGCTGAAAGTGAAGCCGACGCTGAAAGGGTTTCCGACGAATGACTTCACGTTCGGACTCTGGCTATTTGCAGGCTTAGTGCCTTGGATTGCGTTCACGACTGGATTCGCTCAATCGGCAGCCGCGATCGTGGTTCAACCCAATCTAGTCAAAAAAGTTGTATTTCCAGTCGTTCTTCTGCCCTTGGTGCCGATCTTCTCTGCATTCGTCGAGAGTACGATGGGCGTGATGCTGCTGATTACCTTTGTTGCATTCATGACCCAAACGGTTCGCAGTACGCTTTTACTTTTGCCCTTGGTCTGGATTCCACAACTATTGTTTACGGCTGGGTTAGGATATTTAGCGGCTGGACTAACGGTATTTTTGAGAGATATTCCGCAGACGATCGGAGTGCTCCTGAATCTGTGGTTTTATCTGACTCCGATCGTTTATCCGAGTACAGCGATTCCTGAAGCGTTCCAATTCTGGGTCGTTTGGCTGAATCCGATGAAAGCAGTAGTCGAGATTTACCGCGATCTGATTCTGATTGGCGAAGTGAGACATGGGTCAGAATGGGGACTGCTTTCGATCGTCTCTGTCGTTGTGTTTGCGATCGGGCTTTGGGTCTACCGTCGTTTACGTCCTGCTTTTGCGGATGTTCTCTAACATGAATCTAGCTCATCGGTCGATATATTTTCCAGCGAGCAGCAGGAAGCTCGATCGTGTAGTACGTGACAGTCGCTAGAATCAGCGAGAGCGAGAGGGTAGCGATAATCCGCAAATAGAAAGATTCAACTTTAACGGGTGCAGTAAAAATGGGTGTAATTTTTAGAACAACCGGAGAATGCCACAGATAAACTCCATAAGAGAGATTGCCAAAAAATTCTAAAATCCTGAGAGGATTTTGCAGTAGCGAAGCAGCAGATAAATTCTGCCTTGGAATATCAGACCCACCCAACTCGAAAGCAAAGATAAAAAAAGCAGTAACCAACGCAGTCACAGGTTGCAGAATAAAAATGGTGGCAGTTGTACGGAAGCCCGCAGGACGAGAAGGTAGCCCCCATAATTCCTGAGCATAAAAATGATGAGCTGTGAGTAAGTAAAGCAGAATCATCAAAATAACCGCGCCAATTTGATAGGCATGAGACGATTTCAGATAAGTCGGAACTTTTAAGTTGAAGCGTTTGTCGCATCGCTTTTGCAGGGATGACTGACGCGCACAGCGAATGATTGGATTCATCAGAAGCCCAATCAGAAAGACATCTAAATTTGTGGCAAGCGGTGCATACCAGTATTTGAATGCGTAATACATACTCGAAGTGATTTGCTTTTTCAGTGCAAGCCAGATGAGTAGCTTAAAACTGAATACGGCAAGAATAATGACGGACAGAACCGCATAACCTGTCCGTTGATTAACGATGCGATTTCTAAGAAACGCATATACGAAGGGAACAATCAAATAAAACTGAACTTCGGTCGATAAAGACCACAGAACTGCATTGAATTGCAGTGGTTGCTGCGAGAGGTAAGGCTGATATGTGAACGTGAAAAGTCGCAGAAGTAAGCTCAAATTTTCAGCTTTGAAGATTTCGGGGAAAACGAAGATCGACAGCAGCAGGATATTGAAGCTATAAAGCGGCAAAATTCGCAATGCTCGATTTCGCCAAAAGTTTAATACACCTTTGCAGCTTAATTCATAGCGATCGCTGTAGAAAGCTTTGCCCATCAGATAACCCGACAAGCAAAAGAAGATCCAGACGGCAACCAACCCATGGCTGAAGAAAAGCCAGCTAAAGTCCGTGTGATAAAGCTGTATCGTATCGCGAGGTGGTGTGCAGTGAATGACAACAACCATCAAACAGGCAAATGCCCGCAACGCTAAGAGTGCATCAACCCGGTTCGACGATCGTAAATTCGAGTAAGCCGTTGAATTATCTGAAGACACTGAAGGAAGCGGTTGCATTACTAACAAGGACACAGCAACGTCTTAAGTAGTCTATACTATGAGCCTAGATTATCCGTAGTTTGTGTTCCGACAGGTTGTAACGAATGGAGCAGGCAATGCATGAGCAGGTGATTATTTCGCTTGAAGGCGTATCTAAATGCTTTCGGCGCTACAATCGTCCTATCGATCGCCTGAAAGAAATCTTATTACCGAAAAAATCTTGCACCGAAGAATTTCAGGCACTTCAAGCAGTTGATCTACAA
>CAXTDB010000007.1:21927-30589 GCA_964242045.1 uncultured Leptolyngbya sp. | reverse complement strand
GGCGAGACGCTGGGCATCGTTGGCACAAATGGCTCAGGCAAAAGTACGCTGTTGCAAATCATCGCGGGAACTCTTCAGCCAAGCACAGGTAAAGTCTCAGTTCGAGGAAGAGTTTCAGCCCTTCTAGAGCTAGGCAGTGGATTTAACCCAGAGTTCACTGGGCGACAGAACGTATTCTTCAATGGACGAATCTTAGGGCTGACTCAGGCAGAAATTGAAGCCAAGTTTGATGATATTGCAACCTTTGCGGATATTGGAGATTTTATTGACCAACCTGTAAAAACTTATTCGAGCGGCATGTTTGTGCGCTTAGCCTTTGCGGTAGCGGTGCATGTTGATCCAGAAGTGCTGATTGTAGATGAAGCGTTGTCGGTTGGGGATGGGATATTTGTGCATCGCTGTATGGCAAAAATCAAAGACTTTCAGGATAGTGGCGGCACCATTCTGTTTGTCTCTCATGATATTGGAGCAGTGACTCGATTGTGTTCGCGAACGCTTTGGATCAGTCATGGCAAAATCATGGCGCTAGGAGAACCTGCTGCGCTTGCTCGACAGTATCAAGCGTGGATGTACGACCAAATTAACGCCCATCAAAAAGAAGTCCTGAAGCAAACCGGAAAAGGTCAGCCCGACCTCGAAGCGGACTCAAAAAACAACGCTACGTTGCCTGACCACAATCCATTCACCAGAAAGCCTTATCACCATTTTTTGAATGTGAAGCGCTTTGGAACTGGACGCGCCGAGGTTGTCAGCTTTGAGGTTCTCGATCCGCAAGGTAAACCTGTAAGTTTTGCTTATCCAGGGGATGATCTGCGGGTTTCGGTCAAGGCAGCAGCCTTTAGTCAAATCAAAGCTCCGATCGTCGGTATCATGATTTACGATCGCTTGCGAACCGAGATTACCGGATTCAATACTTACCAGTTGCAACAAAAGCTTCCCTGTCTCTGTGCCGGAAAAACCTTGGACGTGCAGCTTCACTTCCGCTGGCCAGAGATTCAAGGCGGCAACTACACTTTAGAAGTTGCGATTGCAGACGGTAGCCAAGAAAACCATGAAATGCTGGATTGGTTGCAGTGCCCGATTAGCTTGGTTTCAGGGGTGATCGAAATTACATTTGGGCTACTTCGGGTTCCGGATGTGTCCGTTACTTATGCGATTAAACCGGAACCTTCCGCAAGCGCAGATCCTTAGAGATAACATTTTAGAAGATAACATTGGTGGTAAACTGCTAGTTGCTTTTGGTTGATGTGTCAGAGATTGCTTATTTCGTGAATGATGGAGATCGTTGCTTTTCTTATGCTTCTCTAGGTCGAGTCATGTCCAGATTTCACGTTGACCGCTGTGTCTGCTGCGGTGCCGATGGTCTCACCTATTCACCTGTGCTTTGGGATGCTCTGATTCAAGAGTGGGAACTCAAACCGCATCAAGTTGATCAGATTAACCACCAGCAGGGGGTTCATTGCCCAGCGTGTACCTCGAATCTCAGAGCGATGGCGCTTGCGGTGGCGCTCATGTCTCACTTTCAATTTTCCGGCATCTTCTCAGAGTTTGTTGCACAGTCAACCATTCAGAGCCTTCAGATTCTCGAAGTGAATGAAGCAGGTGCGCTGAATCAGTTTCTATCAAAATTGCCAAATCATGCGCTTGCGACTTATCCGAAAGTGGATATGATGGCGCTGCCGTTTCGTGAGTCCAGTTTTGATATCGTCTGTCACTCCGATACACTAGAGCATGTTCCTGATCCGATCGCGGGTTTATCCGAGTGTTACCGCGTTCTAAAACCGGGTGGAATTCTCGCATTCACGGTTCCGATCGTCGTTGAGCGACTGACGCGATCGAGACAAGGATTGCCCCCTAGCTATCACGGCTTTCCCGAAGACGAACGAACTGATTTTCTCGTTTATACCGAATACGGCAGTGATGCGTGGCGACAAGTCATTCAAGCAGGATTTCAAGCGTGCCAGATGACTGCTTTAGAGTATCCCCACGCTTTAGCATTATCGGCAGTCAAATCATCGAATCTAACGTTATCAGCAAAGAAATGATGGAATTTACTGGAGAGCGCTTCGTGCCGCAATTGAACGGCGAAGTTAAATACGAACATCTACATCGATACGCGCTCACACTTGATTTTGTAGAAGGGCGATCGGTGCTGGATATTGCCTCTGGTGAGGGATATGGTAGCGCTCTGCTAGCAAAACGCGCAGCTTCGGTGATCGGAGTCGATATTGATCCAGACTCGGTGAGTCATGCCGAAGCGCAGTATCGTGATGTGTCAAATCTCAAGTTTTTGGTTGGATCTTGCAGTCAGATTCCTGTTGCAGATGCCTCGATCGATGTCGTGGTTTCGTTTGAAACGATCGAACATCACGATCAGCACGAAGAAATGATGCAGGAAATCAAGCGCGTTTTGAGTCCAGGCGGCTGCTTGATTATTTCTTCTCCAAACAGATCGGTGTATTCCGATCAATACCAGCGCTCCAATCCGTATCATGTCAAGGAGTTATATTACGAAGAATTCGTGGACTTGATCAAACGCTATTTTCAGCAGGTTCAGATTTATGGTCAGCAACTCGCGGTTGGCTCTTGGGTCATCTCGCTAAACGCACCCGATGAAAAGACGGTGAAAGCGTTTTCGGGTGAGGTTAACAATCTGTCTAAGGGGCTGAGTGCGTTTCCTGCACCTGTTTATTTTGTCGCAATCTGCTCAGATCTCGTCGATCCGTTAGGATCGCTAGAATCGGTTTATATTGATACACCCGACGACTTGTTGAAGCAGTTGTACGACGATCGACACCTAAAGCAACTCGAAGTGTTTCAAGAACAACATGAGCGCTATCAGATCCAGCAACAGCGCGACCAGTTACAGCACGAACGCGACCAGTTACAGCACACACTCACTCAAACGCAAGAGCAAGTACAGCAACTCGTTCAGTCGGAACAAAATTACAAAAATCAACTCCAATATACTGAAGAGCAGGTGAAAGCAATGGAAAGCAGCAAGTTTTGGAAACTCCGCCAAACTTGGATGCGTTTCAAACAGCTTTTGCCCAAAAAGTGATACGCTCTTTTTGTTAATAAGTGGTGAATCTGAGCTAATCGCTATCCGCATGAAAACCGATGTCGCATGATGAATTAGAAGCCTTACGCGCTCAACTTCAGCAAACCCAGTTAGAGTTAGAACGATCGCGCACAGAACTTCAGCAAACGCAATTGGAATTAGGGCGCTCGCAATCCTATCTAGAAGAAGCATTTCGGGGATTCCAACAGGAGCGAGAGCAAAAACGACTACAGATTCAGCAGTTACAAACCCAGCTTGACTTGATTCACGGTGAAGGCATTAAAGGGGCTTCAGTCCGAGTTCTTCAGAAGCTCAAAGTTAAGGCAAAGCGAATTGCGGCTTCGGTCAAGTCTGGCGGATTGAAGGTAGCGCTTAGTCAAACAAAACAGCGGTTCTCTAAAGAGCAAGCATCTGCTGCGATCGCGGATAAAAGCTTGCTTGCACTTTCTGGGATCGACCAGAAACAATTTTGGCAGATTCTTGATCCAGTGATTGAGAAAAGTATCAAGCATCGCAAAATAGGAGAAACTCCTCGGATCAGCATTCTCACACCGACCTGGAATTCTTCTTTAGATTGGTTTGTCGAAACGGCAATGAGCGTTTTTAATCAAACTTCACCCCATTGGCAATGGTGCATTGTCGATGACGGTTCTAAGCAGCCAGAAATTCGGGTCGTGGTTGAAGCATTAGCACAGAAAGATTCAAGAGTCCGCGTGTTTTTGCAAGAAACAGGTGGAGGAATTAGTGCAGCGACAAATCAAGCCTTGGAGATTTCGCAAGCTGAATTTATTTGCTTTCTAGATCATGATGACACATTGGCTCCAAGTGCGATCGACACACTGATTCAACGCATAGAAGAAGGCTACGACGTTGTTTATTCTGACGAAGATAAGATCGATAGTTCTGGGTGTTACTATATTGAGCCGTTTTACAAGCCCAACTGGTCGCCAGAATATTTTAGGGGAGTCATGTATGTGGGTCATTTGTTATGTGTGCGAAAAGAATTGGCGGTAAAAGCGGGCGGTTTCGATCGCACATTCGATGGCGTACAAGACTACGAATTCATGCTACGAATTTCTGAAGCTACAGCAAAGATTTCGCACATTCCTCAAGTCCTTTACCACTGGCGAAAAATTCCTGGCAGTATTGCCGCTGATGTTCATGCAAAATCAGGAATTGAATCATTACAAATTGCGGCTGTGAATGCTCATTTAGAGCGCTTAAATTTACCAGCAGAAGCTAGAGCGGGCAAAGGAAATCATCGCGTGACGATTCTTCCTAAAGATCGAATCACTCATCCTTTAATCAGTATTATTATTCCAACGAAAGATGCTCCTGAGTACTTAGAAAAATGCTTAGAAAGCATCTTCAAACTAACAAGCTATCCAAATTATGAAGTCGTTTTAGTTGACAATGAAACAACTGATCCGATCGCTCTACAAATTATGGAAAAACTTCCAGTAAAGCGCGTCCTTTTTCCAAACCCGTTCAACTTCTCTCGCGCGAATAATATCGGCGTAGAGTCTGCTGATGGCGACTACCTTGTTTTTCTAAATAATGATACCGAAGTGATTACCGCTAACTGGTTGGAAAGGTTATTGTATTACGCAGAACAAGCAGATGTAGGTGCGGTTGGAGCTTTACTGCTTTATCCCGATAAGACGGTACAACATGCAGGGGTTCTGATGGGAATGAGAGGAACCGCTGATCATTTGATGAGAGGTTTCCCTCATGGAGTTGATGGGTACGCAGGTTCTCTAGCCTGTAGTCGGGAAGTCTCCGCGCTTACCGCAGCTTGTCTAATGTTGAAACGAAGCGATTTTGAAGCAGTGGGTAGATTTAATGAACACTTCTTTACGCATTATCAGGATGTCGATTTGTGTATGCAATTGATCAAGCAAGGAAGAAGAAATATTTATACCCCGCAGGCTGTTTTGATCCATCATGAATCAAAAACTCGAAAAACTTATTACGATATAGTAGACCGAATGCTTTTATTAGATTTACATCAAGAATATATTGATGCGGGAGATCCCTTTTACAACCCTAATTTTGACCTTTCTTGTTCTGATTACACTGTTAGAGCAGCATGAACATTCTATTCGCTTTGTATCACGATTTCTCTTCCAACAGTGCAGTTCACGTCCATCAATTTGCAAATCATCTAGTGAAGTTTGGTTTTGATTGCGTTGTCGCTGTGCCTAACAATAAGCAATCGGTAATTGGATTAGAAAACTATCTTTACAATGTAATAGAATTTGCTGAAATCGATTGCCTTAATCATTTGTTTAAAGATGGGAAAAGTCCAGATGTTGTTCACGGCTGGACACCTCGCGAAGTGGTGAGAGAATTCTGTCAAAAAGTCAAAGCTAAATTTGCTTGTAAGCTATTCATTCACTTGGAAGATAATGAAGAATACTTACTGGAGAAAAGTTTTAATCAGCCTTTTAAGCGGCTCCTGCAAACAGCGAATCTTCAAGTTCCGATCGCGCTTTCTCACCCTAGACGATACCGGGAATTTCTCGCAGAAGCCGATGGTGTCACCGTGATTGTAGAGCAACTGAAGCAATTTGTTCCAGTTGCCGTTCCCACTTTGACTTTGCCGCCTGGAGCCGATACTGAATTCTTTTTTCCACGCGAAAGCGATCGCAGACTGGCAGCGACTTTGTGTATCCCACCAAACAGCACCGTGCTGTGCTACACCGGAAATGTTCACCTCGCAAATGCCCACGAGGTGAGAAGTCTTTATCTTGCGGTCGCGATGTTGAATCGAGAAGGCAAGCCAACCGTACTCGTTCGCACAGGTCGAGACTATTGTGATTTTCTGGGTGCAGACGACAGTTGGGCAAGAAAATTTTCGATCGAACTTGGCTATGTAGATAGAGCAAAGCTTCCCGCAATCTTGGCTCTAGCCGATGTTCTGGTTCAACCTGGTAAAGCAGATGACTTTAATCTCTACCGTTTTCCTTCAAAACTTCCTGAATTTCTCGCGATGGGTAAGCCTGTGATTTTACCAAAAGCCAATGTTGGTAACTTTATCACTCACCTGCAAGAAGCGATCGTCTTACCCGTTGTGGATGCTTTAAACATTCTCAAATTTGTCACTTTAATTACTGAAGAGCAAGCACTAAAAGCTCGATTAAGTCTTGGCGCACTCAATTTCGCAAAAAACAATCTCAATTGGCAGAAAAATGCTGAATCTCTCAAGTTATTCTATGAATCATCTCACCGTTCTACTGAAGAAAGTCGCAGCAAAAACATTAAGGTCTCCCATAATGCAGCCTGTCAAATTAACCGATGAAACGACTCGAAAGGAAATTAGTCAGAGATATTTCGGCAAAGGTGATTTTCCTGATCTAGACTATGCAACGGTAGAAGATTTTTGTGATAGTGCCGATCATTTGCCACAAATCTGCTATCTGGATGGCGACTTAAAAAATGTGCAGAGACCTTGGACATTCAAAGCAATCTTAGCGAAGGTTCCACCGGGCGGAAGACTATTGGAAATTGGGGGTGGCGTACCTTTAGTAGCTTGTCTACTGAATGAGTTGGGCTATGAAGTCACGATTGTTGATCCCTACGAAGGTGCGGGGAACGGCCCGACTGAATACCAGAATTATCGGCAGCAGTTTCCAAGTGTGAATTTGGTAAAAGCCTTGTTCGGTGTCAATCTCCAAGGGTTTGAACCCGGTTATTTTGACTGCATTTATTCGATATCGGTGCTAGAACACATTTCTTTAGAAGGAATCAAGGATGTATTTGCAGGAATCAGAAAATTTTTGCGTCCGGGGGGCGACTCGATTCACTGTGTCGATCATGTGATTCAAGGAGATGGTGGACAGTTTCACGAAGATGCTGTAAAACTTGTGCTTCAGGAGCAAAAGCGATTGATTGATCCTTCGGCTTCGCTTGGAGATGACTATGAAAAAATGCTATTTCAACTGAAAGAAGATTTAGAAACATACTATCTTTCTGCGCTTGGACATCATCAATGGCGCTGTGGAGCCGCTTACAAAGATTTCCCGTTTAGAAAAGTCGTTTCGATCCAGACTTGTGTTGCTTTTGAAGGGATTTGACCCAGATGGCACATGAAGAACTAGAAGAATTAAAAGCGCAACTGGCTCAAACCCAGCAAGCCCTCGATCGAGCGAATGCTGTGATCCAATGGATGGAGGGCAGTCATTTTTGGCAACTCCGCTCAACCTATCTCAACCTCCGCCAGAAGCTGAGATTCTTCTCTCGTCGATCGCGCGTTCAACCCCTTGATCCAGTTGTGGCTCCTACGGTGATGAATGGGAGCTATCGGACTTGGCAGCAGAAAAATTCACCTCGACCTGCGGATTTACAGAAACTGGCTGAAACCATCGAGCTTTTACCGCAACAGCCCTTGATCAGTGTGATCATGCCTGTTTTCAATCCTCCAGAACCTTTTCTCAAAGACGCGATCGCATCTGTCATTGAGCAGATTTATCCGCATTGGGAACTGTGCATTGCGGATGATGCTTCAACAGAACCTCATGTGCGAGAAGTCCTTAAACACTATCAAGCTCTCGATCGACGCATCAAAGTTACTTTTCGAGAAACGAACGGTCATATTTCGGAATGTTCTAACTCAGCCTTGCAGCTTGCCACAGGTGAATTCGTTGCTTTGCTTGATCATGATGATCTGCTAACACCGGATGCCCTGTTTGAGGTTGCATTGTTGGTGAATCGGCAGCCCCAAGCCGACATGATCTACTCTGATGAAGACAAGGTGGATCAAAACGGACATTTGAGAGATCCGTTCTTCAAGCCAGATTGGTGTCCAGACTCTTTTTTGTCGAGAATGTATACCTGTCATTTGGGGGTGTATCGTCGTTCGGTGGTAGATGCGATCGGTGGATTTCGTCAAGGCTTTGAAGGGAGCCAAGATTACGATTTAGTCCTGCGCCTCAGCGAGAAAACGAACCAAATCTTTCACATTGCCAAAATTCTGTACCATTGGCGAATTCATCCTCAATCGACAGCAAGCCATGTTCGTCGAAAAAACTATGCGATCGATGCCGCCCAACGCGCGATTGCAGAAGCCCTGAACCGACGGGGAGAACCCGGTCACGTTACGATTCCAAGCGAGTGACGATCGTGATCCCGACAAGGGACTTGAGTTCGGTTCTCGATCGCTGTCTGGCATCAATCTTTAGCAAAACAACTTATCCAGATTATGAGGTTTTCGTCGTTGATAATGGCAGTACTGAAGCGGCAACGTTTTCCGTTTTCGAGCATTGGGAAAAGCAAGAACCCCAACGATTTCGCCGCCAAGTTTTAGATATTCCTTTCAATTTTTCAAGGTTAAATAACTTTGCAGTTGAGCAGTCTGAGGGAGACTATCTACTCTTTCTGAACAATGATACGGAAGTTCTCAACTCAGATTGGTTAACCGCAATGGTCGAACAAGCGCAACGATCGCAAATCGGAGCCGTGGGGGCGCGATTGCTTTATCCAGACGGAACCCTTCAGCATGCGGGAATTGTTGCGGGAATTGGCGGTGTTGCAGGACATAGCCATAAACATTATCCCGGCGCTCATGTAGGATATTTTTCTCAGATTCAAACGGTGAACAAC
>CAXTDB010000007.1:4521-21917 GCA_964242045.1 uncultured Leptolyngbya sp. | reverse complement strand
GCTTGTCTTATGTGTCGTCGTGACATATTTGTGGAAGTGGGCGGATTTGAAGAGGAGCTAGCGATCGCGTTCAACGATGTCGATTTCTGTTTCAAGCTCTTAGAAAAAAGCTATCGCAACCTGTATCTGCCCCATGTCATGCTTTATCATCATGAATCGAAAAGCCGAGGATACGAAGATACACCTGCAAAACAAGCACGATTTCAGCAAGAGATTCTATATATGCAAGGTCGGTGGAAGAAATTTCTGAGCCATGATCCTTGCTACAGTCCGCATTTGACGAGAGATCGAGAAGATTATAGTCTCAGAATTTGATTGAATTCCTCATCTCCTATGCCAACTCGTAACGAAAAAATTTTAAGGTGTATCACTCCTGCAACTCAGATCGGGGTTGAAGTTGGACCTTTGGATAAACCGATCGTCACTCGCGAGATGGGACAGATCTACTATGTTGACCACGATTCGACAGAAGCGCTGAAAGCGAGATTTCAAGAGCCAGGACATCAGGTGAACTTAGAGAAAATTGTAGAGGTGAATTATGTTTGGGGGGATAAGCAGTTAGCAGAGTTATTGGAGCAGGAGGCTCCTGTTGACTACGTGATTGCCTCTCATGTGATCGAGCACGTTCCCGATTTGATTGGCTGGCTGGCTGAAGTAAGAGCGATTCTCAAACCCGGTGGCATTCTGTCGCTGGTCATTCCAGATAAGCGCCAATGTTTTGATTACTATCGCCCACCAACGCGCCTTCCAGAGGTTGCTGAAGCTTTTTTGCACCGATCGAGAAAACCGTCTCCTCGACAGATTTTTGATCACATCAGTTCAGCCGTAGATTATCGCGGCAGTATTGCTTGGGGGGGTGTTGTGAATGAGTCTCAGCTTTCTCCGCTTCACACCTTGGAGGCTGCTTGGTCTGCCGCGAAAACGGCGTTAGCGAGTGGGGAGTATTGCGACGTGCATTGCTGGGTGTTTACGCCCACTTCTTTTTTCAAGTTGTTGCGTGAGATTGCATCTGCGGATTTGCTGAAGTTTGAAGTGGCGCAGTTTTACAGAACCGAGGGCTGCGAATTCTTTGTCAGCTTACGTGCGACTGAAACGGCCCAACCTGAGGCGATCTCTGAATTTGTCTCTGCACTGCCCAGAGAAATCGCGCCTCGATACCGCAGAGTGATGGAAACAATGTTGCAAGAGTTGCGGTTTCTCAAGCGGAAGTGGGTGGCAGTAAAAACGAGACTGCTCAAATCCTCAGAGTGAGATGCTTATGAATGTTCTTGCGACTGAAATTCCTGATGTGATGCTGATCGAGCCGCGTGTATTCGGAGACGATCGCGGTTTTTTCTTCGAGAGTTTTAATGCCAAAGCGTTTTCAGAAAAAACAGGGGTGAGTCTGCCTTTTGTGCAGGACAATCATTCTCGATCAATTCAAAATGTCCTGCGCGGATTGCATTATCAGATCCAGCAGCCTCAAGGTAAGCTTGTCCGTGCTTTAATGGGCAGCATTTTCGATGTGGCGGTCGATATTCGCAAAAGTTCGCCGCACTTCGGGCAATGGGTGGGATATGAACTGAGCGCTGAAAATAAACGCCAGCTTTGGGTTCCACCGGGTTTTGCTCATGGGTTTGTGGTGCTGTCTGAGTTTGCAGAAGTGGCTTACAAAACCACTGATTACTATGCCCCCCAGCATGAACGGTGTATTCTCTGGAATGATTCAGATTTAGCGATCGATTGGCAAATCACCGCCTCCCCGATTCTGTCCGCGAAAGACCAAGCAGGTGTACGCTTGAAATCAGCCGATTTGTTTCCTTAACTGCATGGCTCGAATTTTTCTTATCGGTTGTAATGGTCAAGTCGGACAAGAGTTAGAACGACTTTTGCCGATCAATCAAACCCGCTCTGTTTCTCGATCTCAGGTTGATTTAACTCAGCCAGACCGTTTACGAGATGCAATTCGCCAATATCAGCCCGATTTGATCATTAACGCAGCCGCCTACACAGCCGTGGATCGGGCTGAAAGTGAACCGGAACTCGCTGAGGCGATTAATGCGATCGCGCCAACCGTCATGGCAGAAGAAGCTCAGCGCTTGAAAGCTGGATTGATTCATCTTTCTACGGATTATGTATTCGATGGTCAGAAGAATACACCTTATCTAGAAACGGATTTGACTCATCCCGCTAGTGTTTATGGTCAGAGTAAATTAGCGGGTGAAACGGGAGTGACAGTGTGCGATCGACATATCATTCTCCGAACGGCTTGGGTTTACGGAACTTACGGCAAAAGTAACTTTGTCAAAACCATGCTGAGATTGGGGAGCGATCGCGAACAAGTGCGCGTGGTTGTCGATCAAGCGGGCAGTCCGACTTGGGCAAGACAAATTGCTGACACGATCGTGGAAATAATGCCGCAATTCCAGCAGGAACAAATTTCGTCGGGAATTTATCACATCACGAATAGTGGTATCGCGAGTTGGTATGACTTTGCGATCGCGATTTTTGAAGAAGCCCAAACCTTAGGCTGGCGACTAACCGTACAGGACGTGATGCCGATTCTAACCGCAGAATATCCGACCCCAGCAAAGCGACCCGCTTATTCGGCACTTGCTTGCCAGAAGATATCCGGTATTCTAGGAAAGCATCCCCCGCACTGGCGACGAGGATTACGACAAATGCTGACCCATCTGAGCCAAACTCGTTTATGAAAGCACTGATTCTCAGCGGTGGTAAAGGAACTCGCCTACGACCTCTCACCTACACGGGAGCGAAACAATTAGTTCCCGTCGCCAATAAACCGATTCTGTGGTACGGCATTGAGTCGATCGTCGCTGCCGGAATTACTGACATTGGCATCATTATCAGTCCAGAAACAGGCGAAGAAGTAAAGGCGAAAACGGGTTGTGGTGAAGCATTTGGGGCACGCATTACTTACATTTGCCAAGAGCAACCAGCGGGACTCGCTCACGCAGTCAAGATTGCTCAACCCTTTCTCGCAGATTCGCCGTTTGTGATGTATCTGGGCGACAACTTGATTCAGGATGAATTGCGGCAATTTATCGATCGCTTCAAAGCCCACCAGATCGACGCGCTGATTTTACTGCGATCGGTTGAGAATCCTACCGCGTTCGGAGTGGCCGAGGTGAACGCTCAAGGAAAAGTCTTGCGATTAGTTGAGAAACCCAAACAACCGCCCTCGAATCTGGCGTTAGTTGGGCTTTATTTTTTCTCACATCAAATTCATGCGGCGATCGAGCGAATCCAACCTTCGGTGCGGGGTGAGCTAGAAATTACTGATGCGATTCAGGCGCTGATTCATCACGGGCAATCCGTCGAAGCTGAACAACTCCGGGGCTGGTGGCTCGATACGGGGAAAAAAGATGATTTGTTAGAGGCGAATCGAATTGTGTTAGATACCTGCTTGACGACTGCGATTCAAGGTGATATCGATGCTCGAAGTCAAGTGATCGGGCGGGTTGAAATTGGGGCGGGGTCAAAATTGCGAAACTGTACGATCCGAGGTCCGGTTGTGATCGGACAAAATTGCCATCTGGAGAACTGTTTTATCGGGCCTTATAGCAGTATTGCGGATCGAGTCACTTTGATTGATACTGACCTAGAACATAGTGTCATTCTCCAAGGAGCGACGATCGAAGGCATTCACCAGCGGATTGTCGATAGCGTAGTCGGTCAACGCGCTCATCTCAAAGCGGCTCCTCAACGTCCAAAGGCGTTGCGCTTTATGATTGGTGATGACTGTCAAATTGAAGTGGTTTAATCATGGATCAACAGTCTAGGAGACGCATTCTCATTACAGGTGGAGCCGGATTTATTGGGTCGAACTTTGTGCATCATTGGTGTCGAACATATCCAGACGATCGCGTCGTCGTTCTCGATGCACTGACTTACGCGGGGAATTTGAATAATCTGACCGAACTGAAAGAGCGAGAAACCTTTCGGTTTGTGCAGGGAAATATCTGCGATCGCGCTTTGGTTCAGCATTTATTACAGCAAGAAGAAATTGATACCATCGCGCATTTTGCGGCGGAATCTCACGTCGATCGCTCCATTCTCGGTCCGGAAGCATTTATCCAAACGAACGTTGTCGGAACCTTTACGCTCTTAGAATGCTTTCGAGAACATTGGCAAAATCGGGGAGAACCGAAGCGCGAACACGATGTGAAGCGAAGCTACCGCTTTTTGCACGTTTCGACCGACGAAGTTTACGGCAGTCTAGAACCCGATGCGCCAGCATTTCGTGAGACGACACCTTACGCACCCAATAGCCCTTACTCAGCTTCCAAAGCAGGCAGTGATCACTTAGTCCGGGCGTATCACGAAACTTACAAACTCCCGACTCTAATTACAAATTGCTCGAATAACTACGGTTCTTATCACTTTCCTGAAAAACTAATTCCGCTCGTTTGCATCAACATTCTTTTAGGCAAACCCCTTCCAATCTATGGCGATGGTCAAAATATCCGAGATTGGCTTTACGTGGGCGATCATTGTCAAGCACTAGATGTCGTCATCCATCAAGGTCAACCCGGACAAACCTACAACATCGGTGGCAACAATGAAGTGAAGAATCTGGACTTGGTGCTGCGACTGTGTGAGTTGATGGATGAGCTTGCGCCAGAATTGCCCGTGCGACCGTCGAAAACGCTGATTACCTTTGTGCGCGATCGACCTGGACACGATCGACGTTACGCGATCGATGCCACGAAGATTAAAACCGAACTCAACTGGACTCCGGCTGAAACCCTAGAAACAGGGTTACGCAAAACGGTGCAATGGTATCTAACACATCGGGATTGGTGGCAACCGCTGTTGTCGAACGAGTACCAAACCTACTATCAGAATCTCTACGGCAGTCCGATACAAACCAGCTCTTGAACATGACGCACTCTAATTCCTCAGCGCCGATGCTGACCTCTGAGCCGCCCCAAGCCTCATTCGATTTCACCATTCGTTGGAAATACCTGCTCACGACGAGCGTCCTATCGATTTGTAGCGCCTGCTTGATCTCTGAGTTGCTCAAGCAGGAGAATTGCCCATGACATTACCGAGCGTTGCTGCTTATGTCACGGCTTACGAAGATGCCGAAGCGCTTAAGGTTTGCCTGAATGCTTTGCTGCTGCAAACTTGCTCGATCGAGCAAGTTTTCGTGGTAGATAACTCGCACCAGCCCTTATCTTTAGAACCCGATGCAAAGATTCGAGTGTTTCATCATCCTGAAAATGTTGGGATTGCCGCTGGAATTCGAGTGGCGATCGAACACGCGATCAACGAAGGCTATGATTTTCTCTGGATGTTTGACCAGGATAGCCAACCGACACCAACTTGTTTAGAGTTGCTGTTAAAAGCTTATCTAGACTTAGCAGTTGATTCTGAGATTGGCATAGTTGCGCCGAGTGCGATCGATACTCGAACCGGGGAAACGGTCGAGCCTGCACGATTTTTGGGCGATCGATTTGAGGGTTACAAAGCACCCAGCCAAACAGAGCCGTTTGAATGTGATGCACCGATTACTTCAGGGTCTTTGCTTTGGTTAAAAACAACGGAGCGGGTACGATCGCCTAATCCAAAGCTGTTTATTGATGGAGTGGATTTGGAATATGGCTTGCGGTTGCGGCGGGCGGGCTTTCGGAATTTTGTTGTCCCGAAAGCTTTGATGTATCATCGCTTCGGAGAACCGCTTACCGTTCGATTCGCTGGACGAAAGAAAACTATTCAACTTTATTCTGCACTACGGCATTATTATATCTGTCGAAATCATACTTATTTAGAATTTTCTTACGCTGAGGGACGCGATCGTATCACTTGTAGTTTGAGACGAGTAAAGTATGCAATTAGAATCAGCATAATTATTCTATTTCTTGATCCGATTGCTAAATTCGAGAAGATTAAAGCCTGTATGATTGGAACTTACTATGGATTTCGAGGAAATCTCGATCAGCCTTGGAAATCATGATCACTGTTTCAATTATTTTAGTGAACTACAACGGCGCACAGATCACGATCGATTGTCTCCATTCGATTCGGAGTCAACTTCATTCTGTGCCTTATGAGGTCATTGTCGTAGATAATGCTTCAACGGATCAAAGCGCAGATTTAATTCAAGAAACATTCCCCGAGGTCAAGCTATTGCGGCAGAGTGAAAATCGTGGTTTTGGTGCTGGCAATAATATCGGAGCGAGAAATGCAAGCGGAAAATATTTATTTTTTCTGAATACCGATACGATTCTAACTTGCGATTTATTGCCTCATTTGATCGAGGTAATGGAGAAGGATTCATCGATTGGTATTGTTGGTCCGAGGCTATTAAATTCGGATGGAAGTTTACAATTATCGACGGCTCGATCGATTAGTTTTTGGGGTGAGTATCAAGATCTCAAACAAAAGCTTGATTATCGAAATTTAGAACAGCGATCGCGTATTTATGAACAATTTGAAACGATGCAAGAAGTTGATATCGTCATCGGTGCAGCGCTATTTATGCGAAAGAAGTTATTTGAGAGTTTAGGTGGATTCGATGAAACATTTTTTATGTATTTTGAAGAGTCAGATTTGTGTCAACGAGCAAAATTAAAAGGCTGGAAAAATATTTATGTTCCTTCAATCAGCTTGATTCATCTTGGAGGATATTCTGTAAATAAAGTTGCCGATCAATTACGGTTAGAATATCGCCGCAGTCAACTCTATTATTATCAAAAACATCGTCCTTATTACGAACAAGTCATTGTCCGTTGTTATCTTCTGCTCAAATTTACTTTTGCTTGGTTTCGATCGCATCGAGAAATTGATCGGGAAATCCTGCGCTTAGTTTTAGGATTCAAATGATGAATTCGCCATTATTGATTAATTTATCTTTTCTTGCGGCTCAACCTTCTGGGCATTCTGTTTATGCAAAAAACATTGTTACCGCTCTAAATGATCTAGCGCCAACTTTATTAACATCACAGCCCTATATAGGATTTGATTGCTACTCAATTCCGAATAATATGGCTCCTGACTGTGGAATGAAAGGGCATATTAATCGACTAAGCTGGACGCAATTTCAATTACCTAAATTATTGAATCAACTCCACGGAAGACTTCTATTTTCTCCGATTCCTGAAGCGCCTTTATTTACAGATTGTCCGTCGGTTGTCACTTTACACGATCTCATTCCACTCCGATTCTTTAGTCAGTTCGCCCCAATGCGATCGTACTGTCGCTTCTACATTCCTCAAGTTCTCAATCAAGCCAAGCACGTTCTTTGTGATTCTGAAGCGACCGCAAACGACGCGATCAATTTTTGTCAAACTCCTGCCAACAAAATCACCGTCATTCCCCTAGCGTATGACGAAAAACATTTCCGTTTTCTGAATCTACCGACTCAAAACTACTTTCTCTACGTGGGACGACATCAGCCTTATAAGAATCTTCATCGAGCCATCAAAGCCTTTGCAACCCTTCCTTCAGAGTATGAATTTTGGTTCGCGGGATCAATCGATAACCGCTATACTCCGAATTTAATGGCTGAAATTGAACAACTTGGAATTCGCGATCGCGTTAAATTTCTCAGCTATGTTTCTTATGCTGAACTTCCTGAATTGATCAATCGTGCGATCGGGCTAGTTTTTCCGAGTTTGTGGGAAGGCTTCGGCTTGCCTGTTCTTGAAGCCATGGCGTGTGGAACTCCGGTGATTACGTCAAATCTTTCTTCGCTGCCGGAAGTTGCTGGCGATGCAGCGTTATTGATTGATCCTTATCACGAAAGCGAGATCGCCGATGCAATGAAAGCAATCATCACCGATGCTCAACTTCGTTCTCAACTGCGGCAGAAAGGACTCGATCGAGCTTCACGCTTTAGCTGGCAGAAAACTGCATCTCAAACCGCCGAGATTCTCAGGCGGTACTTATAAAGCTTATTTCTTCGCCATCAGCATTACAACGCCGCAAACAATGAACGCCATTCCAATCAATCGAAGTACCGGAATCGGTTCATTAAACACAAATCTTCCTAGCATCACCGTGAATACATACTGCAAAGCAGTCGCGGGAGCCAAAATACTCAAAGGAACGCGCGTGAGCAACAAAATATATAAGATTGCGCCCGCTCCGTAGCAACAGAGTCCAATTACCAAATCTGGTGTTGTTGCGATTCCAATCACATGACTGATCGCATTGTTCGCCGTCAGGTGACCCAACTTCAGCGCGCCTGATTTGAGGAAAAACTGACCGCTGACTCCCGCCACGATCGAGATGAGAAACAGCGCAAATTCTTGAACACTCACAAGTAATCCTTAAGCCATTGATTTGATCTTCAGTGTACAGCCAGCGCGCAAGTCATCCGGGAATTTGCATTCTTAAGCTACGATTTGTTTTGAAGCGTAAGAAACCCCCAATGGATTCTCAAACCACAGTCAGACCAACTTACACCGACGAACAGATCTCAGTTTGGTTACGCGGCTTACTGACTTTAGCTTGGGCAGACGATGATTTTGATATCACCGAACAAAGTTTGATCGCCACCCTCACTGAACACGAATTAACCCAAGAGGAAGCCGATCGCTCGTTTAACTCAGTCTCCGAAGATGAACTGCGATCGAGCTTCGCAGACAGCCCTGAATGTGCCGAGAATTTCCTCCGAACTGCGGTGATGGTCGCTTTGGCGGATGGGGTGTATACCTCAACCGAAGACGCGATTCTAGAGCAGTTTTGCCAAACCTTGAAGACTGGCACTGAGATTCTAGAAAATTTGCGGCTGACGTTATGCGATCGACATCCCGAAACGCAAGATTTACAGCCCCATCCCGAACTCCATTTAGACGTTTTGCATCCGGTACGATCGTGGCTCGATCATACCGAAATTCACGATCCAAAAATCGCTCGCTTCTTGTGCAAAATGATTCCAGCCCAATGTCCGTTTGAACGCAATATCAAGCTTTTCGGAAACAAAGTGGTTCATATTCCACCGCTCTGTAAATTGAATCCACTTTATGAACAGCTAGTTGGAATTCGTTTTCGCGCGCTGTCTTATCTAGCGGATGAATGCGGCGAGGATGTGACTCCTTACTGTTGAGGATAGATCAGGATTTTGTAAGTATCGGGTGTGGGAGCAACAGCACGATCGACGGCTTCGGCAAGATCGGAGAGGGGAAAGCGATCGCTAATCAAAGCATCGACATCAATCCGACGATCGAACACGATTTCTGCTGCTAATGCCTGCACTCGATACGATGAACTATAACTACCCATCAAATCGATTTCCCGTCGATAGAGAACATTCGGATTGATCGGAATCTCTAATTCATCTGGAAACTCTGCAAAAAAGAGAATCTTCCCGCCTTTGCGGGTGCAGTCGAGCGCCTGAAAAAATGCTTTATCGCTTGGAACTGCTAACAAACTGACATCGACTCCCATTCCTTGAGTCATCGCCTGAATTTTGCTCGAAAGTTCAGAATCGCGCGCATCAAATGCAGCATCGGCTCCGACGCTCACAGCTTTCTCGATTCGGGACGGGATCAAATCAGTCGCGATCGCTCTTGCTCCAAAGTATTTCACCAACATGATAAACATCAGCCCGATCGGCCCCGCTCCCATTACTAAAACGGTCTGCCCTGGCTGAATCTGCGCCTTTTTCACTGCTTTCAAGCAGCAGTTCGTTGGCTCCACAAAACTCGCCTGCTCAAACGTCACATCGTCCGGAATTCGCATCAATCCGCCATTTCGCACAATATGACCCGGAACTTTCACATATTGGGCAAATCCGCCCCCGCTCGGCACAAATCCCGCTGTCGTCGTAATGTTTTTGTACACTTCACACATTGAGAAATTCTCATTCAAACAATAGGCGCAGTGCATACAAGGAATGTGATGGAGAACGATCACACGATCGCCGATTTTCCAATCTTTCACCGCTGATCCGATTGAAGCGATCGTGCCTGCGGTTTCATGCCCAAAAATCCGAGGCGGCTCTAGCAAGGGATACTTAATCTTTTTGATATCCGACTGACACAAGCCGACCACTTGCACTTGCACTAACACTTCATCGGCTGCAATTTCGGGTTTTGGAACATCTTCGTATTGGAGTTGATTCACTCCACGAAAGACCTGCGCTTTCATAGTTAATTGATTGAGGTTTGTCGATCGAGACTCTACCATCCATCTGCCATAATCAGCACAAGAGGTTAGCGATTCAAAACGGCACGCAGCGAGGCTAGATCTCAATGACACAAGCCAAATCCCGATTCAAGTCGATCGATGAATATCTCAACTATGACGACGGCACAAACGCTCATTATGAATTGGTGAATGGAGCGTTAATTGAATTGCCGAACGAAGACCCGCACAATCTTATCATTGCGAGATTCCTGCTCATCTACTTTGTGACTCAGATGGGTCTCTCGATCGAGCGAGTTGGAGACAAGCAGCAAATCGCTGTCAACTCCTCCGAAGTGACAGCGCGAGAACCTGATCTCACCGTTCACTCTGAAGCGTCTATTGCCGCATTGCTCACCCAAACCCAGTCGCTGCTCGCGATCGAGATGCCGCCCCCTTTGCTTGTAATTGAAGTGGTTTCTCCGGGCAATCCTGGAAGTGGGAATTACGATCGCGATTACGTTGAGAAGCGTAGTGAGTACGCGGCGCGGGGCATTCCTGAATACTGGCTCGTTGATCCAGGTCGAAGCGTTGTGATTGTGCTAACGCTTGAAAATTGGATTTATGCAGAGCGAGAATTTCGGGGCAATGATGCGATCGCTTCTCCCACATTTCCAACTCTACAACTCACGGCTAAGCAGATTCTGACAGCAAGACAATGATCGCGTCTTAGAAAACTTGCTCAAAATTGCATTGATGGAGATGATTGAAAAGATTTTTAGCTCAGAAAAACGATGCGGGAACTGATCGCAGATGTGCTAGTCGTGGGGGGCGGAACTGGAGGAACAGCCGCAGCAATCCAAGCCGCAAGGCGGGGAGCCAAAACGATTTTAGTCAGCGAATTCTCTTGGTTGGGTGGAATGCTCACCAGTGCAGGGGTTAGCGCTCCTGATGGCAACGAACTCGCAGCCTTTCAAACCGGAATTTGGGGCGTGTTCTTACGAGAATTAGAACAGCGACAACCCGAAGGACTAAACAATGCTTGGGTCAGTTTTTTCACGTATGAGCCGCGAATCGCAGCCGAAATCTTTGCCGATTGGGTGAAAGCCTTGCCGAATTTACAGTGGATTCAAGGCGAAACACCAGAGAAGGTTCTGAGAAAAGCAGATTGTATTCTCGGTGTCGAATTCCAAACCGTCAAAATTGAGGCGAAAATTACGATCGATGCCACCGAACTCGGCGATCTACTCGAACTCGGAAATATTCCTTACCGCTGGGGCTGGGAGCTGCAATCCGAATTCAGTGAACCGAGCGCGCCAATCAAACACAACGAACTCACTCAAACCTACCCCGTTCAAGCCCCCACTTGGGTCGTCGTTATGCGCGACTTTGGCGAATCGAAAGCGTCTGAAATTCCCAAACCCCCTGATTACGATCAATCAAAATTCGAGAATGCTTGGACAAAATACGGAGCAGAAACTTTTCTAAATTACGGTCGCTTACCGGGCGATCGCTTCATGATCAACTGGCCCATCTCCGGCAACGATTATGGAAAAGGCGTGGAACGATTGTTAGCCCCAGAAACCCGCGCTCAATTCCACCAAGAAGCCAAAAATCATTCTCTCGCTTTTGCCCACTTCATCCAAGCTCAACTTAGAACCCGCTACGGACTTGCAGAAGACACCTTTCCGACAGGCGCGATCGCACTTCATCCCTACTATCGAGAAAGCCGTCGCCTCATCGGTATCACCACTCTACGCGAACAAGACCTACTGCCCAAAGGACGAGTCGCCCCCTTACCCTTTCAAGTCGAAGCGATCGGATGCGAATACGCCGAAAACTTCTGTCAATCGATCGCAATCGGCAACTACGTCAACGATCACCATTATCCGAGCGGCGATATTCCGCTCAAACCGAAATCAATTCGCTGGGGTGGACGCTGGACAGGAACACCGTTCACGATTCCCTACACTTGTCTTGTACCGCAAGCGATCGACAATTTCCTGGTTTGCGAAAAAAACATCTCCGTCACGCACATAGCAAACGGCGCAACCCGATTACAGCCTGTTGTTCTAGGCATTGGACAAGCCGCAGGAATGGCAGCCGCCCTCTGCATTGAACAAAACTGTCAGCCGCGAGAACTGAATGTGCGATCGCTCCAACTCGCCCTAGTGCTCGACCAAGCCGCACCCGCCGCAATTTTCCCTGTGTACAATTTGTCACCTTCACACCCAGAATGGCAGTACTGGCAACGCTACTACATCGACCATCCAGAAAGCTATCCCAACAGCGGTGAATGTCCCGCTATCTCTAGGGTTCAACCTCCTAGCGCAGTAGCTCAATCATTTTCAGGCATCTTTGAACAAAAAGCAGTACAAGAGTATACCTTGAGATCGATCGACAAACCTGAGCAAACTTGGTCGATCGTCACCGTAGAAGCCGAAATCAACGCTCAACTCCAGAAAATTCAGTCCGGGCAACTACTGAGCGGCTTCGGTAAATATAATCAATCAGGAAATTGGATTCTCGTAGAAGCGCTGAACACCAATTGCTCACACTAACATTCAACATTTGTCAAGTAGGTGTGACTACCGAATTTGAGTTAATTCATCAATTTTGTCCTGATGTGATGCCCCAAAGAATGAAAAGGGGAATATCACACTGAGGACGTACTATTTATGCGCGCTCAAACCCTGGTCGCACTCTTTAGCTGGCTCATCGGAGCAGTCGCTATCGGGAATTACGCCACCGAGCGTTTCTCTCCCGCCGCTCAGTTAAACGCCGCTCAATCCGCTCCGCAAGTTCTCGCCCACCGAGGAAGCGGACGCATCGAAGCTGATTATGATTTCATGACGATTCCACTCTAACCTTCCTAATTCCGAGCTTCTCAAACGGAGCTTACTTCTCTAGAGAGTTCCTCCGTTTCCAATTTCGCCCCGATCAAAGATTGCTTTCCATTCTCGAAACGAAGGCTATAAAATTCGACTGTTGACTTCTGGTAAAAGTTGGGCACGTTCAGAACAGCCATTCTTTATCAGTTGGATAAAGATAAAATGGCTAGGGCTTCCGAATCGATGAAGTTTTAGCCGATAAAGAGTCGATGCGGAATTTGCGCTTCGATTCTCACTGTAGACTAAACTTCGTTACCGTTTCGTATTCGTGTTCTTTGTTTCAGCGGTGGCGCTTTCTGACATGGCAAACGATCTCGATCTGATCAAAGTGCTCAGTCCAAGTGCGATGGATCAGATTATGTTGTATCTGGCATTTAGCGCGATGCGGACGGGCGGACATCGCCACGGTGCATTCTTAGATGCTGCTGCAACGGCTGCCAAGTGCGCTATTTATATGACGTACTTGGAGCAAGATGGCAATCTCCGCATGACGGGGCATCTGCACCATATCGAACCGAAACGAGTCAAAGCGATCGTCGAAGAAGTCCGGCAAGCACTCACCGAAGGCAAATTACTCAAAATGCTAGGGTCACAAGAGCCTCGGTACTTGATTCAGTTGCCTTACGCCTGGATAGAACACTATCCTTGGCAGCCTGGACGCTCTCGAATCTCCGGCGGCAGTCTGGCTTCTGATGAAAAGCGCCAAATCGAACAAAAACTTCCACCGAATCTTCCGGACGCGCAACTGCTCAACGCCTTTCAGTTTTTGGAACTGATCGAGTTTTTACATGCGCGATCGCAAGAAGACCTCCCTGAAGATCAACGACTGCCGCTGAGTGAAGCTTTAGCGGAACACATCAAGCGCCGCCTGCTGTATTCTGGTACAGTCACGCGCGTCGAATCGCCTTGGGGAATGCCGTTGTATGCGCTGTCTCGTGCTTCATATTCTCCAGACGATCAAGAAGAACGCGCCTACGTCATGATCGAAGACACAGCGCGATTTTTCCGGTTGATGCAAGACTGGGCGCAGCGTCAGGGGCAGGTGATGCGGGTACTGGAAGAATTGGATATTCCCAGCGATCGGATCGAAGGTGCGATCGCTGAACTCGATGAAATTCTTCGCAACTGGGCAGATCGCTATCACAAAGAAGGCGGTAAACCGTTTGTGGTGCAAATGGTATTCGGCTCAGCCGAGTTGTAAATCGCTTTCACATTACGCAATTTAAACTTTTGCAACTGTCTGAAAGAGTGTAACAACACGCCAGAGTAAACTAGGCATTGATTCTGAGAGTAAACGGTTTTATGTCGTGTAGTTTCAGAACTACAGATGATGCCAAATCCTATGATGTCAAGTCATAAGCACTAATCTGGAGCCTTCCATAATATGTCGCATACGGTCAAAATCTACGACACCTGTATTGGGTGTACGCAATGTGTTCGGGCTTGCCCGACGGATGTCCTGGAGATGGTTCCCTGGGATGGATGTCGTGCGGGTCAAATCGCATCTTCACCTCGCACTGAGGATTGTGTTGGTTGCAAGCGGTGCGAAACTGCTTGTCCGACCGACTTCCTCAGCATTCGGGTTTACCTGGGTGCTGAAACAACGCGCAGTATGGGTCTGGCTTATTAAGCAAGTCATACAGCAATCATTTTTCATTTATGTGGGTTCAAAGTATGGGGGCGATTTTGCCCTCTTTTTTTGTTTAAATCCAGGTTGAAAAATCTTGAGCAAATTGGGCAAGAGAAAGCAGATGAATCCGATCGCTCTTTTCCGCCGCTTGCCGATCGGATGCCGTGTTGTATCCCCAATCCGCTAGAAATAACTCGACTTGCCCTAAAGCTTCCTGTTTCTCTACTGCCTGCAACGTTTTCAATCGATCTTCAACAAACCAGATTGAAGCCGTTTCTCCGTAAGTTTGCTTCAGTTCGGTCAAAATCTGAGGCTTGGGACGTTTCGATTCTTTGCCGTAAACCTGTTCATTTCTAAGTTCAATTCCTTGCTTTTTCAGCAGTTGTTGAATGAATCGCCCTTCTTTTGTACTGATGATAAAAAAATCAATTGAACTGCCTAGAAGCGATCGCAGTTGATCGATCACTCCTGGATAGAATTCATGCTCTGCTAACCAGTTCTCTAAATCCGTTGCAATCAGATAATCGCGAATTTTGTCTACGATCGCGCTAATTTCCAAAGGCTTCAGATTATCCTCTGTGATGATTTGGGTTGCGATCGCAGTCCAATCCTGCAAAATTTCCTCTTCTTCAATCCCTATCACCAACGCCCGAATCAGAACAGGCATTTCCCAACCTGTCTCAACCACGGGGCGCAATCGGTAAAACACAGGCGCAAACCTTTCATCTGGAATTGCTCCAGCCTGCCACATCTGAGCGTAAGCCTTCCAAGCCGTCTGGAAATACTCTTTCAGACCATCACAAATCACACCATCGAAATCGAGCGCTAAAACACGGGGAGTCACAGACATTTTTTCCGGAGGTGGCAACTTCCCCAAAGTAGCGTATTATTCGTCTACGATCGCTTCAACTAGCGATGACCGCTTAGCTTGCGCTGGTATGTTTGCGACTGCTAATCAAGTAATCAATTGACTTGTTTTTGGCAATTATAGCAAAGCGTTAATTGTCGAGTTCAATCGAGAGCGCATCAGCGTTAACAGTTGTGGGAAAAGACATAGATAAAAAGCCTTAGGGCAGCTGTAAAAGTGACAGTGACATCTAGCCATTGGTCGAAATCCAGCTATGACAATTATGACGGTGCGATCGTGACATCCTTCAGGCGGATTATTAATTTGCCACTCCTATGATGACAGCAGTGATAGGAGATTCATAATGACTTTAGCAATAACTTTGGCAATGGTCTTGAAGGTATTAGCTCCGATTGGCGCACTACTACCGTTTGGTTGGGGCATTTATAAAACACAGTGCGCTAGCCTCAATCGACTCAACCAGAAGCACAGGGAATTTATTGATTGGGTAATAAAACAGCAGCAGAGCAAAAATTATGAACGTGGATGGGTCGTTCACTATCTGAACAACAGCAAAAAGGCAAAGCAATTTAGCTTGCAAGACTGGAAGTACGCTGCTCAACGGCTTGGTTATTCTGACCAGTGGGCTTTCCACCAGTACCAAGAACATCCATCCTGCAAAAAGTGGATCTGTAGGATCTAAGCATGTCACTGAATACTGACGTTCTTTTCACTTCTGCTTCTGAGCAGTTTGGCAGCTCGCTCAAACGATTCAATAGTGCCGATCGCAACGCTCTTTAATCGCAACTTTCTAAGGTAGCGTATTATTCGTCTGCGATCGCTTCAGCTAATGGGGGCTTGGCGCGGGTTGCCACGATCGTATTCATTGCATCCGGGCTGACAATTCCACCGGAAATAATCACCTTAAAGGCATCTTCGATCGGCATCGACAGAGTTATCACATCCGTTTCAGGCACAACCGCATACCAACCTGTTGCCGGGTTTGGAGTCGTTGGAATAAAAACGCTCAGCATATCTTGCTTGAAATGCGATTGAACTTCTGCCCCGATCGCGCCTGTGACAAATCCAAGCGACCAAACTCCCTGACGCGGATATTCTACTAAAACCACTCGCCGAAACTTACCGCTCGAATCGCGCAGAACGGTTTCTAGAAGTTGTTTCAGCGTTTTGTAAATCGCGCCAGCCAACGGAATCGCTTGTAGAACTTGTTCGCCCACATCCAGAAGCCAGCGTCCAGCAATGTTGCGCGCCATCAGTCCGATAAACAGAATGCTGAACAGCGGAACTGCTAAACCGACAACGAAATTCAGGATGTTCACCAGAATTGGGTGCAAGCCGTCGAACGGATTCAACTGCTTGGGAACGCGAGTGAGAAAATTAATCACCCAATTCGCGCTCGTATAAGTGAGCCAGATCGTCGTCGCTAAAGGAATCACGACGAGCAAACCAGCGATCAGATCATTCTTGAGATCTTGCTTTAGACGATGGATCACAGACACTCTACTCTCCTTCATCTGGCGGCAACTGATGCCATCAATATAATTCGTTGAGAACCGAAGCTAACATCGGATTTAGACATCCGATCGATCCAACGCGCAGCGACTCTCAGCACTACTCTATTTTTAAAGCTTGTAAAGAGATGTTGCAAGTTTCAGGGAGTTTCTAAGCCGAAGTTTCCTTATTTAACCATTTATAGTCGATCGACTATATCCGAATGAGATCAGTATACTATTTTACACTTTGAGGTGTGACGTGAGCAGATTCAGTGATGTTGGGTGCTTGGACAGGCAGATGTTTGAGTTCCCACACTTTGAGCAGAATCAAGTATTCGTAAAATGCTTGTAACGTACACCAAGTAAAACCGGGATAACCATCGAGCATACCGCCGAGTAGAAAATACATATAAACAAATCGAATTAGCGGGCGAAACGGT